>CAYQBV010000436.1:0-3515 GCA_964415705.1 uncultured Chthoniobacter sp. | reverse complement strand
CAGGCCGTCATCCACAACGACACGCGCGGCCCCGACCACAACAAGGTCAACGCCGCCGTGCGCCCCGACCGCGACCACTACTTCGGCCGCATCTGGCGCGTGGACCACAAGGACGCGAAGAAGGTCGCGGTGCCGGATTTGTCGAAGGCGGGCGTCGCGGAGCTGGCGAAAGCGCTGGGACATCCGAGCGCGCATGTGCGGATGACAGCGAGTCGGTTGCTGGTGGAGGCGATCACGACTCGTGAATTGGGCCGTCAAACGGACGTAACCGAGGAGCGTACGTTTCGCCAAGGCGTTGGTAAGTCGGTTGGCGATTTATGTGCGGCACCGATGCCAGAGACACGCATTGCAGCATTGTGGACGCTCTATCGGATGTTTCCTTTCGTAGCGGTTGATTTCGCAAAACGCGCCCTCACGGATCCGGAACCCTCCGTTCGCCGCAACGCAGCAAATATTCTCGAAGACCACGTCGCGCACGTTGCTCCAAAAGCGGAAGCGGCATCGCTAGCGGTAGCAGCAAAAAAATTCGACCTGCCAGCCTCTGCATTGACGGACTCCAATCCACAAGTTCGGTTGGCTGCACTGCGCTGCGCGGCTGCTGGGGAGCTTGGTGATCAATTGGCGAAAGCCCTCATCGCCGCCTGGCCGAAGTTCGACGACGACTTCCAGCGTAGCGCCGCCGTCGCCGCGGCCTTGCAAAACCCCGCCGCCAGCATCGCCGCCGCGCTCGACAGCGCTGATCCCGCGCCGCTCGCGCCGCTCGTCGCGCAGCTCGCCGATTCCATCGGACGCAAGAACGACACGGACGCCGCCGCCAAGCTCGTCATCGCGCTCGCGGCCAAGCCCGCCAGCGCCGACGCGCTCAAGGGCGCGATGCTCGACAAGCTCAACAAATCGCTCAAAGCCGCGCCCGAGATGACGCCGGAACTTTCCGCCGCGCTCGCCAAGCTGCTCGTCAGCGGAGCCAATGCCAGCGTGCTCCCGCTGGCCGCGAAGTGGGACAAGGCCGGCGCGCTCAAGGGCGAGGTCGCCAAACTCTCCGGTTCGCTCCTCGCCGCCGTCGCCGACACCAAGGCCGACGACGCCACCCGCCTCGCCGCCGCGCGCAGCCTCATCGGCCTCCGCGGCAGCGACGCCGCGATCCTGCCCGCCGTCGTCAAACAGCTCGCCGCCGCCGGCACGCCCGGCTTTCAGCGCGGCCTCATCGCCGCGCTCGGCGAGACCGACGACGCCAGCGTGGGCGCGGCCCTTTCCGCCGCCTACGCCAAGATGCCCGCCGACGTGCAGACGCCCGCCTTTGACACCCTGCTCAAGCGCGCCGACTGGACGCTCGCCTTCCTCGACGCGCTGAAAGCCAACGCCGTGGACGTGACCACGCTCGGCCCCACCGCCGCCGCGCGCCTGCGCACCCATCCCGACAAAGGCGTGGCCAAACGCGCCACCGAAATGCTCACCGAGCTGAACCCGCTCGCGAAGGCCAAGAAGGAGGCCATCGCCAAGCTGCTCCCCGTGGTCGAGGGCAAAGGCGACCCCGTGAAGGGCAAGGCGCTTTTCACCACAACCTGCGCGACGTGCCACAAGTACGGCGACATCGGCGTGGACCTCGGCCCCGCGCTCACCGGCATGGGCGCGCACGGCGCGGGCGAGTTGCTCGGCGCCATCGTGGACCCGAACGCCGAGGTGGACCCGACCTTCAACGCGTGGAATCTCGAAACGAAAGACGGCCAGCTTTTCGCCGGCGTCATCGCGTCGGAAAACGCGGCGAGCATCACGCTGAAGAGCCTCGCCGGCGTGCAGGAAGTGAAAGTCGCCGACCTGAAATCGCGCGTGAACACCGGGCGCTCGCTCATGCCCGAGGGCTTCGAGGGGCTCGGCGGCGAGGCTCTGCGCGACATCATCGCCTTCATGCAGAGCGTGGATGGCGGGAAATTCCGCGTGCTCGATCTCAAGGGCGTTTTCACCACCAACACCGCGCGCGGCCTTTACCAAAGCGCCGCCGCGAAGAACGAATCGTTCGAGTTTGCGAAGACCGGCACGGTCCTCGTCGGGGGCATCCCGTTCAGCGTCGTCGCGCCGGAGAAAGCGGCGGGCGGGTCGAACATCATCGTGCTCAAAGGTGGCCCCGGCGGCTCCGTGGCGCAGACCATGCCCCAGCGCGTGGAGGTCAAAGTCGGGGGCTTCAAGGCGAACCGGCTGCACTTCCTCGGCGGCGTCACCGGCTGGGGTTTTCAAAACAACGACGACCGCAGCGACGTGCTGAAGATCACCGTCCACGCCACCGGCGGAGCGAGCGAAACCTTCGTGTGCAAGAACGGCAGCGAGTTTGCCGACTACTTCAACCGCGTGGATGTCCCCGGCTCGAAATACGCCGAGGGGATCGTGAGAGACCGGCAGATGCGCTGGTTCACGAAGTCGCTCAGCGGCGTGCTGGAGATCGACCGCATCGTGCTGGAGAGCTTCGGCAAAAACGCCGCGCCGACGATCGTGGCCATCACCGCCGAGAGTGGCACCGGCGTCCCGGCTGTGAGTCCGGCGGGCGTCCCGCCTGCCGCGTCCGCGAAGCCCAGCGCTACCGAAACCAATGAAGACGCGAACTTCAAACCGCAGTTCACCGACCCCGTCCCGCAGCCGCCGGCCACGCGTCCCGCCAACGGCCCGCGCGTGCTCATCGTCGGCGGAGGTTCCTCACACGACTTCGTGAAATTTTTTGGCGGCACCGACAAAGCCACGCTCACGCCCGTCGTGGGTTGGGTCGATTTCACCCAGAACCTCAACGGCATCCCCGCCATCCTCGACCGCGTGGACGTGCTCCTGCTCAGCGCCAACCAGCCCATCAGCTCCGCCACGAAAAAGGCCCTGATCGACTACGCGAACCGCGGCGGCGCCATCGTCGCGCACCACCCCGGCACCTGGTACGCGTGGAGAAACTTCCCCGACTGGAACAAGGAAATCATCGGCGGCGGCACCCGCGGCCACGACGCCCTTGGCCCCTTCACGATGAAAATCACGAACGCCGAACACGCCATCACCAAAGGCGTGACCGCGGAGTTTGAAATCACCGACGAACTTTACAACTACAACGCCGACCCCGCCGCCACGCCCATCGAAGTCCTCGCCACCGCGACCAGCCGCAAGAGCGGCAAGGAGTTCCCGCAAGTCTTCGTCGTGAAGCACCCCAAAGCCCGCATCGTCGGCCTCACCCTCGGTCACGACGCCCGCACCCACGACCTCCCCGAATACCAGACCCTGCTGAAAAACGCGGTCATCTGGGCAGGCGGGAAGTAAGGGAGCAGGAAGAGAGCGGCGCGCTTCCGGCTCTTGAGCGCCTGCCGGGTGTGGAGACTGGTCTCGCCGCCGGTGGATGGAAATGAGCTTCGCGGCCTGGCTGCCAAGCATTCCGGGGGATTGGCAACCGCGATTTTCCACCCTCCGTCACCCCGCGCTTGAGCGAACCTGAGCGAGCGCTCAGGCCGTGCGGATCTTTTCCTTCTTCGCTTCGCACTCCTCGTTCGCGC
>CAYQBV010000435.1:0-3518 GCA_964415705.1 uncultured Chthoniobacter sp. | reverse complement strand
GCGGTGTCGCGCTCTTGGAGTCGCCCCACCGCGCGGACTCGGCGATCATGGGGGCAAGGATTTCCGACTTCAAGGCATCAAGCCGGGCTTGGGCAACAGGGACGCTGAGCGCGCCGGTGTTGAAAAGGTGCTTGTAAACCCGATCGGCGAAAAGCGTCCGGAAGTCCGTGGAATATTTGAGCAGTTGAGTGCAGATGTATTGCCCGCCGGATTTACTCAGGGCATTGGCCCCCTGCTGAGCGCTGTCGCCGGCGGCCCAGCCATTGCCAACACTGGAACCAAGCCGATTTACGTTCAGCAGCTCACCGCGGAGGGTGTGCTCGGAGTCATGAAGGACAAACTTCCACCCGCCGCTCGCCCCGGTCCGGTCACGGAAGGCAAACGTGTTGTTGCATGATGTATTGCCAAGGAAGTTGGAGACGATCGCATCAAGGTTGCCAGACCAGTAGATGGTGATCATCTCGTCAATGAGGTTGGCCGGATCGAGATACACCGGATACGCCGCGTTGGGGGTGCCGTTCGGATTTTTGCCCTGCATCTGCTGATACACGGCATCGCCGGTGGTGGCATTCATCCCATCCGCCAGCGTCCAAAAGGCCGTCCACGCCGCGAGATCTCCATCGGTGGCCTCGAGGTTATAGCCATTGTCCGGATCGACTTTCACGGTGTCGAAGTTATCCGGATCGCCGCCGAAATACGACGCCCCAAATCTGGCTTCGGGACGCTCGTCCACGTTGTAGAGGCCCCAGTATTGTCCATTCACGTAAAGGTGCGCATGCAGGCTGTGACTGCTGACCTGCCCCATCGCAAGTTGCGTGATTCGGCTAAACTGATCTTGAACAAAAAAATTGTTACTATCGCCGCCAAAGCTCCACGAGTAGTTTTGCGCGGTCCGAAGATCAAATTTGTCGAAGCTGGTCGCAGCCGTGGGATCATTGCCAAAGAGCGGAAAGTCCAGCTTCGAGGCACCGTAAGTATCCCGGAAAAAGAAGCGGAACGCATGTTTGGGATTGCCCCCCGAACGACTGAATCCACCACGGAGACGGAGCCCGCAATTGATTTGAAATCCCGTTTTGCCATCCGGGTAAATCAGTTCCACCGAGGCGGATCGTTCGGCCGCCAACTCATCCAAACCCGGGTTTACGTAGATACCCGTCGCGGTGTTGAAGAGGTTGTTGAGATCCGTGACGATGGAGAAACTCGGGATGGCCTTGAGAGCACCCTCGATTTGTGGTCCGTAAGTCGGCGAATTCACGATATCGGTATCCATCCCGTAGTTGAGGATCTGGCCGTTGACGTTTCCTCCACCCGGCCAAGCGGTGGTCGGGGTGGTGGCACCGGGCGGGTTCACGATGACCGGGGCAGTCCCACCGGCGGACTCGGAATTGGCGCTCTGATTCTTAATGTCGGCGGTGAAAAAGTAAGTCTGGGTGAAAATGCTGCTCGCTTCGGACCCGGCTTTTTGTGCGCGGTAACGGAGAGTCGTCGTCTTGTTGATCGTGATGGGCGCAGTATAAGCCGCACTGGTCGGCGAGGTGGAGGACGGCTCGGAGCCATCAAACGAATAGTAGATGGTCGCGCCTGCCGTCGCCGTGGAGAGAGCGACGGATTGCGGCGTGCTGTAAAAACCGTGACCCACGCTCACAATCACCGGGGCAACCTTGTTATAGACCGTCGTGACGTTGAACGCGCGGGGGGTCGGCGTGGTGAGATTACTGCTCGCTCCCGGACTCACGACAAACTGGGAAAGCTGCGGTCGGATAAGGAAGTCGCCGCTCGCCGCAGCATCATTGAGCCCATGGACGGCGAGCACATTCGTGCCATTGACTAACGCGCTGACAAACGGCGAGAGATCCACCGTCTCCGCAACCAAGGCCTGCGCGGTAGCCCGGTCACTGCTGGCCACGGAGTTGTAAGCCGGGGAACCGGCCGGGACATTGCGCCGGGCGACTTCGGTGCCGTTCAAATAAGCAACGAATCCGTCTTCGTAATTCACCCGCATGGTCAGCGAAGCGACCGCGGCGGCACTCGGCACATTAAAGCCGTAACGGAGGAAGGCTGACGATTTCTTGGGCACGGCGTTCGCCATCGACGCGAGCAGATTCGTCCCGACCATTCCGAGGATCCCACTCCCCCCAGCGGGAGGAACTGAGCGGATGACCAAGCCGCCGCCAGCCGTATCCCCGACCAGTTTGAAATCCGCAGTCCATGAATTGAACGTTCCCTGGCGCGCAAAGACCTCACCCTCCGACCCAGAAGTGCTTTGGAAGACCACTACCCGGATGCTGTAGTCGCCCGCCGTTGGGAAAGTGAACTGCCGGATGAAATCGTGCGCACCCGAGATCACGTCGTCGCTCGCCGTTTCACCAGCATCGTTGAAATCGCCGTCCTTGTTTAGGTCGATCTGCGTGCGGCTGCCATCGTCGCTATTCACGCCAAACGACCACACACCGGCTGTCGGAATGGTAATCACGCCCGTTCCTTCAACGACGTAATTGTCAATGGCGCTGCCGTTCAGCGGTGCTGGGTTGATGTCCCCCGTATAGTGCCCGTTACCGCCGGAGTTGATGAAATTGAAAGTCGCTGTCGTACTCTGCGACGTCTGTCCCGAGGGGCTCGCAATCACAGCCTCGGCTTGCGCGAGATTGCCGATGGTCCCGCTGGACTTGAAATATTTGAACAACCACCCGTTCGTCTGCGATTCAAAACCCACGCCGTTCGTGCCGGCCGGCCAAGCCGCATCGCTGAACGTCCGCGCCGTCCAAGTGGCGCCCAAGGCATCGTCCGCGGGCACGAGATATTTCAAAGAAGCATTGGTCGCCAAATACGTGGTCGTCGCGACGGTCTGGAGAGTGCCAAACGATCTGTCCGGATACTGCGCGGCATACGCGGCAAACACGGTCGCTGAACTGCCATCCTGCCGGAAAAGCCCGAGGTAGCCCCCGCTCGCCGCAAGTTTGAAATTGGTGTGGAGGTTCGCCGCTAGATTGCGGCGGTTTTTCGAGGAAGCGAAGACCACCACGAATCCTTTGGGCTCGATATTCACGCCAGGAAACACCCATTTTGCGGAATCAGCCGCGTCATCCGTAAGGCGCCAGCCCGTCAGATCCACCGTCGCCGTGCCATCGTTGTAAAGCTCGATCCAGTCCGAGGTCTCCCCATCTTCGTCCGTGAGTCCAGCCGTGTTGCTGGCGAGAAATTCGGAAATGATGACATCCGCTCTGCCCGTCAAAACGGTCAGCAGAAAGCAGAGGATCAGCGCGGTGCGTCTCGTCATGTATTCAGTTTGCGAAATCTCGGTTCGGCGTCGAATGATTTTTGGTAAAGTTTTTACCAGCGTCGTTGGCCCGCGAGGCAATGAAACCGAAGCAATCCACTTCGATCGCGGCGAAATCCTACTGCTGCGGCGTGACGACCCGGTAGTACCGCTCGGGCTGCCCGGTGGCCGGGTCGATGAATTTCAGCGCACGGGTGCCGATCGCCGCGGGGACTTGCCGCAGGGGCGTCCAGGTGGGGGC
>CAYQBV010000434.1:0-3540 GCA_964415705.1 uncultured Chthoniobacter sp. | reverse complement strand
TCCCCGACGCCCGGCCGCGTTCTGAGCGTTTCCGGTGCGGCGGGCGCGAAAGCAAATTCCTCGCAGTCAGACGTCAGCCGCCTGCAGGTTGAGTTGCCACACCCGCCGCCCGCGGGGACATGCCGGCTTTATCAGCTCAGACTCACCAAAGTCTGGTCGAGCGCGGCGCGGAGAATCCACGCCCGCTGGCGGGCGGACGTCTCCGCACGCGCCTCCTTGAGCGCTTTGGTCAGCAGTTTGCGGGAAGCCTCCGGTACGCTGCTCATGGTGCGGAGGGCCTCAGCCGTGACTTCGTAAATCGCGGCGCACCCCACCACATCGCCGTGGTTGAAAATCGGCACGGCGCGTCCGATCGCCAGGTCGATCAGTCCCTTTGGCTTCAAAGGCCCGGTTTCCGTGGCGGCTGGAATCAACACCTGATCGATCACATGGATCACACCATTCGAGGCCGCGATGTCAGCCTTGATGAGGGTCGCTGGTCCGACGCGAACCCGTCCGTCATCAAACTTGAAGGCAATTTTGGAACCCTGCAGCGACGCCGCCTCGCGGGCCTCCAGCGCTTTGGCCAAAGTCACGCGGCCCGCAATTACGTGGTTTTTGAGAATACCCACGAGTTGGTCCCGGTTCTCGGGTTTCAGCAAAGTCTCCACCGTTCCGGAAGGCAGCTTGGAAAAAGCCTCATCGGTCGGCGCGAGCACCGTCAATGGTCCCTCGCCCGAGAGCACTCCCACGAGATCCGCGGCGGTGGCTGCGGCGAGAAGGGTCTTAAAGGCACCGGCTCCTTGGGCCACATCCACCAAGGTGTTCCCCTTCTTGTCCGGCTCCGCGCCCGCTTCTCCTCCGGAAGCTTTCACCGCTCCGATTTCGAGGGAAAAAGGTCCGGCTTTTTTGTCGGCCAGCGTGAATCCGACAGACGCCACCGCATCCGCATTGAGCGGTTTGACTGGGAGTTCGCGCCCGAAAGCCTGCAGCTTGAAATCGGCGAAAGGGATGCGTGTTTCCTGCCATTCCCCCGCCGTCGTCGGAAGGTAGGCCCGGTAAGAGCTGGCGCGCATTTGGTCGGTAACTCGCAGATCCACCCAGTAAGTCCGGCCATCGCCACGCGCTTTCACCACCAGGGCGGCCATGCCCGAAAGCCCGAGCGCGCCGGATTTCATGCGGATGGAGGCAAAGCCGCCGTTATTCTCCAGCGAGAGATCGCCGGTGAAAAGCAGCGTCCCCTGCTCGGAGCGCTTGAACCCACCCTTGGAGATCCCGCCCATCACGCCGTCATTCACCGAAGTCCACGATTCCAAAGACTCGTCCGTCTCAAAGGAGGCGACGTTCCTTTCCGCGGCGCAAAGCGGCGACTGGGTGAAAAGCGCAGCCAGGGCAAAGGTGCCGGTGCAGGCGCTGGTCTTGAGGAGTGAGGTGAGGGTCTTCATTGGTGCGTGAGATTTGAGCTGGGTGGGACTTCGTCGGCGTTCACCGCTCGGTTCCGAAGTCACCCGGTTTTCCGCTGCAAATCACGGTTCGGATTCAAGAATCGCTCAATGGGGATGATGTTTGGTGCGGGATGCACCAGACCCCCTCCCTCCCCGACGCCGATCCGGAGCGGCGGGCGCGAAAGCAAATTCCTCGCAGTGTCACCCGCTCCCGCGCCACCGGCGGAGTTGCCGGCCGGCCGGGAGGTGCCAAGATCGGGATTGATTTCCTTGAACAAACCCGCCCGCCTCGCGTCTGAAATGCCCAACCGCTCCATGGAGCATTCAACGAACAACAAACCAAAAATGAAAAAACTCGCACTCCTCAGTATCATCGTCCTCTCCGCGCTCGGGCTCTCCGTGCAGGCGGCGGACACGACGAAAATCCAAGGTGATGGCACCTGCGCCAAATGTGATCTCAAAACCGCCACCGAATGCCAGAATGCCATCATCGTGACTGGTGCGGACGGCAAAAAGGAAACCATTCTTTGCGACGCCAACGACGTCTCGAAGGCCTTTCACGGCAAAATTTGCAAAGGTGCTGAGAAGGTCACTGCCGAGGGCGTGATCAGCGTAAAGGACGGCCAGAAGACGATCGCGCTGACGAAGATCGAACTTGCGAAATAAGCAGCCGCGTAGCGCAAAGCGCTGGACGAAAAGGACGCCCGCGAGGGCGTCCTTTTCATTTTCCGAGGGGGGAGGCCTCGGGTGCGGCGTGCGTCCGCCCGCCGGCTTCGGGGCAGGTTGAAAATCAACCATCCGCGCGGGCGGGATTTTTCTTATGCAGCGCACGCACTCCGGACTTTATCGCCGCCATGCCTACTGCAAAAAAGCCCACCAGACCCCCTCACTCCCCGACGCCGATCTTGGTTCTGACAGTCCCTGGTGCGCCGGGCGCGAAAGCAATTTTCTGCAGTCGCAGCATTTCTCCAACTCCACTTTGGAAACACGAATGTCGGTTGCCACGTGGATGTGAGCATTCCCCTGGGTCTCGTGTCTCGCCGTTTTTATCTGGAGTTGGCTGCCTGATTGCCGAAGGTTGAGGGGACTTCCGCAATGAGAGGAACCACGGTGTCCTTGGGGCCGATGGCCCAGATCTTGATCGCCTCGGCTTTGGACATCGCTCCGAAATAATGGGACTTCAGAACGGCTGCACCCCCGGAGTGTCCGAACTCGAAGGTCAAATTGTCCAGTGGCTTGCCCAGCGCGAGCAGCACTGACGCGTGAGTATGCCTGAGACCGTTGTCAGGCCAATCGGGGGCGTCCCTGTCAGCTTCCGGCGGATCGAACAGATCGCTCCATACCCTCCACCCGGCCTTCCTGCGCACCGCTTTTTCTTTGCGGAACCAGTTCGAGGGAAGAACCGTTTCCGCAAACGGATAAGCTTTCAGCCATGCGGCCAGCGGCGCGGGCATTTCGATGAATCGCCGACGACCGGATTTTGTGGAGCCAGTGGGCAGAGTGATCCCCTCGGCGGTGATGTTCTTGGGCTCCAGACGTTCGAGTTCCGCCTTGCGCAAGCCTGTGAACAGCGGGAGGACGAAACCTGGCACACATTCCAGGTAATGATTTTCCGTGGCCTGCCCCCCGAAAGTTGATCCAGGCGCGATGAGAGTTGGCGGCGCGGCAGCGCCGCCCAACTCTCACCATGAAACGCAAACGACATACACCTGAAGAAATCATCAAGAAGCTGCGCGAGGCCGCGACGGAACTGGCCGGAGGCCAGAGCGTCGAGGAGGTCTGCAAGAAACTGGAAGTCAGCCCACCGACCTACCACCGATGGCAAGAGCAGTATGGCGGAGCGCGTGAGGAGACGGTCAAACGGCTCAAGGAACTGGAGAAGGAGAACGGGCGGCTCAAGCGGATCGTGGCGGACAGGGCCCTGGACAACGCGATGCTCCAGGAGCTGGTGGGGGAGCCGAGCGGAGCGAGACAGCCTGCCGCAGGCAGCCCTCAGGGCAGCGCCGGAGGGCGCTGGCAACGTGGTGAGCCTGGAGCGTAAACGTCAGGCGGTCCTGCATTTGCAGGAGCACCTGAAGGTGAGCGAGCGCCGGGCCTGCCAAGTGATCGCGCAACC
>CAYQBV010000433.1:0-3561 GCA_964415705.1 uncultured Chthoniobacter sp. | reverse complement strand
TACGCGGCACAACCGCTCAAGGGCAGGGCGACGAGAGGCAGGCAAAAGGCGAGCCTCATTGCGGGGGCTTCGGGAGATCGGGGTCGGGCGTGGCGGGGAGCGTCTCGGGGAGCGGAGGTTCGACGGCGGGACCGATCTGGCTCGGTGAGGTGCGCAGCTTGGGTTTGCCGGGAGTGCCGGTGGAGATGACTTTTTCCTCGGGCACGACGACGGGCGGCCCCACGTAATCCGGGCGGGAGGCGGTATCGAGTTTCGCCTGGAGCTTCCGGCGCTGGGCGGCGCGTGCGCCGGTCTCGGTGCGCTCGGGGCCGGCGTGCAGGGCGTCCCCGCCAAACTGCTGCTTCAGTTCCTCGATGCGCGCTTTGGCGATCTCACTCTCCGGGGAGCCGGGCTGGGTTTTGATCACATCATTGTAGTAAATGACGGCGGCGCGGTGCTGTTTGGTCTTGTCGTAGTAGCGGGCGATGTCGAGGGAGCTTTTGGCGTTGCCGCCTTCGAGTGACTTCAGGTTTTCCCTGGCCTGCGGCACTTTTTCGCTCTCAGGATAGCGGTTGATGAAATCCTCGAACGACTCCCGGGCTTTGGAAGCGGTCGCCCGGTCGTAGGAACCTTCCCGCGTTTCGCGCAGCCGCACGTAGCCGACCTGATAGAGCGCGTCGTCGGCGATGGCGTCGCCCGCATATTTGTTCACCACGACCTGATAGGCTTTGATCGCTTCGGGATACTTGGCCTGCTTTTCCAGCGCCTGGCCGACGTTGAACTGCGCCAGCGGTGCGAACTTACTGAATGGCGCGTTTTTTACGATGGTCTCGAACATGGTTTGCGCGCGGCCCATCGAGCTGGTGGTGGGCACGCCCATGATCTTGCGCTTCTGCCCGTCGAGAAAGAGCTTCGCGATGGTGAAAGCCTGCTCGACCACCGAGTCGAAATCGACGCCCTGCGGGTATTTGGTGAGGTAGATGTTGTAGGCTTCGAAGGCCTTGTCGTAGTCGGCGTGTTTCTGGAGCAGGATGCCGATTTTCCGCTGCGCTTTGGGGGCGAGAACGGAGAGGCCGTAGCGTTTGACGAGGACCTTGTAGGCTTTGTAAGCGCCCACCTCGTCGCCCTTCTTTTCGAGGTCCTCGGCGTAGCGCATCTGCGCGGCGGCCGAGCCGGTGTCGGCGGATTCCTCGCCTTCCACGGACCAGCCCTCGGAGGAGCGGTAGACCACCGCCGCTTCGCTCCAGCGCAGCGGCATGACGCAGCCGAGAAGTGTCAGCGAAAGGACGAGCGCATTTTTGGACATAGGGTGCGGAGGCTAAGCGCTCGCTGCGGGGGGCGTCAAGTGGTGGACTGCCGGGCGCAGTCCGCGATTTCCTCACGGGGTCGAGGGTGGGCTGCCGGTGCGGAGAAAGGCGATGAGGTCGGCGAGTTTTTGCAGGTCGAGCGCGGCTTCGAGGCCATTCGGCATGAGGGAGGCGCGGGTGCTTTGCAGGGCGGCGATTTCTTTGCGCAGCACGGGCCGGGTGGTGCCGTCGGGGAGTTTGAAGGTGATGCTGTTGGCGGTTTCGCTGGCGATGAGTCCGAAGACTTCGGTGCCGTCGGTGAGGCGGCACTGATACGCGTAGTATCCGGGCTGCATCTCGGCGCTGGGGTCGAGGATGTTGACGAGCAGTTTCTCCGGAGGATGGGCGGCGACGGAGACGAGGTTGGGGCCGACTTCGTGGCCGGTGTCGCCGAGTTTGTGGCACGTGGTGCAGAGCTGGGTGAAAACGGCGCGCCCATTGGCGGCGTTGCCGGTGAGTTTCAGCGCGGGCTGGAATTTTTTGATGACGTCGCCGCGGCTGGCGGGCGGGGCCGGGGTGTCCGGGCTTTCTGGCGCGGCGGCGATGATGGCGGGTGCGGGCTCGCCGAGGGCTTTGGCGAGTTTCGTGAGGGACGGGCCGAAAATCCGCAGCGGTTCGCCGCTGGCTTTGGTCACGGCATCGGTCAGCGGGCGCACGTGCGGGACGGCGCTGCTCATCACGGCGGCGGCGATGAACGGCTCGGCGCAGTCTTTCACGGCGAGGTGCGCGAGCGCATCGCCCGCGGCGGCGTCTTTCCACTCGCCGAGCGTGCAGGCGAGTTGCAGGCGCACCTTGGCGTCCGGGTCATGCACGAGCTTCGCGGCGGCGGCGATGATCTCCGGCGTGGGATGTTTCTCCGCGAGGCGCACGGCATTTTCGCGGATGCCGGGATGCGAATCGGTGAGAGCGCGGATGATGGCGGCGGGCGTTTCCGCGAGGCACAGCGCGTGCAGACGCGCGCGCGGGTTTGCGCTTTCCGCGGCCATCTTTTCCAAAAGCGGGAGCGCTGCCGCGTCCGCGCGCCAGACGAGCATCATGTGCGCTTTGTCGCGCTGCCACTCGTTCGGCGAGTCGAGCGCGGCGATGAGTTCGGCGGTGCTGAGTTTGTCGAGGCGCGTGATTTTTCGCGCAGCGACACCGCTCGGAAGCACGCGATAGATGCGCCCGCGGTCGTCGCCGAGCCGGTAGTGCGGGAGCAACTCGGCCTTGCCCTCTTTCGGCAGCCACTCGGGGTGCTCGATCATGTAGCGATACATGTCCACGACCCACAGCGCGCCGTCGGGGCCGGTGCGGGTCATCACGGGGCGGCACCAGCGGTCTTCGCTGGCGAAAAATTCGCGCTGCTCCTCGCCCGGCGCGCGGCGCGCGGTGAAGCTCACGCCGGAGTCGGTGACGACGTTGTGCTGCACGAGATTGTGAAACGGTTCGCACGTGAAGGCGTGCTGCTCCGGTCCGCGCGCGAAGAGCAATTCGTCGCGGTAAATCATCCCGCTGCACGCGCTGGTGAAGTGCCCGCTTTCGCCGAACGAATGGTAGCGTTTCTCCAGCGCAGTGGCGGGCCAGACCTTCGGATTCAGCGGCACGACGACCTGCTGTTGCGGATTGGGCGCGGCGACGTGCGGATTGCGCGCGAGGTAGTGGTCGGCCAGCACGTAGTGCCAAAGCGGTCGCGAATTCTGCGTGCCGAACCAGTGCCCCCAGTCGTCGCGGTTGCGGCCGAATTGCGACGGCCCGCTTTCCGCTGCGAGTTCGCCGGTGTCGGGCCGAAAACGGAAGTCGCGCGAACCGACGAGCACATCGCCCGTTTTCGTGTGGAGCTTTGTGCCCATGCCGTATTGGCCGTGATGCCCGCCCGCCGCGCAATAGACCCAGCCGTCGAGTCCCCAGCGCAGACCGTTCGCGCGGAGCTGCTGGTTGCCGGTGGTGAGGCCGCTCACGAGCACCTCGCGCGTGTCGGCTTTGCCATCGCCGTCGGTGTCGCGGAGAAAAAGTACGTCGGGCGCGGCGGTGACGATGACGCCGTCGCGCCAGGTGAGCAGGCCAGTGGGAAAAGTGAGGCCGTCGGCGAAGAGCGTGGACTTGTCGTAGCGTCCGTCGCCGTCGGTGTCTTCGAGCACGCGCACGCGGCCGCCGGGTTTGCCTTTGCCATCCAGGCCGAGCGGATAGTCGGCCATCTCGACGACCCACAGGCGTCCGTCGGGCGACCAGTCGATGGCGACGGGATCGAGCACGAGTG
>CAYQBV010000432.1:0-3566 GCA_964415705.1 uncultured Chthoniobacter sp. | reverse complement strand
CACGGGCGTTTTGCACAACGTCGGCAACGTGCTCAACAGCGTGAACGTCTCGGCCGGCCTGGTCTCGGAACTGGTGCGCAAGACGCCGGTGGCCGAGCTGGGCCGGGTGGTCGGGCTGCTGCGCGAGCAGGGGCCGAACCTGGGCGCGTTCTTCGCCAGCGATCCGCGCGGGCCCAAGGTGTCGGAGTTCCTCGCCCAGCTGGCTGGCCAGCTGGCCCGGCAGCAGGAGACGCAGCTCCAGGAGGTCGCCTCGCTCCAGAAGAACGTCGAGCACATCAAGGACATCGTGGCCATGCAGCAGAGCTACGCCAAGGTCTCCGGCCTGACGGACCACCTCAGCCCGGTCGAGCTGATCGAGGACGCGGTGCGCATGAACGCCGGTTCCTTTCAGAAGCACGAGGTCAACTTGGTGTGCGAAATGGCCGCTGATCTGCCGCAGGTCTGCGTGGACAAACACAAGGTGCTGCAGATCCTGATCAACCTCCTGCGCAACGCCAAGCACGCCTGCGACGACGCGGGCCGCGAGGACAAGCGCATCACCGTGCGCGCCACGCACGAACACGACCGTGTCCGCATCACCGTCATCGACAACGGGGAGGGCATTCCGCCGGAGAACTTGAACCGCATCTTCAACCACGGATTCACCACGAAGAAGGAAGGCCACGGCTTCGGCCTCCACAGCGCGGCCAACGCCGCCAAGGAAATGGGCGGCGCGCTGACGGCGCGCAGTGACGGCCTGGGCACCGGCGCGACGTTCACCCTCGAACTGCCGGTCCAAGCGCAGCGAGCTGCGGGTTTGTCGGCGACGGTCCAGACCAATGCCCGCACGGGGCTGTCCTCGAAGGCCCCAGACACGAAGACAATTCTCGACGCATGACTCCCGAATCCAAAAACAACCGCATCCTGCTGATCGACGACACCCCGTCCATCCACGAGGATTTCAAAAAGATCTTCGCGGGCGAGGACGACGAGGGTCTCGCCTCCTCGCGCGCCGACTTGTTCGGCAGTACCGGGGTCGCCGCGTCGAAGCGGGAGGAGTTCCTCATCGAATCCGCCTTGCAAGGCCAGGAAGGGCTGCAGCGCGTGGAGCAGGCGTGCGCGGCGGGCCGACCCTACGCGATGGCCTTCGTCGATATGCGGATGCCGCCGGGCTGGGACGGCGTCGAGACGATTGAAAGAATCTGGAAGGTTTGTCCCGAACTACAGGTGGTCATCTGCACCGCTTACTCGGACTACACGCTGGAACAAATGATTGCGCGGCTGGGCTGCACCGACCGCTTCGTGATCCTCAAGAAGCCGTTCGACAACGTGGAGGTGCGCCAACTGGCCAACGCTCTCACGGAGAAATGGCGGCTGGCCCACGAACTCCGGCAGCAATTCGCCCGGCTCGAACAACTCGTCCACGCCCGCACGGTCGAGCTGCGCGCCGCCAACGAGGAGTTGGCGGCGGAGGCGCAGCGTTCGAACGTCCTGGCCCGTGAAGCGCACGCCGCCAGCAAGGCCAAGAGTGCATTCCTGGCCATGATGAGCCACGAAATCCGCACGCCGATGAACGGCGTCCTCGGCATGACCGGCCTGCTGCTCGATACGGAACTGACCGCGGAGCAGCGCGACTTCGCCTCGACCGCGCTCGCCAGCGGCGAGGCGTTGCTGGCTGTTCTCAACGACATCCTGGATTTTTCGAAGCTCGAAGCCGGCGGCGTCACGCTGGAAACCATCGAGTTCGATCTGCGCGAAGTCGTGGAGGGTACCGTGAAGCTGCTCAGTCCCCGCGCGCGGGAGAAGGGACTGGTCACCGGCTGCCGCCTTGCGCCGGGTCTGCCGGCCCGTGTGCGCGGAGACTCGCACCGGCTGCGGCAGGTGTTGCTCAACCTGTTCAGCAACGCCATCAAGTTCACGGCGCAGGGTGAGGTGGTGGTCGAAGTCACCGGCAACGCGGAATGCGCCGAGGTCATTGACCTGCGCTTCAACGTGCGCGACACCGGCGCCGGCATCAGCGAGAAGGTTCAGCGTACGCTTTTCCAGCCGTTCGTGCAGGCGGACCTTTCGACCACCCGCCGTTTCGGCGGCACCGGCCTGGGCCTGACGATCTGTCGCAAGCTCGTGGAATTGATGGGCGGCGAAATCGGTGTCTGCAGCGAGCCGGGGGCCGGTTCCACCTTCTGGTTCACGATGCAACTGGAGAAGTGCCAGGCACCGCCATCGACCGAACGTGGGGCGTCTCCGGCCAGCAGCCTGGGCCACGGTTCGAGTCAGACCGCCCTCTTCCACCGCGCCGTCTCCGCCCGGAGCCTGCGTGCGCTCCTTGTCGAGGACAACGCCGTGAACCGCAAGCTCGCGACGGTGCTGTTGAAGAAGCGGGGCTTCGAGGTGGATGTCGCCCTCAATGGCATCGAGGCGATGGATCAGTGGGAGCATGGCAGTCACGCGCTCATCTTCATGGACTGCCAAATGCCGGAGATGGATGGATTCGAGGCGTCCCGCCGGATTCGCGCCCGCGAAGCGAGTGAAGGCCGCGCGCACACTCCCATCATCGCGCTCACGGCGAGCGTCTTCGACCACGACCGCGAAGCGTGTCTCGCCGCCGGTATGGATGACTTCCTGACCAAGCCCATCAATCTGACCCATTTGAACGATTTGCTCGTCCGCGTGCTTGGCCTTTCCCTCACGGACCGCAGCGGCACCCCGGTCAGCGTTTTGCCGGCGGCAGAGATTCCAAAATTTATTGCCCCATGAACGCCAACCCGTCCGGAGACCACCTTTCGCCAGCTCACGCTTGGTGCTTTACCCTAGAAACGGCAGTTGAAGGCGCTCTCCGCCCTTGCGGTAGTTTTGTGACACGCTGTTGGGTCTGAGGTTGTCGGTTCTTTCTGCCTTCTGTCTCCAACTCACCCGCTGGGAGCGGGCAAGGCCGCTCGTGGCGTCAACAGTGGCGTCAAAATCCTGTCCCATATCCGTTTCCAGCACTGGCTCGGACTCAACTGCTCCGCAGTATTCTTGAGTCCACTCAAAAACAGGCTCAGGTTCGTCAGCAAACTTTGCGCGTGCGCGGCGTGCGCGTGCGCGGCGTGCGCGTGCGTGCTGGTCAGGCGCAGCGTGATCTGGCGTCCGCTCTCAATCACCCGTCCCACGGCACTCAACAACAGCGGTCGGCTCGTCACCGCTTCGCGCGGACGCTCCGGCTCGGCGCACCGCACAAACAGACTCCACCAGTTGTAGATCAATGCCACGTTCCGTGCCGCCACTTGG
Source organism: uncultured Chthoniobacter sp. (assembly GCA_964415705.1). Classification (GTDB taxonomy): domain Bacteria; phylum Verrucomicrobiota; class Verrucomicrobiia; order Chthoniobacterales; family Chthoniobacteraceae; genus Chthoniobacter. The sequence goes on along the minus strand of CAYQBV010000432.1, from coordinate 317 downwards.
CAGCGTAATGTGTCCTTCGTCGTAAACCCGCCCCAGCCCCATTGGTTCTTCAACTCGTCATACACATTCTCCGCGTCGGCTCGTTGCCGATACAGGTCGGCGATGCTCAACAGTTCTTCACTCAGGTTGGTCACCAGGACTTGATACTCATATTCAGCCGCAGGGCCGCACAGCACGGGCAGCAGCCAGCCCAATGCGGGGACGGTGGGCTTCTCTGTTTTCTCCGTTTTTGGTTCCACTTTCCGGCGCAGCACGATCACGCGCCGCTTGGCCGTCCAGCCCGTCAGTTGCAGCCGGCCTTCCATTCCTTCCCATCG
>CAYQBV010000431.1:0-3571 GCA_964415705.1 uncultured Chthoniobacter sp. | reverse complement strand
ACCCCGGCGAGGTTTGCGACCGTCACCGCACCGGCCGTGGGCAGGGCATTGATCGCACCCATTTTCAGGGTTCCTCCGGAGCCCGTGCCGTTGTTGCCATTGCCCTCGAAGCTGGTGCCGCCCGTGTAGGTGTTCGTACCGGAGAGGGTGAGCGTGCCAGTGCCGCTCAGCAGCAGCCGCCCGGTCCCGGTAATCGCCCCGGACAAAGTTTGGTTATCCGTGCTGTTGTAGTTGAGGATCATTGCCGTGTCATCCAGCAGGATGGCCCCCCCGAAAATGCCACCGGCACCCAATCTGCCTGACCCCGGAGTGTTGAAAGTGTTGGAATTGAAGGCCAGATCATGCCGTTGACCGCCAATCACCAAGTAAGCCCTTTGTACCTCCACCCCATTCCGATGCATGGCAATGGGTCCCGTGAAGGTGTTGGCACCTTGCAGGTTGACGAAACTGGAAGACCCCGACTGCGTGCGGTAAGTAAGATCCAGACCGAGCGGGCTGGCCCCACCATTGGCATCAGGAATGGCCGACACGAAATAAATCCCCTCCCGGTCACCGTTGCCATTGACCCCGTTGGAAACCTTGAGGGTCTGAGCGCCGGTCGCGGTCGAGGAAATGGTACCGGTGAACCGATACGCCGTATCATTATTATTGAAATTGAGGTTCACCGTGGCGCCTTCAAGAATCAGGCTATTGGTGATATCGTGGCCAGCGGGAGGAGCGGCCTGCGCGCCTGAGATAAAGAGGGTCGCGTTGTCCTCAATGGTCACCGCGCCCGCAGTGCTGATGAAATTGGCCACGTCACCGATGCTGAGCGTGGCGCCGTTGGTGATGGTGGTTTGGGCGCTCGCGTGGTGAACGGCGAGCAGCGCGGCGATGGAGGTTGCAAGGATACGGGAGCGGGGAGGGTTCATGGTCTTGGTGTTTTGGTTTAACTGGTGGGCAATCACGTAAATTCAGAAAGCTGTTCGAACACTTGGGGGGATCGAAGTGGCGGACCGACCGCCGGTTGGCATATAACCACGCGCCGCCGAGCACCGCAACAAAATTTTCATTATAATTTCCATACCCGCAGGCCCGAGCAGCAGCCTCCCGGCCCGGGCCGGCCAAACCATCCGGCGCGCTACTGCTGCCAGCTCTCCCGCAGCCGCCTGTGCGTGCCCCTATTTCCGCAGGAAAACAAACGCGCCGCGCTTGTTGCCCACCAGCACATCGGGTTTGCCGTCGCCATTGAGGTCGTCCGCTTTCACGTCGGTGCCCACGCCGGAGTTGTCGTCGATCAGGTGCGCCACAAAGCTCGCCTTCGCCGGCTCCGTCACCTTGCCATCCGCAGCGACCTTCGCCGCCTCCCGCTTCAGCTCGAACCAATACAGCACCGGTGTCCCCATCGGCTCCGGATCGCCACCGGGGCCGTGCGCCCAGAAGCGCTTGCCCGTCACGAAGTCCGGCAGACCGTCACCATTCATATCCTGCAACCACAGCGCATGGGGCTGCGTGAATTTCACGCCCTGCGGATTCTCGTCCGGCGACCGGCCCACGATGGTCCGCTTCGTCCAGCCTTGCACTCCGCCGTCGTTCGTCTGCTCAAACCACACGATGCCATACCCATGCGCCTCCAGGCTCGTGATCACGTCATTCTTCCCATCGCCATTCACATCGCACACATACATCTGCGCGCCGCCCGCGCCAAACTGCGCCTCATGCTTCGTCCACAGCGCATCGCCTTCGAGCGACTTCGGCTGCTCCCACCAGCCGCCCGCCTCCAGCAGATCGGGCTTCCCGTCGCCGTTCACATCCCCCACCCCGAGTCCATGCGTAAACTTCTGCCACGGTCCCTTTGGCGAAATCGCGTGCCATGTCCACTTTGCCGTCGGGTTCTTCGGGTCCGGCTGCGCGTAGCCGAGAAAACCGCGCGAACTGCACACCAGCACCGGCTGCTTTGTCCCCAGCAGATCGGCAAACATCGGCGACTCATTGTCCACCACATCCCACGCCACATATTTGGCCCACGGTCCTTCCGCGCCTTTCGGATTTTCAAACCAGAACGCCTCCTTGCCCGGCAAACCCAGCACCAGAATGTCGTCCCACCCATCGCCATTGAAGTCCGCGCCGTACGTCACAAAGTTATCCGAGTAATCATTGTCCGTCCCCAGCGCCCCCTTGAACCCCGCAAACTCCACCGGCGTCCCGTCCGCCTTCTTACTCTTGGAGCGCCGGGCATCCGGGTAAAAGGCCTTCTTCGTCTTAAACTCCGGCCCCGCCCACCAATACGGCCCATACGCCACATCCTGCTTCCCATCGTGATTGAAATCCCCATGCGCGATACCTTCCGCCCAGAATTCGTCCGTGAGCTGGATGCGCGTGAACTCCCCCGTCGGCACCGGCAGCGGCTCGGCCAGCGAGCGAGCAGCAGCGAGGAGAGTGAGCGGCAGGATGAGCGTGGTGGATTTCATGGATGGCGGGTTGGGTTTGGAAACGGGTGGGCTTTCTCGCACGCCTCCCCTCCCGTGACAAGCGCCGCCATCGCAGCGCGCGCGATTCGCGACTTCACGAGGAGAAGCCACCCGCTCGCGCAAACGCGCGACCACGCCAGACTCACCGCTTCCGAGCTGCCCCCGCTCCCTCGCGCCTTTGCGGGAGGATCCTCACCATCACTCCCCCACGGCATGCCTTGCGGAAATCGCTCGCCCCTCGCCGCCGCTTCGCCCGATACTCCCGCCACTGCCACATGAGCGAAAGCGACAATCCATTTTCCCCCGAGCGCATCGCCCGGCTGGAGTACCGCTTTCCCACTGGGCAGAGCTGGGACACCCTCCTCGGCCGCTGCGCCGCCACCGAGTATTGCTGCGCCATCGTCGGCCCGCCCGGCACCGGCAAATCCCTCCTCCTCCGCGAACTCGCCTCCCGCCTCACCGCCCTCGGCTTCACCCCGCGCACTTTCCATCTCACCCTCGACACCCGCCGCGCCGACAAAGACGCCCTCCTCGCCGAAGTCCGCCAGATGCGCGCGCCCGACCTCCTCCTGCTCGACGGCGCCGAGCAGCTCCAGACCCGCGAATGGCTCCCCCTCCGCGCCGCCATCAACAGCCTCGCCGGAGCCATCATCACCCTCCACCGCACCGGGCGCCTCCCCACCCTCCTCGACACCACCACCTCCCCCGCCCTCCTCGACGAACTCGCCACCGAACTCACCGGCGGACGCCTCCCCGTCGGCGAAGCCACCCTCATCCACACCCGCCACCACGGCGACCTCCGCCTCAGCCTCCGCGAACTCCACGACCGCTGGGCCGGGGAGTAAGAGAAAAGTCGAGTTTTCAAACCCATCCGCCCGTCCTACTTCGCGTCGCTTTTCAGGCTGATCAATCCGGGTCGGGTTTAATCCTCGTTCCGAAGCTTAGCTTCGGAACGGCCCTCCCCTCGAAGCTTTGCTTCCTCGGGCTAGCAGCGGTTCAGACCAGCGGGACGGTAGTGGAAGCAAAGCTTCGCAGACATCGCATTCCGAAGTGAAACTTAACTAACATTTGATCTTTTTACACTAAAAGGCTTCCCGTAAAGACTTCCGAGTGGCAACATA
>CAYQBV010000430.1:0-3573 GCA_964415705.1 uncultured Chthoniobacter sp. | reverse complement strand
TCGTTCTTTGAAAAGAGCGGCACCTTCACCAATGGCGAGCGCCGCGTGCAGCGCGTGAACGAAGTCATCCCGCCGCTCGCCGGCACGAAGACCGACGGCCAGATCGTCGTGGACATCATGAACCGCATGGGCATCCCGCAGCCCGACTACACGCCCGACGGCGTCCTCGCCGAAATCGCCCGCGTCGTCCCGTTTTTCAAAGGCGCCGTGTGGGAAAAACTCGGCGACAACGGCAAGCAATGGCCCATCCAGGAAGGCTGCGTCGGCACCGAAATCCTCCACACCGAAACCTTCAAGCGCGGCCTCGGCAAGTTCCACTTCTTCGCATTCAAGGAATCGAACGAGATCGTGCAGCATCACGGCGAGTTTCCCTTCATCCTCACCACCGGTCGCGTGCTGGAGCACTACAATTGCGGCACCATGACCCGCCGCACCGGCAACGCCCGCATCGTCACCGAGGACGTCCTCGCCATCCACCCCGAGGACGCCGCGCGCAAGCAAATCGCCACCGGCGACCTCGTCCGCATCTTCTCCGCCCGCGGCGAAGTGCGCATCCACGCCAAGGTCTCCGACGAAGTGAAACCCGGCATCCTCTACACCACCTTCCACTTCCCCGAACACCTCGTGAACGTCGTCACCAGCAGCGAGTGCGACGAGGACACCATGTGCCCCGAATACAAAGTCGTCGCGGTGGATGTGGAGCGGGTGGGTGCGCCGGTGGAGAAGAAGGCGGAACAGCCGGAGATGATCGCGGCGAAGTAGCGCGGACAATCCTGTCCGCCGGTTGCGATCGTGCTGGAGCGACGCAGCACAAATCCGATGACACCGAACACCTTGATCGGGACACACGAATGCCGTATGACTCAGCCACGCTTCGCACCATGAGCACGCTCGCCGAAATCGAAACCGCCGCCGACTCGCTTTCCAGCGAGGAAAAGGAGGAACTGCTCCGCTTCCTCGCGATGCGACTGCGGAAAGAGCGCGCCCAGCCGAAACCGCGCATTTATTCCGACGACGAAATCTCCACCATGCTCGCCGAGGATGAGGCCGACGGGGAACGCTTCCGGCAGGGCCGGTGAACATCTTTCTCGACAGCAGCGTCGCCGTCGCCGCAAGCCTCTCGACAACCGGCGGATCGCGCGAAGTTTTCAACCACGCCGCCCGTCAAGGCTGGCGCTTGTTCGTTTTCCCCTGGGTGCTGCGCGAAGTGCGCGAGAACCTCGCCAACAAGCCACCCGAGGCCGCGCATGCGTGGGTATCGCTCCGCGCGAAGGCGACGGTCGAGGACGACGAACTGACTTTCGACTGGCCGATTGTCTTCGAGGCATCCACAGACAAGCCCGTTCTGTTCAGCGCGCTCGCGTGCGCCGACGTGCTGCTCACGCTCGACCGCCGCGACTTCCGCGACCTGCTTGGCCAGACCATCTACGGCCTGCGCGTACTCACGCCGGGCGAATTTCTTCGCATCGAACGCGAGGGTGGAAGATTGCCCTGAGGTGCATCGCCGACGGTGACATCACGCTCGCCAGCTCGATCTTCTTCCTGCTCGCCTATCTTCGACCGCGTCCGCCGACATTGCGATTGATGCGCTCCATCGGATTCCCGGAACAGGCATGTATGTCCTGACGCAGACAGACAACCGGCAAAAGGTGAGCAATATCAAGTCCGCCCTTCACCTGCTCGGACTCCCCAATTACGCGTTCAACGTCCGTCTTGCGTAACGCTCACACATCCACGAGCCCATCCATCTCGTCCGCACCAATAAAATGCCGATCTAACATGACTACGATTGCGAACATCGACGGAGTGAACCCCCGTGGGCCGTGCATCATCATGCTCCTCGCCGCGCTCGACGAACTGCGCGGCACGAACTCGAAACAGAAAAGCATCGCCTTTATCCGGGAGCGCCACTGGTTCGACCTCCATCCCGAGGACCTACTGCCTTATCCAACGTGCTGCACGAACGAACCACGCTGGCAGACGCTCATCGCATGGGGCCGGAAAGACTCCGTCGTCGCAGGTCTGATGTTCAATCATCGCAGGGGGACCTGACGCGTGACGGAATAGATCGGTTCATCCGGATTCGCGCGCGGTATCGCACGGCTGAGTTGTTCGCCGGGCACTCATTCCTCTGGTCCGCCGGATTCAAGCGGTGGATGAGCCCATCATACGTTACCAGCGTGCGTGATTGGATCAGGCCGGGAAGCACTTCCGGGGTTTGGGAAGATTTCCCTACCGAAATGTTCGAACGCGGGTCTTGCTGGCGCAACTCTGAGCCGCCCCCTGATCCCACGCTCGACAACCCGCTGGAAAACAATAGCAGCCGCATTTCGCCCACGCCGTGGGTGCGTCGCTGAAATCCGAGCCTTCCACCATCGGCGAATCGCTCTTGAACGCTGAGGCTGGCTGCACGGGAAATCTCCATGAGTGAGACCGCGAAGTTCGCCAACGTCGTTTTGCCCGGCGCGTCGTTCTTTGAAAAGAGCGGCAGCTTCACCAATGGCGAACGCCGCGTGCAGCGCGTGAACGAAGTCATCCCTCAGCCCGACTACACGCCTGGCGGAGTGCTCGCCGGGATCGCGCGCGTCGTCCCATTTTTTCAAAGGCGCGACGGGCGCGAGGTGGGAGGGACGGATCTTGATGCCGTTCAGTAAAACGACCCGAAGACAGGGGGAATCTCCCGGACTACCGAACGCAGGCTCTCGCCCCGCTTGCGCAGCTCAGCATCCAGGGCGTCATCCTCCTCTGCCGTAGCCGCGAGAACACGCTCGACGAGCGGGCGATATTCGCGGGCAAAGCGCTCCGCATAGGGGTGGTTCGGATCGGTCCAGTGGCGCAGCAGACGCGCACGCGCACCGGGGCGTCTCCAGAGCAGGCGACCATACTCGAGCCGAGCCTGGTCGTGGAGCAGGAGCGGCCAACGGGATGAATGGGTGTCGTTGCTCATATCAGCCCCACTTTGCGCGCAAACTCCTCGTGCTGGAGATCGCGCGGTTCACCGCGCCGCAGTTTGGGAGCCAGAAGGTCGGCGGCGGATGGGACGATCAGCGTCAGCCTTCCGTAGTCGGCCGATGTGCTGCGTTCACGCCATCCGTCCGGGAGGTGGTCGAGGACCATGCGGGGCATGAGATTCACATGCCAGCCGTGCGTGCGCTCAAACTCGCTGCCGATCAGCGCGTCGTAGGCAAGTTCGGCAATGGCATCGCTGTCGGTCACGGAATCGACATCCATGCTGTTTTCCGGCAGTGGATCGTCACGACCGATCCTGGCCACATGCCACAGCAACCCCGCTGATCCGATCAGGATCATGGACGCAGGCTCACTCAACCGACCGCCCCAATCGCGGAGCCATTCGGTGATTTGATGCGGATGCTTAAGTTCCCTGAGCGGCACGGCTGCAGTGAAGCACGGCGTGGCACGATCTTCCAGATTCGTTTCGCCGCAGCTTTCCGTGTCCAGGACGGCCAAGGCCAGATGCCGACCAGATAGGAATGGATCACTCGGATAATGCGCTGAGCTCGCTGGAGTTTCTCGTCGTGCAGGAAATCTTCATGTCCGAGACCGCGAAGTTCG
>CAYQBV010000429.1:0-3576 GCA_964415705.1 uncultured Chthoniobacter sp. | reverse complement strand
TTTGATTTGTTCGAGGCTGGTGGCGTAGCAGCAACGGACGAAGCCCACCCGTATGCGTCCGGCCCCGGTCTTTGGAAGAAGGTGAATGATCGCGTTATGCAGTGGGGCCGCTGCATGGAAATCGACCGCGCTAGGATTCAGCGATGGGAAGACGACAGGGACGACATTCCGCTGTAATCCCGCCTTGCCCGCCCGCGATGAGAGGAGCACTTTATGCCCGATGAAACTCCGCACCGATCTGCTGAAACACCTGACGACGGAGGACATTCTGGAGGAGGCGGCGGCGAATCAACACCGCTACAAAGCCGAGCCTACTTTCTCGAAAACCGGGACTGGGCATCTGTCACCGCGATCAATCGAGGACTCTGCGCGCGAGGCGGAGCGCAGCATGGCGCTTGCGCGGAAACTCACGGAGCGCTCGCGGGGGAGTGGGAGGAAATCCGGCGGCGCGAGCTGACGCTCGGGGACACGCTCGACCTGCTCAAGTCCTGCCATCGGCGGGCGCCGTTTCTTTTCTTCAACGGCAATACCTTTGCGGAGATCGGACGCGTGCTCATCGGTGCGCTCTTTCAAGATCTGCCCACGACCCGCCGCAAGGAACTGGCTTCGGCGGTGGCGCACTACATTACCGGCGTGCTGGATCGCGAGTTGATGGCGTCCGCTTTCGTCGAGATTGCGCGGGTGGCGGAGATGACGGCCGGTGTGCGGGTCAAAACGCTGCGCGGCTCGCTGCGCGGCGTGATCACGCGGGTGCTCGATGATGGCCGCGTCGCGGTGCGCGCCGATGGCTCGGCGGGCGAGATGATTTCACTGCCGGAAAACCTGCTCCCGGAGGATTCGCCGGGAGCGTAACCCCATGCCGCCATGCGCCGTCGTCCCAACTCCCGCCGTGCCTCCCGCCCGCCGCCGCGGGATGTGAACCAGACCGAGCTGCCGCTGGCCGCGGTGCAGGAGCAGATCGCTGCCGTGCTGGCTGCGGCGCTGGGGCCGGAAAGTGGCGCTGGCTGCCCGCCAGTGATCGAAACAAGTCCGCAGGCCGGAAGCTTGGGCCACGCCGAGCCGCCCGCGCCCGCGCCGGCCGCCCCGGCCATTCACCAATCACCGATCGCCAGGGACGAACCCCCACCGCCCATGCCGGTGCGTCGTCTGCAAAACTACGCCTACTGTCCGCGGCTGTTTTATTACCAGTGGGTCGAAAATCTTTTCGAGGAAAACGCGGACACTGCGGCCGGCTCGGCGGTGCATCGGCAGACGGACAAGCCTTCGCATTTGCCCGAAGACCCGAAGGAACTGGCGCTGCCGGAGGGCGCGCGGGTGCGGAGTCTCCAGCTCGAAAGCGAGGCGCTGGGGCTGGTCGGGAAGATCGACGTGATCGAAGGCACGGGCGACGGGATCGAGGTGATCGACCACAAGAAGGGTTCGGCGCGGCGGAATAAAAACGGGGAGCGGGTGGCCAAGGAATACGACGCGATCCAGGTGGCGGCGTATGCGCTGCTGCTGCGCGAGGCGGGGCACACGGTGAGCGGCGCTTCGATCTACTACGCGGGCGAGCGGCGGCGCGTGGCGGTGCCGCTGCCGGAGGCGCTGTTCGCGGACGTGCTGCGGATGCTCGCGGAGGCAAAGGCGCTGGCGGCGAGCGGGCACTGTCCGCCGCCGTTGCGCGACGATCCGCGCTGTCTCTACTGCTCGGCGTATCCGATCTGTCTGCCGAATGAATCGGCGTTTTGGGCGAACCCCAGGGGTAGCGTGGGTGTCCCGCCTGCCGATTTCGGCGTCTCGCGGGAATCATCGAAGCCACCACAAATCAAGGATGCGCCGCGTCCGCCGGGCGATGACGGCGAAATCATGGTGGTGCAAAAACCCGGCTGCACGGTGGGGCAGCGGGGAGGGGAATTCGTGGTCAGCGAGAAGAAGGAGGAGTTGCAAAAATTTCCGCTGCATCAGGTGCGCGCCATTTATCTCTACGGCGCGGTGCAACTCACCACGCAGGCGGCGCACGCCTGTCTCGAACACGGCATCGACGTGGCCTATTTCTCCCCTGCGGGACGTTTCCTCGGCCTGCTGCGCGGGCTGCCCGCGAGCGGTGTGGATGCGCGGCTGGGGCAGTACCGGCTCTTTGGCGAACCGGGCATCCGGCTGAAGCTCGCGCGGGAGAGCATCCGCGCGAAGATTCACAACCAGCGCGTGCTGCTGATGCGCAACGGAGACGCGCCCGACCTGACGCTGCGACGGCTCGCGGACCTGCGCGACCAGACGGAAGAGGCGCGCGATCTCGACTCGCTGCGCGGCATCGAGGGCACGGCGGCGGCGCTCTATTTTGGGCATTTCGCGACGATGCTCTCGGGAAAAGCCGGGCTCACGTTCGCCTTCACCGAACGCAACCGCCGCCCCCCGCGCGACCCGGTGAACGCGCTGCTTTCGCAAGGCTACAGCATTCTTTCGAAGGAACTCGCGGGCGTGTGCCACGCGGTCGGCCTCGATCCGTTTCTCGGCTTCTATCATCAGCCGCGCTACGGGCGGCCCGCGCTCGCGCTGGATTTGATGGAGGAATTCCGTCCGCTCGTCGCCGACAGCGTGGCGATCTCGCTGCTCAACCGCGGCGAACTCACGGCGGGCGATTTTTCGCAAAGCGCGTCGGGGTGTTTTCTCAAGGAGAGCGGGCGACGCGTTTTTTGGGAGGCCTGGTTTCGCCGGCTCGATACCGAGGTGACGCATCCGCAGTTTGGCTACGCGATGAGCTATCGCCGAATGCTGGAAGTGCAGGCCCGCCAGCTCTGGCGCTACGTGCGCGGCGAGGCGGACCGGTATTTCGGCTTCACCACAAGGTAACGTCCCATGCGCCACCGCGTCCTCGTCTGTTACGACATTTCCGCCGACAAGCGCCGCAACAAGGCGGCGAAGATTTGCGAGAGTTACGGCACGCGCGTGCAGTTCTCGGTCTTCGAGTGTCCGCTGGACGACCTGCGCTTTCAGGAGATCAAGGCGGAGCTGGAGACGGCGATCAACCGCGACGAAGATCAGGTGCTTTTTGTGACGCTCGGCCCGGAGGCGGGCGACGCCTCGCTGCGGATCGAGGCCATCGGACGCCCCTACACGACCCGCTCGCGCGTGGTAGTGGTGTGAAATTCGGCGCTTGCCACGAAAACGGAGTGCGGTTTGTCTTCCTTCGCCCACCGGGCACCGACCACTTTTCCTCCGCCATTGGAAAAGCATGCTCTTTGACGTTCGCGAGTGCGGTAGTGCGGGAGGCGTTCCGAAAACGCCCTCGCCGATGGCTGCAGTTCAGGCTTTGCCGGCTGTTCAGTCCTGCCCAGCGGCAAACAATTTTGGTGGCGACGCCCAGGCGCTCGCGGGAACGGCGGCAGAGCATGTTCCAGTGAGCTTTCGCCGAGGGCGCCGTCGCCGCCGCTGCGAACGAAGTGAGCGTGAGGCGGCATTTCGCGCCGTCCGCGCAGCTCGTCCGCTACTGCGTCGCCGCCGCTGCGAACGAAGTGAGCGTGAGGCGGTGCACATCTACGAGACAGAGGACGAAGCACCTCGCGTCGCCGCCGCTGCGAACGAAGTGAGCGTGAGGCG
>CAYQBV010000428.1:0-3578 GCA_964415705.1 uncultured Chthoniobacter sp. | reverse complement strand
GCCGTGCGCGAGGAGAAAATTTCCAAGTTCGGTGTAGGCGCGCGGCGAATCCATGCAGAGCGTCGTTCCGGTGCGCAGCGCCTTTTCGGCGGCGGTCATGTCCCCGTGCGCGGACGCCTGTTTCGCGGCCTGCAAGCAGAGGGTGAGCGCATCGTCGCCGCGACCCTGCTGCGCCGCTTCGGCGGCCTGCGCAAGCAGGTCGGCTTTTACAACCGCAGGCGCGACGGGCAGCGTGACCGGCGGCGGCAGCGGGGTGACCGTGGTTTTCGGCTGAAGCACGGGTTCGACCGGCGCGATGTCCGTCGCGGTTTTGACGGCCGGTTCCGCCTGGATCGCGAGCGCCTTTTTCGCGTAGTCGGCCTGGGGGCCGCTGTTCGAGACGGCGATAAATTTCTGGAAGTACGACCGGGCCTTCGCGTCGTCGTTGAGCCGCGTCTGGTGGATGACGCCGAGGTTGAAGAGGGCGGGGCCGTAGTTGCGTTCGTGTTCAAGAGCGCTTTGAAGTGTAGAGACGGCCGTCTCGGGTTTCTCGGTAACCAGCTCGATGAGGGCGATGGCCGTGAGGATGCGGGCCGATGCGGGGGCGCGGCTGCGGGCGGCATAGTACGAGCGGCGCGCCTCGGGCCACTGCTGGCGCTTCACGTAGATCGAGCCCATGTATTCGAGCGGGCGCGGATCCTTTTCGTCCATCAGCGCGGCGTCCTTGAGCAGCTGCAACGCGCGCGTCGGATCGCTCGTTTCGGCGCACAGCACGGCGAGGTTGTAGGTCGCCTCGGGCACGATGCGGCTCAGACGGCGCGCGCTCTCGAACGCCTCGATCGCGTCCTGGGTCTTGCCGAGCTGCCAGCAGGCGAGTCCGAGATAGTTGTAGGCCTCGAGGTTCTTCTCGCTGCCCGGCCGTGCGGCGATTGATTTTTCGAGCTGCGCGCGGGCACCGTTGAAGTTGCCGCGCCGCAGTTCGCGCGTGCCGTTGTCCAGCTCGCGCTGGCCCGGCGGGCCGTTGCTGCAGCCAGCCGCAATCAGCGCGGCGATGAGAATGATAAATCGCATTAGATGTTCCCGGAAAAATTCGGGGCGACTGTAGAACACGCGCCGCCGCTGCCGCAAGCGCGGTGGACTTCCAGAGACAGGAAATTTTTGTGAATAACTTTTCCGACGGCCTTCTTCCCAAACACCCTCTCCGCGCCGGGCGGGGCGAGGATGACGACAGCCCGCCGGGCGGGTGATCTGCGAGAATTTACCTTTGGAAACTGCGGGCAGGAAGCCCAATGCCTGATGAGGTGCGATCAGCCTTGATGAGGCTGGATAAGCCCGACAACACGCGATGATCTGCTCGTGGCGGCGGAAACCGGGCTTTTGCACTGTTAGGGTCACTCACCCATCATGGCATTAGGGTCGCACAGCGTCAAAAGTTGCTGATCAGAACCTCGTGATGCTGCTCAGCCCTGGACTCTTTGGGTGCGGATCCATAGGTGAGACTCACGCGCTTGATCTTGAAATCGGCGAACAGTGTCCGCACCTGATCGCAGTCGTTGAGTGAGAGGATGAACCTGCCCGCCACTTTGCCGAGCGCGGCCCGGAGCCGGTTGAAGTCGTCGCCTTCGAAGTGGACCGGATAATCCTTGCCCGAAAAGAAGTATGGCGGGTCGATGTAGAAAAGGGTGTGCGGACGGTCGTATCGCTCGATGCATTTGATCGCGTCGAGATGTTCGATCGTCACGTTTTTCAACCGCCAGTGGGTTTCGAGCAGGCTCTCTTCGAGGTTGGTGATGGAGAACCGCGGCGGCGATGTGGTCGAGATCCCGAAACTCTCGTGCGTCGGGCGTCCTGAAAATGCGAGGCGCTGCAGGTAGTAGAAGCGCACGGCCCGCTGGATGTCCGTAAGGGTGTCGACGTCCTTTTTCTTTTCCAGCTCGAACAATTTCCGCGAGACGACGGCGTATTTGAAGTACTCGAGGAACGGCTGGAGATGGTTCTGGACCACGCGCCAGAACATCACCAGCTCGCCGTTCAGATCGTTGATGATCTCGGCCTTCGACGGCTCTTTGGTGAACAGAACCCACGCCGCGCCGGCAAAGGGTTCGACGTAGCAGCCGTGGTCTTGCGGGATCATCCCGACGATGTGTTTGGCGAGTTTGCTTTTTCCACCGAGGTAACTGAGCGGGCTTTTCATTTTCCGAGTTCTCCATACTGTGCGGCCCGATCCGAAAGGGTATGTCCGGGGGGCAGCAGGTCATCTTGTTCCACTCGAAACAGTGGAGGTCGGTGGGATTGGCGTCCCATCGCCTGCTCTCCGGACTCTGTCCGTGAACAGGCTAAATTTTCAAAGCTTCGCGACAACCTCCACGGCACCGTTGCCGGCATAGGTTGCGAGCGCCATCTCGGCGACGGATGCGATTTTTCCGGGCGACCAGTCGGCGTAGTGGGCGCTCAACCGTTTCAAGAAATCGTCCGCGGAGACGCTGTCGGCGAGGATCTGCCGGACCGGCGCGAAGGCCCCGCGGAACGCCTGCGCGAGGTTCGCGGCACCCGCGCGCGCGACGTCGTCAATCTCGCGATGAACGCCCGGCGCGGTGAAGGGCGAGACGCCGGGGAGCGGCGGCAGCTGCAGCGGTGCGGACTGTTTTTTTCGCTGCAGTTCGTAGCCGAGCTGGTCGGACAGGACGGGGATGGCGGTGTCGGTGACCTCGAGGCCGGCGTCGCCCATGGTCTTGAGCAGTTCGGCGATGGCCTTGAGTTCGGCCGGGCTGACCGAGCCCCATGAGACCATCGCGACGTTGCCGGGGATTTCGTTGATGCGCTGGAGCTGTTCGAAGAGCTGGTGGCGCATGGTGGCGCCGAGCATGATCGCGTCGAAGATGCGGAAGTCGTCGCGCACCTTTTCGGCGCCGGTGGACTGGCCGGAGTTCATGCCGGTGGGCTGGGCCTCTGCGGAGAGCGACTGGCCGATGATCAGCTTGCTTTTTTCGCGCTGGCAGATGGCGAGGAAGCGGTCATAGCCCTCGCCCTTGCCATCGGCGGAGGCGTTCTGGATTTCGACCTGTGTTTCCTTCGAGACGACCAGCCCGCCGATCTTGACGGCGTAGCTGAACGCGCTCTCGAGGATGACGCGGCTGGCATCGTCGGCGGAATCGTATTTGCCCACGAGGAAGGGCGAGCCATAGCGGTCGAGGTAGCGCGCCCACCACGAGCGGTCCATGGCTGAGAGCAGCCACCAGAACAGCAGCGAGCGCATCGGCCCGCCAAAGCAGTCGGGATAGGAAAGCAGATGGCCGCGGTGGACGATGTAGCGCTCGGGATCCGGATCGTGGCTGCTGGTGAGGACCATGCCGCTTTCCGGGTTCGTGTCGAAAATCTTGAGCGCACCGGAGCGGAAGTCGATCAGCCGGTGCGGAACGGGCACGAGGTCCGCGATGCAGAATTTTCCGGGCGCATCCGTGTCCGGCTTGAACACTTTTTCCACGATCGCGACCGGCCAGATGGTCGAGTCGAGCAGATGCGAACAGGCGATCATCCAGCTTTTGCACTCGCCGATCTCCTCGCGGATTTCCTCGGCGCCGGCGACGTCCTCGGGCTTC
>CAYQBV010000427.1:2364-3600 GCA_964415705.1 uncultured Chthoniobacter sp. | reverse complement strand
TCCGGCGAGATGTCCTTCGCGAGGCTCCACTCTTGTTTGCCATCATGGAGCACGAGTTCGACGGCCGTGAGGTCGGAATTGTGATTGCCGTCGCGCGGACCAATGACCACCGCGATCACGTCGCCCGGCTGGACGCGGATGGTTTCACTCCTCCCGAGATCGCTCGGTTGCGCGCCTTCATTAACACCGCTAGTCAGCACTTCACGGGTGGGACCCCGACGCACCTCTAGCGACCAAGTCACCCCGTTGCCGCCGGCATGGGCATCCTGGACGCTCCCGCCAATCCGCAAGTCGCCCGCCACGGGACTGCGCCACGCGATGACCGACGCGAATTGCGGCGCGGGATGCGTGGCGATGCTGTGCGGCTTCATGGTCCCGGGGATTTGCACGGTGGTGTCCGACGAATTGGCGAACACGCCCAAGGCATCGGCTCCAATCCAGCCCTTGATGAAACTGTGGTTCTGGACGCTCTCCGTCTTCTGAGTGAGAAGCGGCGCTAGCCTCACCTCGCCCGGCGAACCGATGCCGAGATAGTCGAACCACGCCCCCAGCAACGCGGGGTCCGCGCCATGTTTCTGCGCGAGCTTGGCGATATCCGTGCGCCCGGTGGCCTGCTCCGCTTCATCCACTGCCGCAAGGCATTGCGGGACGGTGGCGACCGCGGCACCGCGCCGTTTCTCCAACCGCTCCGCCCCAGCGAGCACCTCTTTGAGCGGCAAATCCGCACGCCCCGCAACCACCAGACGCGGGTTCTCCCAAACCGCGAGATCGTTCTCATTGCCGTCACCCGCATCGCTGACGGAAAGATAGAGGGTCAAATCACCGCCATCGGCTGGGGGGGCAAGTTTGAGTTTCATCTCTTGCTTTGCCACGAGCGGGGTCACCGGATCCTGCCAGCTTGCGGCGGCGCTGGCCTTGCCGATGTGCCCGATGGTCCCGAAGCGCCAGAGCGACTGCTGCCAGGCTTCCACATCTGCCACCGAGAGCGTTCCAGCACGGACTTTTTTACCGAGGGTATCCAGCAACAGCGAGGGTTTTGGGTTGGCGAAGGCACCTTTGAGGATGGCAAGGTATTTGGCGTTCAAACCCTCCGCGCTGCCCTTGCCCTGAAGCGCCGCGAGGTATTTTACCAAAGGCAACCGCCCGCCCGCGTTCGTGTCGAACTTGATGCCATGAAGATTCACCGACGTCGCGCCGCCGGTTGCACTGAATGGCGCATAGAAGGCGCGAATCTTT
>CAYQBV010000427.1:0-2264 GCA_964415705.1 uncultured Chthoniobacter sp. | reverse complement strand
CATCCAGCGTGCCCTGCATCCAGTCCGTGAGGAGCTTCATTTGCTCGGGCGAAGGCCGCGGCTTGTTCTTCGGCGGCATTTCTTTGTCGCGAATCTGATCCAAGGCGTGCTCCCACACCAGCGGGTCGCCTTTGACCAAAGCCAGCGAGGTAAAGCGTTCCAGATCAAGATCGCCCTTCTGCTTCTCAGTCGAGTGGCAGGTGACGCAGTATTCCTTCAGCACGGGCTGAATGGACTGGCGAAACACTTGTTCATCCGCAGCTCGTGCGCTGAAAACCAGCGACGCGATGATGCACAAATAAGGCGTGAACTTCATGCGATGATCTTGCGGAGGACATCGCCACACACGCCGGTGAGACGGTCGTCGCGGCCCGCGTTGCGGTAGGTGAGGTGTTCGAGTTCGAAGCCGAGAGGGTGCAGCGCAGTGGCGTGCAGGACTGCCAGGAATTTGCTTTCGCAATAAGCCGTCTCCTCTGCGGCGGTCAACAGAGCTGGGAGGAATGGCTGCGCAAGCAACCACCCGAGCCGCGCCGTGGCCTGGAGCTTTTTCCGGCTGAAGTGATAGGACTGGGTGAGCATGCCCTTAAGGTGGAGTAATCTACTGAAACCTATCCGACCCATGCCGATGAGTGAGGTGCGCGGTTTGATGGACATCCATTCTCCGGCTGGCTCATTTCGTCCGCATCAGCTCCAGCATCGTGTCGGCAAATTGCTTTCCGAGCAGGATGAAAAAGCGGCCTTCGCCGTTGTAATGGAAGCCCATGTTCGACGTGGCCCGTTGCAGCAGCGCCTTTTCCTCCGGCGTATGCGGGTCTTTTTTGAAATCGCGGATGCGCAGCCATTCGCCAGCGGTCAGTTCCACCACTTTCGGATGGAGCAGCGGCGCGCTCTCGAACGCCGTCACGTTGCCTTTGAACTCCAAGACCGTGTTCACGAAGCGCTGCCCTTCGCGCACGTCCTTTTGCTTGGGATTGATGATGCCTTCGTTGAGCGGGCCATTCACACCCATCACGCCCACAACCACCTTCATGTTCGGCGCTTTAAACTCCTTCCGCAGGTCATTGATCAGCATCACGAGGTTCTTCCCGTATTCCTTGCGGCCCGTTTCGTCGAACATGTCGTTGTAGCCCTGAAACCAAACCAGCCCCGCGATTTCGTAGCCGGCCTTTTCGTCGTAGGCGGGGAAGAGTTTTTTCAAATCGCGCACGGTGTCGTGGACGTTGGCCACGAGCGCGCGATACATGTTGCCCACATCCTCGGGCTTGGCGTTTGGCAGCGGCCCGGCGCTTGGCGGACGCCAGTTCTGGTGCAGGCTGGTGCCGCCCTCGGAGGTCTTGATGAGGAGGATTTGCTCGGGCAGCGCCTCGGCCATGAAGTAACCAAAGCCATACTCCGGGCCGATCTTGCCGCCGAGCTGGGCGGCGTCATGGCGCGCGCCGAGGCCGGGCTGGAGTTTGTCGAAAGGCGCGCCGTTGCTCACCACCCACACGTCATCCCGGGTGACCAGCGTCTTCCCGTCGGGCTTAAACTTTTTCAGCAAAGCCGCCCGCGCCGGGTCTGGGTCCTCGCCGAGAAAATCTATGGTCGGCAGGGTGGCGTGCCCCTCCATGTTCGACTGCCCGGCGAGGAGGAAAATCTTCAGCGGCCCCTTCCCCGCTTCCGCGAGGCTGGCAGAGACGAGGGTGATGACGAGGATGGTGGTGGTGGTGATGGTTTTTAGGATGATTGAAGGCATGGGCGGATCATGGTGGTGTGAGTGGGCGGGACGGCAGGCACCCCGGTTGGGGTAGTTAAAGATTGATGGCGAAACAATCCATCACGGAGCGCATCCTCGGAAAAGTTTGGCGACGGCCGCAGCGTCAAAATCAGGGCTGCTGCGAGCGCTCGGCGATGACGCGGTAGTAGGTCTCGATAGCGGTGCGGTAGTCGTCGGGGATTTGGTCGCCGCGGCCGGTGGTGAGTTCTTCGGCGAGTTTCTTGGGGAGTTGGCCCCAGATGCCGGCTTTCAATTCCGGCAGTTCCGGGAGCGGGCCGGCGGATTGCGGCGTTCCCTGCAGGCGCGCGCCAGCCAGGGACTTCGCCTGGCGACTGAACCGGGCGGGCGTGCCGGGGATGGATGACGGCTTGGTGGAGCGTCCCTGTCGCAGGGCCGCCATCGCCGAACGAGCCAACGATGCCAGCGGGCCGGGTTGGCCACCTTGTCCCTGACCTTGGCCTTGGCCTTGCCCCTGACCTTCGCCTTGCCCCTGACCTTCGCCTTGCCC
>CAYQBV010000426.1:0-3603 GCA_964415705.1 uncultured Chthoniobacter sp. | reverse complement strand
TCAAACTTCAGGAGAACGAATCCGACGACGAACGCCTCGGCATGAATCGCAAGCCCGGCAAGCTGCCCGAAGCGCTTGATGGCGGTAAGCTCGGCGTCGAGCGGAAGCTGTATGGCCGCGAACTCATCGCCCGCTTCGGCCACGCGCTCGCTTTGAATTGGAACATCGGCGAGGAGAACACGCAGAGCACCGATGAAGTGCAGGACATGGTGAAGTATCTCCACGACACCGATCCCTACCGTCATCACATCGTGCTCCACACCTTCCCGCCGGAGATGGACAAGGTTTATCGGCCACTCCTCGGCGACAAGTCGCTGCTAACCGGCGTGTCGATGCAGACCGGTTGGAAGCAGTCGCACAAAAAGACACTTCAGTGGCGTGCCGAATCCGCCGCCACCGGTCGTGCCTGGGTCGTGGCGCACGACGAGCAAAATCCCGCCAGCCTCGGCGTTCCGCCCGACCCCGGCTACAAAGGGCACAGCGGCATTGCTGAAGATAAGAACCCCAAAGGAAAAGCGGGCGAAGGATTCGTGGCCTCGGCTGGCTACACGATGCACGACATCCGCAAGAGCCTCGTCTGGGGGCATTATCTGGGCGGCGGGGCGGGTCTGGAATACTACTTCGGCTATCAACTGCCCGAGAACGATCTCGTCTGCGAAGATTTCCGCAGCCGCGACAAATCGTGGGACTACTGCCGCATCGCCCTCGACTTCTTCCGCGATGAAAAGATCCCGTTCACCGAAATGAGCACCGCCAACGCGCTCATCGGCAACACGAAGGACGACAACTCGAAGTTCTGTTTCGCCAAAGCAGGCGAACTTTACCTCGTCTATCTTCCCAACGGCGGCACGAGCACGCTGGACCTGAGCGCGACGAAAGGCTCGTTCACCGTAAAATGGTTCAATCCCCGTGTGGGGGGCGCGCTCGTGCCCGCTGGAATAATCACCGCCGGCGCGATGGTCCCGCTCGGCCCGCCGCCTGCGGATGCGGCGGAAGATTGGCTCGCGGTCATCGCGAAGAAGTAGTCTTACGAAACGCATCGTCACACTCGACTCACCATGAAAATCACCCGCCGCGACTTCCTGAAAACCTCGCCCCTTCTGCTGCTGCCCGTCACCGCCATCGGCGCGGATGAACTGCTGCCTTCGCCATTCGGCGCGCGGTTTCCCAATCTGGAATCGCTCACGACTGGCGAGTGGTGGACGAAAGGCGCGCTGGCAGCGGTGGCGAACGGGCAGAAGAAACCCAAGGGCACACAGCCGGCGCCGCCTTCGATGGATGTGCCGCGCGAGGATGTCGTGTGTTTTGCCTGTTACACGCAGCAGGGCGGCATGCTGAAAATGAGCGCGCAGCTTTTCCCGCTGAAGCCCGGCGAGGAGCGCGTGGCGCGGCTGGAGGTGAAACGCGACGGCGGCGAGTGGAAGGAAATCGCGCGCGCCGAGGTGCTGTATCCGGGCTGGGATGCGCATTTCCGCGTCGCGGGATGGGATGGCTCGAAGAACGTGCCCTATCGCGTGCGGCACGGAGAGAAGGCGAGGTTCGAGGGACTCATCCGCCGCGACCCGGTGGAGAAGGATGTCATCGTCGTGGCGAACATGAGCTGCAATTCCAGCCGCACCATCGGGCCGCGCACGGAGATTATCGAAAACCTGCGCGCGCAGGACCCGGACGTGTTGTTTTTCGGCGGCGACCAGACGTATCGCCACACGGAGCACACGGCGGGGTGGATTGAGTTCGGTCTGCAATTCCGCGACATCATCCGCGACCGCCCGACGGTGTGCATTCCGGACGACCACGACGTGGGCCACGGCAATCTGTGGGGCGAAAGCGGCAAGCTCTCCAGCATCGAGGGCGATGCCGACGGCGGCTTCCGCTACCCCGTGGCGTATGTGAATCAGGTGCAGCGCCAGCAGTCGTGGCACTTGCCCGACGCGGTGGATCCGGAGCCGGTGAGCCGCGATGTGCGCGTCTATTTCACCCGCTTGGTCGTCGCGGGCATTGACTTCGCCATCTTGGAGGACCGGAAATTCAAGAGCGGGCCGGCGGGGAAAATCCCGAAGATGGGGCCGCGTCCCGACCACATCAACGACCCCGCCTACGACCCGAAGAGCATTGATTTGCCCGGCCTCGAACTGCTCGGCGCGCGGCAGGAAAAATTCCTGCGCGAGTGGTCGCAGGACTACACCGGCGCGGAGATGAAATGCGTGCTGTCCGCCACGGCGTTTTGCGGTGCCGTCCACATGCACAGCGGACGCGACAAACGCCTGCTCGCCGACCTCGACTGCAACGGCTGGCCGCAAGCCGGTCGCAATCGCGCGCTCGTCGAAATCCGCCGCGCGTGGGCACCGCATCTCTGCGGCGATCAGCATCTCGCGGTCGTCGTGAAGCACGGCATCGAGCACTTCGGCGATGGCCCCTACGGCTTCACCAGCCCCGCGCTCGTGAACACGATTTACGGACGCTGGTGGCATCCGCTGGATGAAAAAGCCGGCCCGAATCCCGTGCCCGGCAGCCCGCTGCCGTGGACGGGCGATTTCAAAGACGGCCTCGGCAATGCCATCACCATGCTCGCCTACGCGAACCCCGCCGACATCGCCGACGAAAAACAGCGCGCCGACGGCTACGGCCTCATCCGCTTCGGCAAGCGCACACGCAAAATCACCTTCGAGTGCTGGCCGCGCTTCGCGAAAGTCGCCGACGGCGACAAAGCGCAGTTCCCGGGCTGGCCCATCACCATCGCGATGGACGCGAACGACGGTCGCAAAGTTCACGCGCAACTCCCGCCCGTGAAACTCGACGGCATCGCCCGCCCCGTCGTCCAGGTCATCGCCGAAGCCACCGGCGAAATCCTCTACACCGTGCGCGCGCAGACGGAGAGCTTCATTCCGCGGGTCTATGCGCCGGGCATATACACCGTCAAAGCCGGCAAGGATAAGCCGGACACCGTCGTGGCGAAGGGTGTGCTGGCGGGTTGAGGAATCAGTTCACTGCTCAGGGCACGGCATTTTCAGCACGAAGGTCGTGCGTCCTTCAGTCGCTTCCGCCAGCGCGAGTTCGGCGCCATTGGCGCGGGCGAGCTCGGTGGCAATGTTGAGGCCGAGGCCGGTGCCTTCGCTGTGGCGGGACTGGTCGGCGCGGAAGAATCGCTGGAACAGATGTGGTTGCATCGCGGGCGGGATGCCGGGGCCGGTGTTGGTGATGGAGAAAATGGCGCGACTGGCTTCGCGGCGCAGGCTCAGCGTCACGCTGCCGCCGGGGTGATTATACTTCACGGCGTTGGAGAGCAGGTTGCGGAAAACCTGTCGCATGAGCGCGCGGTCGGCTTCGACTTCGAGGCCGGGCGCGATGGTGTGTTCGCAACGCAGGCCTGCGGCGGAGCAGAGGGCATCGGCGTCCTCGGCGAGGCCGTCGAGTTCGGCGCTGAGGTCGTAGCGTTCGCGGTGGAGGGGAAGTTTGCCCGCGTCGGCCTGCGAGAGCAGCAGCAGGCTTTGGGTGATGGATTTGAGGCGCGAGACTTCCGCGATGAGCGTTTCGAGCGGCGGCGGTTGTCCCGAGCGCAGCGCGTCGTGCAGCGTGGCCTGCATCACGGAGAGCGGCGTTTTC
>CAYQBV010000425.1:0-3605 GCA_964415705.1 uncultured Chthoniobacter sp. | reverse complement strand
ATGGCCACGGCCATGACGAGAAACTGGGGGTTCAACTCGGGCTCGAGCAATCCGCGGATGGCCGGCGTGGGGACGAGGAGCTTCACACCGACCACGCCGATCAGCACTCCGCCCACGCCGCCGAGAAACCCGAGCAACGCCGATTCCCACAAAACCATGCGGACGATCCGGCTGCGTTTCCAGCCGATGGCGAGCAGCACGCAAATCTCCTGGGTGCGCTCGAAGACGGTCATGAGCATCGTGTTCATCACCCCGAGCACTCCGACGAGGACGGCCAGCAGCGAGGTGCCCCAGCTCATCGCACTGATCATGCGATACGCCTGGCTGTCGCGAATGTGATCGCCCGCGATGACCGCGCGCGCTTCGGGCACGAGTCCGGTGATCTGCGCGCACAGCCGCGTCAACTCCTCCTTGGTCGTCCTCGGCGTGACCCGCAGGTCAACGATGTTGATCTTGCCTTGGTTGCCGGTGATCTCCTGGAGCAGCGGCAAAGACAGGATCACCGACCCGTCTTCGACCACCGCACCACCATCAACGATCCCGACCACGGCGAGTTCCTCGGTTTCGAGTTGGAGGGTATCGCCGACTTTTTTCCCCAGGACCTCAGCGGCAGTTTTGCCCAGGACGACGGCGCGCTCGGCGGCGTCGTTCGGCAGGCGCCCGGAAACGATCTTGAGGTTTTTCCAGGAAAAGCCGCCCCACTGCCGCGCGGACACGATCATCATATCCGCTTTCTCGACGCTGATCAGGTCCACGAGCAGGGCGCAAGTTTCCGCGACATGTGGCAGCGGAGTGATGCGTTCGACGACGGTGGCACTGAATGGTTTGGGCGTCAGCCCCCGGCCCATGTTGCTGACCACGATGTCGGTGCCGCGGGATTTCATGCCGGTCTGCCAGCTCGTTTCAAAACCGCGCGAGATTCCGACCAGCGCGACCACCGCGGCAATGCCGATCGCGATGCCCACGATCGTAAGCCCGGTGCGCACGGGCCGCCGCGTCAGTCCGCGGGTGACGAAGGTGAAAAAGGTCATGTCGGTTCCTTGTTGAGCGCGTCGGAGACGATGCGGCCGTCCTTCATCTCGATGATGCGCGCGGCCTGGCGGGCGACGCCCAGGTCGTGCGTCACCAGGATGAGCGTGAAGTTCTGCTCGCGGCGGAGACGAACGATCAGGTCCAGGATCAGGGCCGCGTTTTCGCTGTCGAGATTGCCCGTCGGCTCGTCGGCGAGCAGGACGGATGCGCCATTGGCAAGGCTGCGCGCGATGGCGACGCGCTGGCGTTCTCCGCCGGAGAGCTTGGCGGGAAAATGATGCTGACGCGTTTCGAGTCCGACGGCTTTCAGCAATTCGATGGCCCGGTGTTTTCGCTCGGAGACGGAGCGGCGCGTTTCGAACATCGGGATCTGCACGTTCTCGAGCGCGGTGAAAGTCGGGAGCAGATGGAAGGCTTGGAAAATGAAACCGATCTCGTGGGCGCGATACGAGGCGAGATCGGCGCGCTCCGCGAGCGAAGCGCCGCGATACGTCAGCGTGCCCGCGCTCGGATGGTCGAGCGCGCCAAGCATTTGGAGCAGCGTGGATTTTCCCGAGCCGCTCGGGCCTACGATCGCGACAAACTCGCCTTGCTGGATGCGGAAATCAACGCCGCGCAGCGCCTGCACCCGCCCGTCGTCGTGTTCCTTCTTCAGCCCGCTGGCTTCAAACACCCAATCGGAATCTCCATTCGGGATCGGCATCAGTTCACCCGTTGCCTGGCCAATTCCTGGCGGGTTGTGCGCGTTTCTCCGAGCCACTGTGCGCCAACTCTTGGGTCGGCAAGATTGATGAACAGATCATGCGCTGCGGCGCCGAAGGAGCGGAACGGCGGGCGTTCCTCCTCCACGTTCGGTTCGAGCGCGGCAGCGTGCTCGGGCAATTCCGGGTGCGGCATCCCGGAGCGCCAATGGTGGACGCCGTGATATGGCTCGTGGAGCAGCGTGAAGTTAACGAACGTGGCCACCCAGCCCTCGGCTACGATGCTGCGCGTCGAGCTGTTCACCGTCGAGCCGGTGAGGCCGACGTGCTCCACGTACTTGCGCAGGCTTTGCATGTTCGCCGCCAGCCACCCGGGGATGAGATGCAACCAGAGGAAATACTTCCACACATCGAAGACCGCGACGGTCGTGAGGATCGCCGTCCAGACAACCGCTGTCGCTGCGAACTCCGTCCAAATGCGCCGACGGAGGTTCTTGTTTCGAATGGGTGAGCCCCTGCGGAGGAAGGTCCGCACGAAGAGAAGCGGCGTGAAGAGCAGGCCCATCGTCAGCTCGAGAATCGCCGCGCCAACCCGCGCTCCGCGCGAGATCCGCGGATGCACGAAAGGCCAGAGCTCTTCATCGCGCTCGGAGGCGAGGTAGGCGTGGTGCAATTGATGCGCGGCGCGGTAGAGGCTGAAGCTCATGAGGCTCAAGGTGCCGATGATGAGTCCGTCGATTTCATTGAGCAGCCGGTTTTTGCGCAGTAGTCCATGCGCCGCCTCGTGAAAGCCGATCACTATGCCGTGCATGAGGTGGCTGGAGATCAGGGCCAGCGGCACGGCGAGCCAGTAATTGCCGCGATACACGGCAAAACCGAGCGACACCTGCGTGAGAAAAAGCAGCGCGGTGAGTATGGGAAAAGCAATGCGGCTGATCCAATGCGGTTCGTGCGGTTCGATGGCGGTCTCGGCGGCTGTTGTTGGCTTCATCGCGGTTAAGTGGTGAGGACGGCAGTCCGAGTTTCAGGCGAACGGCAGGCACTAGCGAGCACAGTCTCGAAGAGTTGCCCCAGGTTTTCCACTTCCGCCTGCGGAAAGAGATTCGGCCGGAAAAGCCACACGACCTCGAGTTGCTCTTCCTCTTCCGTGATTTCGCAAGCGAGGTGATACCGCGCCGTGCCCGTCGAGCGCATCCGCAGTTTCGCTGACAAGCCGGGCAGTTCCACATCGGGAATCGGGTGGTTTTGCAACGCGAAGCGCACCTCGAAGATTGGATTGTGCCCCGGCGCCCCCGGATCTCCGAGGGCGCGCGCGAGTTCCGCAAAGGGCATCGCGTTGGCAAAGCAATCCACGGTCAACTGATGCACCGCGCGCACACTGGCAGGAAACGAACGCCCGTGATCGACCCGGCCGCGCAACGGCACGATCCCGGCAAACGAGCCCATCGTTTCGTTCACCGCCTGCCGGTTGCGATTCGCCACCGGCGTGCCGACGAGGATGTCGTCCGCGCCGGTCCAGCGCGACAGCGCGATTTGAAACGCGGCGAGCAAGGTGCTGAACAACGTCGCGCCGTTGCGGCGGGCGAGTTCCCGGGCGGCCTTGGCGACTTCGGCGGGAAGATGTGCCACCAACCGCTGATGTGCGCCCGACGCGGTGTCAGGTCCTTCGAGCGCCCTCCAAAGCGGGCGATAACCCGCGAGGTGCGATTTCCAAAACGCCGCGCGCGGTTCCAATTCCGCCGGCTGCCAGAACGCGCGCTCGGCGGCGCCCCACGCAGTGTAGCTGAGCGCCACGGGCGTCAGGGGTTCGCGTGCGCCTCGAAGCCCCTGAAAGTAGGCGACGCACAATTCCTGCACGAAGATGCCTAGC
Organism: uncultured Chthoniobacter sp.; assembly: GCA_964415705.1. Classification (GTDB taxonomy): domain Bacteria; phylum Verrucomicrobiota; class Verrucomicrobiia; order Chthoniobacterales; family Chthoniobacteraceae; genus Chthoniobacter. Next base: position 2 of record CAYQBV010000425.1, on the reverse strand, counting down.
GT
>CAYQBV010000424.1:0-3618 GCA_964415705.1 uncultured Chthoniobacter sp. | reverse complement strand
GTCAGGGCATCGCGCAGCGGGTGAGTTGCGGCTTGGCCGGGGCGAAGCGGGAGCCCGGTGCAAGCACCCAGAGGCCGGCATCGAGGTCGTATGTGAGGAGCATCGCGCTCCGGGCCGTGTCAACGAAACTACGACCTCAAAGGTGCAAGCGCGCGGGCAAGACGAAGGCGGATTTCTTCCGCGAGGAGCAGCGGGCGTTGAAGCCGTTCCAGCCGGGGTTGTTCGACGATCTTCCGGAGAGCTGAGCCGTCGCGGCTGAAACGCAAGCGCACGCTGGCCCCGAGCCGGTTGGCGTTTCGCGTGTTGGAATCAGAAGGCTGTTCGTGATCCCGGGACGAGCGCCCAAACATCTACCCTCCGCGTGGAAATCGAAGGGAAAATTCGTGTGATAAACGAGGAATCCGACCCTTTCAGAAAGCCATTCTCAGCCACAGACCGCTGCGCCGAGGCAGAACTGCAAGTCCAGAATCGGCGTGTCGGCAAATCAGTGCCTCGTTCGGTAACGTCAGGAAGATTTCAGAAACAATTTGACAGGCGATGGGGCGAGTTTATGGGAGCCCTTGTTCGGCCCTTCCCCTCGCCAATGAAACCCCCAGAACCTTCCGTGCTCCCGGATCGGATCGTTTCGCCCGCAGCGCACTGACCTATGCGTGCGAAAAATTCCCAAATCATCGCCGGTCTGGCCTGTCTCGCCTTGGCGGTGGGGGCGGTTTTCTGGCTGCGGAGGGACCACGTTCCGCAAGCCACCAGCCCCGAGTCCGCTCCTTCGGCCCAGACTGCTGCGCCTGCGCCGCAGGAAACGGCCAAAGTGGCCGTGGCCCCCGTTCGCAAAGTCATGCTCAGTGGGGAAAAGCCGGGGCTGGTCCCCGCGAGCCGCGTCGCCGAGGCGGCGCAGCGGCTCCTGAGCCATCCCGATCTCCGCACCCAGATCACCGCGAAGTCCATCCTGCGCAAATGACCTTATTGCGTGTTCCCATTGCCCCTCCATCCATGAAACCCACCGCTTCCCGACTGCGCCCCGCCCTCGTGGCGCTGCTCGCCATTTTCCTGCCGGCTCGCTTCCCGCACAGGAAACCAAAGCCCCCGTGCTCGCCGAGGCGTGGCCCGCGGCGGAGGCGACCGATGAGGCCGCGCCACGTGCCTTGGAACTCAGCCGCCGCCACCTTGCGGCGGGCGCGGCCACCACCTGGCAGTTGGACAAGCTGGAAATCCCGGAGCGCGCAACCCCGGCGATGGTCAGGGTGCTGGGCGTGCTGATTCCGCCCGTGACCGGCAAGTACAATGTCCAAATCTACGGCACCGACGCGGCGGAGCTGTGGCTGGCCGACGACGCCACAGGCGAGTGGAAGCTGGAGCAGCGCAATGGGAATCCCAATACCGGTGCCAATCGCATCCCGCTGGAGCAGGGCGTGGCCAAACGGTTTGAATTCTGGACCACCGGCCGCGGGAAGGTTTCGGTCCAGTGGGAACTCAACAGCCGGGAAGCCAATGGCCGGCAAACCATCCATGTCGCCAAAGCGGCCATACCCGCAGCCAATATGCAGGCCCCGGCACCACAGGCGGGCGACCGCCATGAGAATGGGCTGAACGAGGCGTGGAAGCAGAAATGGGGGCTCGATGTCAGTTCCGGCGACGGACCCAACGGGCCGTGGGGCGACCCGGACGGCGACGGCTTGCTGAATTGGCAGGAGCAAATCGCCGGCACCAACCCGCGGCAGGCCGATGCCGACGGCCGCCCCGGCCTCGTTCGCTGGGAGATCTGGCGGCACCTGCCGGGGCAATACGTTTTCGACCTCACCCGGTCGCCCAGATTTCCCCAGCAGCCGGATGAAGTCCGCTACCTCCGCCGGCTGGAAATTCCGGTGGGCAATGGCAACCAATACGGCTCGCGGGTGCGCGGCTTCATCAAGGCCCCGGCCACCGGGGAGTACACCTTCATGGTGATCGCCAATGACACCTCGGAACTGTGGCTCGGCGAGTCGGAATCCGCGCAAAGCCGGAAGCTGATCGCCCGGGTCGAGCAGGTCCGCACCCAGGGGAAATGGACGCGGCGTTCCGATCAGATCGAAAAGCCGCTCTTTCCCGAGCAGGTCTCCGCGAAAATCACCCTCCAAGCCGGGCGGAGCTACTATGTGGAAGTCCTGCACAAGCAGGATGCCAAGGAGGACCACTGCTCCGTCGCGTGGGTCGTGCCGGGAGCCACGGCCCCCGCGGTCATCGGGGCCGATGCGCTGGTTTCCTGGAAACCCGGCGCGGCGGATGCCACGGAGACCACCCACCTGCTCACCGCCGAGAGCTGGGACGAGCTTCCGGGCGGCGCGATCAAAGACCTGATCTCCAGCAGCCGCTACCCCGCGAATCCCACGAACCGCACGCAGGTGGATAACCTGGATTTCAGCGACGAGGGCGACAACTACGCCTGCCGGCTGCGCGGTTATCTTACCCCGCCGGAGGATGGCCCGTATATTTTCTACATCGCGGGCAATGACGCCTGCGTGCTGTCGCTCGCGGAGTCCGGGGACAAATTCACCAAGCGGGTCATCGCCCAGACGGGCAGCGGCACGGGCTGGCGGGGCTACGGACGGAGCGTTTTCCAGCAGAGCGAAAACCTCGAGCTGAAAAAGGGCCGGAGATATTACCTCGAGGTGCTTTTCAAACGGGGCGAGCCCCTGAAACCCGGCGACGCCCGGCGGGATCATGCCAGCGTGGCGTGGAAAAGGCCGGGCCGGCACACCTTGGCGGCGACGATCATTGATGCCGAGTTTTTCAGCCCCTATCTTTCCGACAGCCGCGACGCGGACGACGACGACCTGCCCGATGACTGGGAAAAGGCGCACGGTCTGGACCCCGGCAGCGCCACGGGAGCCAGCGGAGCCTGGGGCGACCCGGATGGCGACTGGCTGGAAAACTTCCGCGAGTTCCAACTGGGGTTCGATCCCAAGGCCGCGGACTACCATCCGCTGGCCGGGCCTGCTCCTGCGCCGGGCGTGGGACATTTCCGCGATTTCCAACTGCCCCTTGATGCCAAGGCGACCGATATTCAGCCGCTCGCCGGGTTCGCCCTGTGGGAGTGCTGGGAAAATCTTCCCGGCGGGCGGGTCGTGGCGCTGGAGGAGAGCGAGGCTTTTCCGCTCCAGCCGACGCAGCGGAAATGGGTCTCGACCCTCGAAGGTCCGGTTGGCCTGGGCAGGGCCTATGGCTCCCGCCTGCGCGCCTACGTGGTGCCGCCGGTCAGTGGGAACTATCTCCTGGCCATCGCCGGGGACGACGAAAGCGAGCTGTGGCTCAGCCAGACGGACGAGAAATTTGACAAGCAGCTCATCGCCCGCGTCACCGGCGGCACCCGCTATCGGCAGTGGGACAGCCAGCCGGGGCAGGTCTCGCGGATGATCCGGCTGGAGGCGGGCCGGCGGTATTTCGTGGAGGTGCGGCACAAGCAGGACAACGGGTCGGATCACGTCGCGGTGGCGTGGCGGGTCCCGGGCAGCACCGAGTTTCGCGTCATCCGCGATCAGGCGCTGCTCGGCTTTACCGGCGATGCCCATGACCTCAATGACGACGACATCCCGGACGACTGGGCCAGGGCCAACGGCATCTCCACCACCCTCCCGCGGCAGG
>CAYQBV010000423.1:0-3640 GCA_964415705.1 uncultured Chthoniobacter sp. | reverse complement strand
ATCGAGATGGTGGTGTATGCGGGGTTGCCGCCCGCCATGGCCGAGTGGCAGGCCGAGCGCGACAAGAAGAACAAGTTTCTGCACTGGCTCCGATCCAATGGGTTCATGGTCGTGGAAAAGGACGGCTCGCCCGCTGACGCCGCGCATTACAAGGCGAACGTCGATGTGCTCATGGCGATCGATGCCGTCGAACTCTCGGTCGAGATGCGGCCCGATGTGGTGGTCCTGGTCACCGGCGACGCCGACTTTGCCCATCTGGCGCTGCGCTTCCGGCGCCGCGGCATTCGCGTCGAGGTGGCCTCGGTGGCGCAGACCTTGGGAGCAGGACTCAAGACCTCGGCCCATGCGGTCATTGATTTGGCCTCTTTGCTGGCGAGTTTCGAGCCACTATCCTGAGCGCCGGTCGCCGTCGTCTCAAAGTTTGCCGGCCTTGGTCCGAAAGACGCAGTCGCAATGAGCAATGGTGAAAAGATCCTGGTGGCCCGGCATTCCGCGTTTAACGAGATCCTGCTCACGGAGGATGAGTCCGGACTGCGGACGCTGCGCTTTGGGGCTGAGGGTGCCTCTCAAAGCGTGGTGAAGGCGGGCGATCCCCGGCACCTGGCGCTGCCTTACGCCCGCGTTCTGCCGGCCGGCCTGGCATTTCATCGGAACCCGCGGCGTATGCTGATCGTCGGCTTGGGCGGCGGCACGCTTCCGCGGTTTTTTCACAGCCATTTCCCGGAGATGATGATCGATGTCGTCGAGATCGATCAGGGCGTGGTGGATGTGGCCAAAGCGTATTGCGGGTTCGCGGAAGACGCACGGATGCGGGTTTATGTGGCCGACGGTCGCGACTTCATCGAGGCCAACCGGGCCGGCTACGACGTGATCATTCTCGACAGCTTCGACACCGACGCCATTCCCCGACATCTCGCCACGCTGGATTTTCTTCGCAGGGTCCAGAGCGCGCTGGCTCCGGCAGGCATCGTCCTCGCCAATGTCTGGGGCCGGGCGATCAATCCCCTCTACGCGGACATGCTGCTGACCTACCGGGCGGCGTTTGCCGACGTTTACATCCTCGACGTGCCGGCACCGGGCACCAAGATTTTCGCCGCGCTTCCCCGCCGCCACGCGATGACTCGCGACGGACTGGTCCAACACGCCCGGGAGATTTCCCGGCACCGCGGGTTCGACTACGAACTGGGCGACGTCATCGCCGGCTTTAGGAATTCAGATCTCGAAACGGTTCGCGGCGGCTCTGTCTTGAGAGATTGAGCGCCACGGACCGGATCATCCGCCCCCAGACCCGAGGACACTGGGTCACCCGCGCCGAATCTGCGAGCCTTTGAAACGGATGTTGAAGCGGAATACCTTTTTCAGCCGGCCGCGGATCTCGCCCGTCGTGAGGTCGAAGCGATCGGGGATTTCCACGCGATGCAGATCGACCGCCGCGTGGAATCCGCGCTCCGAGAAAATATCGATGAGCATGGTCAGTGCCTCGGGTTGGTGGAAAAGCGCGTCCTCCGAGTTGATGTCCGCCCGCCCGGAAATCGCGTGGCGCACAATGATCGGCATCATCTTGTGCTCGATGAACCCGACCACGGCCTCGAACAGCTCCGGGCTTCCCACCTTGTAACCATCGAGACGGCGGACCAGATCCTGACGGGCGTAGCGGATGAGTTCGCTGGCCAGCGGCAGCTTCCGGAGCACGTCGAAAGTGCGCGGGTCGAGTTCGAGCGAACTCTGATACTCCAGCTCCCGGACGATATTTTCCTGCACCAGTTCCAGCGGTGCCTGGGCATTGATGAAGTGGTAGTGAAAGATCTTCTTAAGCGAGACGAGCGCGTCGTAGGTTTTCTCCTTGAAGACTTGGTAACGGTTGCGGGCCAGCGCGGGGTCGATGTCCGTGGCCCGCTCCTCCTGGAGTTCACCGACCCCGGAGCGCTTCACCTCCTCGTTGTGCGCGCGCCCTTCGCGCCCGCGCTTCAACTGCCGCGCGATGCTCTCGGTCTCATCGACGAAGAGCACCATGATGTGAAACATCGGCTGTTTGAACTCCGCGGCCTCGGGCGTCGCGGAAAACTCGCGCCGCAGCTCCATCATCTCGTCAAAGAGCATCTTCAGACACTCGACCTGCACCTTTGTCCGCGGGAAGCCGTCAAGGATCGCGCCATTCTGCTGCTCAGGTTCGAGGAGTTTGCGCAGGAGGATGCCGACCACCTCGCGGTCGCCCACCATGCCGCCCTGCGCCTTGAGTTGTTTCGCTTCCGGGCTGTCGAGCAGCTGGCTCACCACGATGGGCTGGGCGGTGATGCCGCGCAGTTCGCGAATGAAGTCGGTATTCGTCCCCTTGCCCGCGCCCGGCGCACCGCCGAGGAGAATCAACTCCTTGGGAAACCGCAGTCGCTCCCGCCCACAGTCCTTTTCGAGCTGCTTCCAGACGTGGTTGAAGATGAGTTGCGCGTCTTTGATTTCCAGATCCGCGGGAGCGGTGGGCTTGGAGGCAGGATTTTGGGTGACGGGAAGCATAGGGCGGAAAAGCTATGGACTGGTTCGTCGTCACGTCGAGCCGCAAGGCGGTATCCGGGAGGCGCCGCCGGCGCCGGCGGACTTCATCCGCCCGCTCGCCGCACGCGACGCCACCCCGCGGCCGCAGCTCCCCGACGAAGTGGCCGCGCTCGCCGCTCGCGTGGAGGGCCACTTGCGGAAGATGGGACACGCCACCGCCCATTAAAGAAAAGCGGCTTTTGTGGTATTAGTTCGCCCGGAGTCCGTCCGCGGATTAAAGCTTCGCACCATGAACCGCAACGCCACCGGCACCGACCACACCACGGCCACAGGGGGCGAGCAGGTGCGGGCTTTTGTGCCGGAGTCTGGTGCGCCGAGTGAGGAGCAGCAGCGGGCGCTGCGGGGACAGGAAAAAGGGGGGTTTTCATCCGCGGCAGAGGCGGACATTGCAATCGAAAGCGTGCGCTTTTTTTCGAGACGCACGGCTGCGCACCGTGCGCCTCGGGTTTCCCTACGTTCCCGAGGATTGCCCGGAGCCGTGACCGCCCGGGGTGCGCGGGGTAACGAAGCGGTTACGGTTTTACTGTTTTGCCCTTGTGTGGGATATCCTCGAATTCATTCTTCGAGCCACGCCATGAGCAAAAAGAAAACAGACCCTCAGGAACCGCCGCAGGAGTGCCCGATTGCACCTCCTGCGCCCGGCACGCCGCCGCCGTTGATGGGGGCCGCTACTGAATCGGCCGCGCTTCCGGAGGGCCAGCCGCCGCAGGGGTTTCCGGTGGTCGGCATCGGCGCGTCCGCGGGGGGACTGGCGGCGTTCGAGGCGTTTTTCTCCGGCCTGACCGCCGCCGATCCCGGCATGGCCTTCGTGCTCGTGCAACACCTCGACCCGAATCACAAGAGCATCCTCGCCGACCTCATCCGCCGCTACACGCGCCTGCCGGTCTTTGAAGTCGAGGATGGCCTGGTCGTGCGGCCCAACTGCGTCTACGTCATTCCGCCGGGGCATGACCTGGCGCTCCTCAACGGCGCGCTGCAACTGCTCGAGCCCACCGAGCCGCGCGGCCAGCGCCTGCCCATCGATTTCTTCTTCCGCTCGCTCGCGCAGGAGCAGCGCGAGCGGGCCATCGGCATCGTCCTCTCGGGCACC
>CAYQBV010000422.1:0-3643 GCA_964415705.1 uncultured Chthoniobacter sp. | reverse complement strand
ACGTTGCCGGCGACACTGCCGGAGGCGACCTTGTCCTTTTCGCCGTCGAGATAGAACTGGCTCACGAGGCTATCCGCCCAGACAACGGGTTGGTCGAACTCCAGGGTGATGGTGTCTTTGGACAGCGCCGTGGCTTTCCGCAGATTGGGCGCGGTGATGGGTCCGGCGGGCACTTTGCCATAATGATCCCGCTCGATGACGGGCTGGATGAGGCGCGCAAACTCCGCCCAGCCGACGAGGGGGAAGTGGCAGCCGCCGGGCGGGCGGACGCCGAGCGTGGACATGATGCTCATGCGGGAAAAGAGCTGCGGCAGGGTGCGCTGCCGCTCGCGGAGCATGTCGCCGGAACCCTGGCCGCCACCCATGCTGCAGGAGTTCGGCCAGATTTGGAAAACGTAGTAGCTCTGCACGTTGGGAAAGTCCTGCTTCCAGGCCGAGGCCATCTCCACGAAATACTGCTGGTAGGCTTCCCAGCCAAAGCCTCCCGAGGGTCCGGCGGAGCCTTGGTCATTCTCGCCCTGATGCCAGAGAATGCCGCGGATGCCGTGGGTCAGCTTCGCCTGCTGCACGCGCCAGAGCATCCGCCCGTAGATGGTCGTGAGGTCGGTGGGATCGGCGGCGCTCCGCTGGTGCTGGTCGATGCGGGTGCCGCCGACGGCGGCGTTGATCATGAAGATCGGCATCTTCTCGCTGGCGACGAGGCGCTTGGCGAGTTCCATGCCCCACCAACCCAGTTCGGCCTTCTCTCCCTTCTGCGCTTTCCAGACGGGATTGCACCAGAGGTTGCCCGTGTTGTCCTTCGGATTTTGCGAAGGGCGGCCGTAGCTGCGAATCCAGTCAAAGGTTTCCGGCGGAGATTTCTCGCCGGTGTCGGTGGCCAGCGCGTTGGACTGGCCGTCGATGATGTAGGCGTCGCCGCAGACGAGGTTGGCCACCGTCTCCAGCACGGTTTCCTTGCCACCCACCTTGGTGCCAAACTCCACTTTGTATTTGATCAGGCCCGGCTTGAGCTTGGTGGCCAAGGTATAGGTCTTATCCGCCGCGGGCTTGGCGGTCTCGGTCTTAATGAGCTTGTCGTTGGCGTAGAGCTTGAGAAAGACCGTGGCGGCGGCTTCGGCGAGCGTGCCGTTGTACTGGAGCGCGCCTTCGTTCTTGTCGTCGCGCGCGTAAAACTGGCCGTCCTGCGGCTTCTCGTCTTTCGCAGGCGTGTATGCCGCCCATGGGTCGATCTTTGGTTCGGTCACGGCGATGTCCACGCTTTGCGTGACTGGTTTGCCACCGTTGCTGAGGGTCGCGGTCACCGTCAGCTTCCCGCTGTTTTGTGCGCGCTTGAGGATGAGTTTCCCAGCCGCGATCTCCTTGATCACCGCGAAGGGTCCCGCGCTCCACTCGGTCTTGAACTCCCCGGCCCCGCCTGCCTGCATCCCGGCGGCGTTGGTTACCTGCGGTGCCATGGTGATCGTCGCGCGCCCATCCCACGTCCCCGGGGCCGTGAGGGTAAAGACCGGATCGGGGATCGTCTCCTTGACCGAGATCGCCACGTCTTTGGTCTTCACGCCGTCGGCGAAAACAGCCTTGCACTGCAAGGTCACCGCCTTGTCGCCCGTCACGCGCCCGGTGTCGAAGGTGAAGGCGAACTTATCCACCGCCACGAGCTTTTCCTGACCCTCGCTTTTCAAAATCCAATAGATCTTCTGCGCGCCGCCGGCCTGCGCGGTAAAAGTCGCGCTCTTGCCCTCGGCTACTGTGGCTGTGGCAGGCGACACGGCGAATCCAGTGCCCGTCGGCATGAGTGGCCCCACCAGCGTTTGCAGTGGCTTCTGGTTCTCGTATTGCAGCCGCACCCATTCCTCCGAGCGCGATACTTTGGAAATCCGCACCTCGTCCAGGTCACCCACAAAGTCGTAGTTGCCATACCATCCGCCGAGCCACAGGCGCGCGGGGTTCTTGATGTCGAGTTTCGTCGTGGCTTCACCGTCGAGCTGGCCGTTGATGTAAATCCGCCGCGGTCCGTCGCCATAGGTCTGCACCACGTGAATCCACTCATTCATCGGCAACCGGCTCTTGCCTGAGATGTCGGAGAAATCGCTGTCCACGCGGATATGGGGCGGACTTTCAAAGAGCATCCGCGTCTTGCTACCGCGGCCACCGCCTTCGTTGCCCCAGCCGATGATCGTGGCATTGGGCTGCTCCGCGCGGAACCATGTCTCCGTGGTGTGCGGGCTGCCGGCCACGGGATAGGTCGTGATCTTATCTCCGCAAAAGACCCCCATCTTACCCGGAAAGTGCCGCGCCTTGCCCACCATGCCCGCGACCGCGGTGGTGCCCAGGTCCTTCGACTCCAGCGTGCCCACCTCGTCCGTCACCGGATCGCTCATGTGCCACACACTCAGGTAGCCATTGCTCTCATTGAAAACCGCCTTGCCATTCGATTCGCTGGCCGCGTCCGCCTTGCCCCAGTGCATCCGCAGTTCCTGCCGGGCGTTGCCTTTGATCGCCGGGATGCGCACCCAGATGCTGGCCGTGCCCTTCGCCGCATCCCACTCCTCGACCTGATAGGCCACCGGGGCGCTTGCGCCCGTGGAAAAGCGGATGTCCTCGCCGTTGGGCTTCGCCTGCTGGAAGTCGAACCAGTCCTTGTCCAGTCGGACCAGCACGGGAAAATTTTCCATCGTCGCATCCGCCGGCAGATTCGCGCCGTCGGGCGTGGTCAGCAGCGTGAGGGTGCCCGTGCGCGACCAACCCGCATACTGCGCGATGGCTGACGGCAAGGAGGTGAGGAAGGAAAGCGCGGCGGCCAGGAGGCAGACGCGGAGGGTCGGTGGTTTCATAGGAAGCCTGCGGATTTACGGGTTGCGAGGCGTTTGTAAATGCAAACATCCGACCGCCAACCGGTGGCCGGGAATTTTTCACGCACCGGCGCGGACGGAGAGTAAGGCCGGCAAATAAAAAACGAGCCCAGTGACCGATAGGCCACTGGGCTCGCAAGGACTAATCTTGGGCTACCGGTTACGGGTTCGGACCCTTCGGATGGGTGACCGGGAGCGCCGCGGCGATGGCCTTTTCTTTGGCATCCAGCTCGGGATGTCCCCAGCCACTGGCGCTGACATCGTGACCTTTGGCCTCCTCGACGATGTCGTGGACGATGTTGTCGTCCTTGGTCGGACTCACCCCGGCGGGCACGTTGTCGAGGTTCAGCGCGTGGCGCACTTTCCACGCCACGATGTGACCGGTGCAGGAGGTGTCGCCGCTGACGCCGATGGCGCCGAGCAGGACGCCGTCCGAGTTATAAAGCGGGAGGCCGGCGCCAAAGACATTGATGCCACCGATGCGCTGACCGAGCATCGGGTCGTTCGCCTGGCCCCAGTTGTCTGCCGGTCCGCGATAGGCGAGTTCGGCGTCCACGGGGTTGCTCTGCTGGAGGCCGAAAAGCGTGCCGCCGGGCTGAACGGCGCTGTAGAGGTTTGCCGTGGAGAGGGCGAGCTTCGGACGGCTGAAGGCGTTCGCGGTGGAGGCCTTTTGGGCGGAAATGACGCGGCTGCCCGGCCATTGATCGCCGCGATTTGAGCCAGAGTAAGCCACCGCGATGACGCCGCCGTCGCGATTGACGACGGGCGCCCACATATTCAGGGCAAAGCCAGCG
>CAYQBV010000421.1:0-3648 GCA_964415705.1 uncultured Chthoniobacter sp. | reverse complement strand
GGTGCAGGCGACGACCGAGCCGACGCTGAGATCGATGCCACCGGAGAGAATGACGAAGGTCATGCCGATGGCGATGATGCCGAGCACGGCGTTGTCGGAGAAAAGATTCGCGACGACGCGCGCGGAGCCGAAGCCCTCATACATGCACGAGGCCGCGACGAAGAGCGCGACGAGCACGCCGGCGGTCATGAGCAGAGGGAGGAGCTTGCGGTTCATCCGGCGGCGGTCCTCCGGGAGAAAAGTCCGCCGAGCTGCGCGCGGAAGACGGGCGATTGCAGCAGGCACGCGAGGAGGATGACCACGGCCTTCGGCACCGGCGCGATGGCGGGCGGCATGCCGAGGTTATACATCGTGGTGGTGAGTGTCTGGATGAGCAGCGCGCCGATGATGGAGCCGACCAGCGTGAAGCGTCCGCCGGTGAGCGCGGTGCCGCCGACGAGCACGGCGAAGATGGCGTCGAGTTCCATTAGTTCGCCGACGCGCGAGGAGTCGGCGGCTTTGATATTCGACGTGGCGATGAGGCCCGCGAGCGCGGCACAGACGCCCGAGAAAGCATAGACGAGCACTTTCACCAGCCGCACGGGAGCGCCGCAGAAACGGCTCGCGGTTTCGTTGTCGCCTGCAGCCTCGATGAACAGCCCGATGGCCGTGCGGCGCGTGAGCAGCGCGGTGGCCGCGAAGGCCAGCGCAACGATGGTCACGGTGAAGGGCAGGCCGAGGAAGTGACCGTTGCCGAAGAAGACGAACGCGGGGTGCTCGAAGGTGACGATCTGGCCGTCGGTGATGAGCATGGCGATGCCGCGCCCGACGACCATGAGGATGAGCGTGGCGATGATCGGCTGGATGCGCAGCCGCGTGACGAGCAAGCCATTCCACGCGCCGAGCGCCGCGCCCGCGAGCACGCACAGCACGAGCACGGCGGCGAAGGGCAGAGCCGTGGTGGTGACGAGCAGCGCGGCGAGCGCGCCGGTGATCGCCATGACCGAGCCGACGGACAAATCCACGCCGCCGGTGCCGATGACCAGCGTCATGCCGAGCGCGAGCAGCATGACTTTCGCGCCTTGGTTGAGCACGTCCACGAGCGTGCCGTAGAGGTGGCCGTCCTGGATGACCACGCGGAAAAAGCTGGGCTGAAACGCGAGGTTGAACGCGAGCAGCGCGGCGAGGCTCAGCACCGGCCAGAGCAACCCGCCGCCGGTGAACCAGCCTTTCACTTTGGCGAGCGGATCATTCATCGGCGTGGGGCTGGGCGATCATCTGGAGGACGCGGCTTTCGTCGAAATCGCCGTCGAGTTCGCCGACTTGTTTGCGGTCGCGCAGCACGACCACGCGGCCGCTCACGCGCACGACTTCCTCGAGTTCCGACGAGATGAAAAGCACGGCCATCCCCTTCACACAGAGCGTCTCGATGAGCTTCTCGATTTCCTCCTTCGCGCCGACATCGATGCCGCGCGTCGGCTCGTCGAGAATGATGAGCTTCGGCTGCATCGCGAGCCAGCGGGCGAGCAGGACTTTCTGCTGGTTGCCGCCGGAGAGATTGCGGATCGGCGTCTCCGCGCTGGCGGTCTTGATGTTCAGCGCGCGGATGTAGTGGCCGGCGAGCTGCGCCTGCTCGGCGGCGGAAATGCGGCGGAGCGGCCCGCGGCTGGCCTGCATGGCGAAGACGAGATTTTCGCGCACGGAAAGATGTGGGAAAATGCCCTCCACTTTCCGGTCCTCCGAGCAGAAGCCGAAGCCCCGCCGGATGGCCTCGCCGGGCGTGCGCAGCGCGGTCCGCTCGCCGCCGATGCGCAGCTCGCCGCTTTCGTGCGGGTCGATGCCGAAAAGCATCCGCGCCGTCTCGGTGCGGCCCGAGCCGAGCAGCCCGGCCAGCCCCACGACCTCGCCCGCGCTGATGCGGAGATTGATCGGGCCGACGCTGCCGTGGCGTCCGAGGTCGCGGGCGTCGAGCAGCGGAGTTTCCGCGCCCGCCGTTTTCGCGGAGGCGGTGGGCGCGGCCTGCGCGGCCTCCACTTTGCGCCCGAGCATCTTGCCGATCAGCTCGAGGCGCGGCAGCGCGGCGGTGGCGTATTCGCCGACGAACGCGCCGTTGCGCAGCACGGTCATGCGGTCGGTGAGCGCGTAGATTTGATCGAGGAAATGCGAGACGAAGAGGATCGCGAGGCCGTCGTCGCGGAGCTTGCGGAGCACGGTGAAAAGCGCGGCGACTTCCTGCTCGTCGAGGCTGGAGGTCGGCTCGTCGAGCACGAGCAGCTCGCACCGCACATCGAGCGCGCGGGCGATGGCGACCATCTGCTGGAGCGCGATGGAGCACGACTGCAGCGCGCGCGAAACATCGAGGTCCAGCCCCAGCCGCGCCAATGCCCGGCGGGCCTGCTCGCGGGCACTCCGCCATTGGATGATCCCGCAGCGGCGCGGCAACCGGCCGAGCATCACGTTCTCCGCGATGGAGAGCGTGGGGATGAGATTGACCTCCTGAAAAACCGTCGAGATGCCGCACGCCTCGGCGTCCTTCGGCGACTGCGGATGAATCTCGCGCCCGGCGAACTGAATCGTCCCGCTGTCGCGCTGATACACGCCCGTGATGATCTTGATCAGCGTGGATTTGCCCGCGCCGTTCTCGCCGAGCAGCGCGTGGATTTCTCCCCGCCACAGCTCGATCTGCACGCCGGCCAGCGCCTTCACGCCGGGGAAGGATTTCGTGATCTCGCGCGCGGAAAGTAGCACGTCGCTCATGGCTGGAGCAGCACCGCCGGGCCGTCGGCGGGTTGCGTGGCAAAGATGGTCGGTTCAATGCCGGTCGCCGTGCGATAGCTCGCCCGCAGCGCCGCCTCCACCTCCGCCGCCCGCGCCGCCTGCACCAGCGCGATGCAGCACCCGCCGAAACCGCCGCCGGTCATCCGGCAGCCGAAAACCCCGCGCTCCGGCCCGAGCCCGCGCCCCGCCGCGACGACCGCATCCAGTTCCGCGCAGCTCACGTCGTAGTCGTCGCGCAGCGAAGCGTGGCTGGCATACATCAGCTCGCCGAGCTGCTGCCATTCGCCTGCCCGCAGCGCGTCCACGGCCGCGAGCGTCCGCACGTTTTCCGTGACCACATGCCGCGCCCGGCGGAAGAGCCGCTCCGGCAAAAGCGCGCGCGCCTCGTCCACGCGCTGCGGCGTCGCATCGCGCAACTCCCCCACCCCGAGCCGCCGCGCCGCTTCGTGGCAGTCGTCGCGGCGTTTCTTGTATTCGCCGTCGTTCAGCTCGTGTTTCACCATCGTATTGATCACGAGCAGCGAAACATCATCGCCGCGCATCGGCACCAGCGTCCGTTCGCGCGACTGGCAATCAATGAGCAGCAAGTGCCCGCGCTTTCCAAAAACCACCGCGAACTGGTCCATGATTCCGCACGGCGTCCCCGCGAAATCGTGCTCGGCCTTTTGGCAAAGCAGCGCCCTGCGCTCCGGGTCGAGCGTCACGCCCGCGAGCAACTCGCCGAGTGTCGCCGTCGCCACCTCCAGCGCCGCGCTGCTGCTGAGGCCGCCGCCGCCCGGGAGCGTCGCGTGGACCACCGCATCAAAGCCCGGCACCTCCGCGCCCGCCGCCTGCAAACCCGCGATCACCCCGCGCACGTAATTGCTCCACCCCGGCTCGCCCGCCGGCAAC
>CAYQBV010000420.1:0-3677 GCA_964415705.1 uncultured Chthoniobacter sp. | reverse complement strand
GCTTTCCGGGAGCGTCCGCCTTTTTCGTCAGCGCGATCATGTAGCGCCCGTCCTCCGCCGTGATGCGCGGCTCGAACTGCTCCTCGTTCTCCGGCGGACGGCCTTGCAGGAGGCTGAGCAGCGCTTGGAAGGGTTTGCCCGCGTGGTCGGTGGCGAGGGATTTTTCCACGGCGCGCCGGCCGGCTTTGCGGAGAAAAAGGCGGTCGCCGAGGATGAGCACGAGTTCGCCCGCGGGCTGGGTGAACTCGATCCGCAAGTCGCCGGGCGCGCGAAAGGTCAGCGTCCCCTCGCTCACGATCGCGGCCCGCAGGCCGGGCAGGGTGAGCGTCTGCGTGAAGGCCGCCGACCACGAGCGGGTGGCGCGCTGGCGGGTTTCAAAGCGGGTCCGCAGCGCCTGCGCCTGCGCGGGTGCGAGCGGTGCGGGTTCGGCGTGGGCGAGGGTTGTGGCGAGCAGAAAAAGGAAAACGTAGCGCGTCATGGCGGCGGGATGATCGTCGGGATCACGGGGCGGTTTCCAGCGGCGACTGCGGCCCGCTTTTTCGCGCCGTGGCGCGGTGGAGGAGGGGGAGCAGCACGAGGCAGGTGACCACGGCGGCGATGATGCCGAGGTCCATGACGAGGCCGAAGTTGCGCAGCGCCGGCTGCTGCGTGAGCATGGGCGCGCCGAAGCCGATGCAGGAGGACAGGCCGGTGAGCAGGACGGGCGCGGCGACGTGTTCGTAGGTGGTGCCGAGATCGCCGCGGCTGTGCTCGAGCGCGATGAGAATGTGCAGGCTGTAATCAATGACCAGACCGAGGAGCAGCGGCACGCTGAGGAGCGAAAGTGGGCTGAGATTGGTGCCGGTGGCGGCGAGCAGCACGAGCAGGCCGAGCAGCGCGAGGAGGAGCGCGGCGAAGTTCAGCGCGAAGAGGCGCACCGAGCGCTGGGCGAGCGCGCAAAGGGCGGCCAGCGCGGCGAGCATCCAGAGGCCGAGGCGGCTCATGTCGCTGCGGGCGAGCGCGGTGAGTTCGGCGGCGAGGGCGAGCCAGCTCACGGGAAAAATCTCCGCGGACCCTTTGGCGAAGCCGCCCGCCGGGACCGGGTGCGCCGCCGCGCCGGGCAGGCGGACGACGGCGGTGATGAGGCCGTCGCGCTCGCTGGCCAGCGTGGCGAGCAGCGGCTGGGCGGCGCGGAAGGCGGCGGCGTCGCCCGCGGCGGCGCTCTCGAGGGCGGTGCAAAGCGCGAGCGTGGGGCCGCTCCATTCGTCGCCGAGTCCGGCGCGGGCAAAGTCGGAGCGCAGCCGCGCGACGGTACCGGCGGGCCACGCGGCGCGATTCGCGGCCTGATGTGCCGGAGCCGGGAGCAGGTACGACCAGAGCGACAGGCGCCCGCCGCTGACCTGCGCGGCCAGCCCGGACGCGCCCGCTTTCACCTCCTCCCAAGTCCGCGCCTGCACGAGATAGATCCCGTCCTGCACGCTCGGATCGCTCCGCAGCAGCCACTCCTGGCCGCGCCAGGCCGGGCTGCCGACGGGTTGAAACTGGCTCATGCCGGCCACGTAAATCCGCTCCGCCCGAAACGCCGCCAGCGCGCCGCCGAGCAGCGCCACGAGCAGCCCCGCGGCGAGCAGCGGACGCCGCCAGCGGGTGATGCCGCGCGCCGCCGCGTGCGCCGCGCGATCGAGAATCGGCGGAGCCTGTGGAGCCCGCGCGCGCAGAATCATCGGCAGCATCCAGGTGGCAAAAAGCGCGGACGCCACCAAGCCCGCCGCGACCAGCGCGGAGAGCTGACGCAGACCGGGAAAGGAGGAAAACGCGAGCACCAGAAACGACGCGGCGGTGGTCACCGCGCTGAACCAAATCCCGCGTCGCAAGAGCGGCCAGACGCCCGCTTTCGCCTGATGCCCGGACGCGAAGTGATGATAGACGAGGATGCTGTAATCCATGCTCACGCCGAGCAGGATCGAGGCGAAACCCATGCTGATGACGTTCAGCGAGCCGAAGCAGAGGCGCGCGACGATCAGGCCGACGAGGAGCGCGAGGGCTTGGAAAAAGAGGATCCATCCGAGCGGGCGGAGCGTCCGGTAAAACGCCCAGAACACCGCGCAGAGCAGCACGGAAGCCGCGCCCATCATCAGCGCCATGTCGCCGCGCATCTGGCGGGAAATCTCCGCCGTGAACGCGGGGCGGCCGGTGAGCAGCAGGCGGGTTTCGCCCGGCAGCGTGCGCGCCATGACCCCGCGCACGGCATCGGTGAAGGCGATGCTTTTCCAAAAATTCTCCACCGGCTCCGCGCTGCGCACGATGAGGAAAGGCGGCGCTGCGCCGGAAAGAAAAGCGCCCAGGCCGGAGGCGATCGAGGCGTCTGGTGATTGGTCGCCGCCGAGCGCGGCGAGCAGGCCGAGCGGGTCGAGCTGAAGACGGGCGAGTTCCTCGGGATCGGGCGCGCCGGCGAGTTTCTCGGGCACGGCGGCGAGCTGCGACTCCACGCGCCCCGGCGCGAGGGCGGCGAGGGCGCGGGCGAAATCGGCGGGCGGAAGATTCCAGACCGCCCACGCGCTGAGCTGCGGCCAGTCGCGGGCCAGTTCCTCGCCGGGGGCCGCGACCGAGGCCACGCCGGGCAGCGCGGCGAGCGCAGGGCGCAGCTTTTGCATCGCCGCCGCGCGGGCCGCCTCCGGGAGCGCGGGATCGGCCACCACAAAGACCTCGCGCTCACTCGCGAAGCGGCGCTGAAATTCCGCCAACCCGCGCACGCTTGGGAGGCCGTCGGGCAGCAGCGGGAGCAACTCGGTTTCCAGCCGCAAAGTCAGCCCCGCCCAGGCACCCGCGACGAGCAGCGCCACGACCACGCACAGCCGCCCAGGGGAACGCAGCAGGCTCACGCGGCGGGAGGGAAATGCGGTCGGGCGGACATGGGCGCGGAAAATCCCGCGCCGTCGCCGGGGTGTAAAGGGCAAAGCCGGAACGGCGGGGGCGTGGCTGAGATTTTTCTCCGGCAAATGTCCGCGCCCATTTACACCAGCGACCGTAGATTTTCTCATGAACCGATGCCGCTTTCTCAGCTTCGTGGCCGCCGTGCTTCTCGCGGGCAGCACTCGCGTCGCCGCCGCGCCTGTCTCCACTCCGGTGCCGCACGGCACGGCTCAGGCCGCCGCGCGCGGGAAGCTGCTCAGACAGGAGATCAGGATCCTGGAAGCTAGGATGCGCGCGGCGCAGCCGGAGTTTGAGCGCGAGCAGCATGCCTGGGAGGGGGACGTTCTCCAGCAATCCGGGACGGCGGCAAAAACTCAGGACGTACCGGCGCGCATCCTGACGATCCTTGCGCTGGAGCCGACGGAACGGGAGCCCGCGCAGCGGGAGGAGGTTGCCGCGTATTTCCGACCGCGGTCAAAAACCCTCGGCGGACTGTGGAAACAGCTCGCCGCCAAACGCGCGGCGCTGGCGGCGACCGGCGGTGGGACCGGCAAGTGCGCGGGATATGCCCGCTGGAATCGGTGGCGCATCCGCGCTACGGTGCGCGCTTATCAAAACTCATGTCTCTCAAGAACCCATGTCGGAAGTAGCCCAGCGCCAGTCCTCTTTTTCACGCGCGGAATTTGACCAGTGGCTCGCGCAGCGGCGCGCGGAGGAGGGGATGGCGGTGGTCCACGCGCGCGGCGGACGCCCCGTTTTCAAATCGTGGCTGCGCGATATGTGGG
>CAYQBV010000419.1:0-3678 GCA_964415705.1 uncultured Chthoniobacter sp. | reverse complement strand
GGCTGCTGCGGCCAGGATGGCCGCGCTCCCCTTCACCTCGCCATCGCGGACTCGCCTTTAATCACGCCCCGGAGGTGGGCCGCGGCGGACCAGATGGGCACGTAGTTGAACCACTGGGCGGGGTGCTGGCGGATGATGGACTCGAAGGCGGTGGCGACGCGCTGGGTGTTCGCGGCGAGGTCGGCGCGGCGGTCGGCGGTGGTGATCATGGGGACGATCGGCTCGGCGACGGAAATGTAGCGGCTGCTCGGCTGGCGGAGGACGAAGGCGGGGAGGACGGCGGCGCCGGTGTGCTGGGCGAGGAGGGCGGGCGCGGTGGAAAATTCGGTGGCGTGGCCGAAGAGATTTACGGGTGCGCCGGTCCCGGCGTAGGGGCGGTCCACGAGCATCGCGAGGAGTTCGTTGCGCCGGAGCGTCTGGATCATTTCGACAAACGCGAACGGGTGGCCGGGGCCGACGGTGATGGTCTTGATGCCGAGGCGTCGGCGGCAGGCTTCGCGCCAGCGGGTGAGCCCGGTGGTGGGTTCCTCGAGCGTGATGACGGTGAGCGGCAGGCCGCGCCGCGCGAGGACCAGTCCGCCGAGTTCCCAATGTCCGAGGTGGCCGGTGACGACGATGGTCCCGCGGCCCGCGTCGCGCGCGGCGGCGAGGTTTTCCCAGCCGCTCCAGCTCTCGATGAGCGCGTCGCAATGGCGGCCGGCGGCGGTGCCCACGCAAAGGAAATAGTCGGCCAGCATGCGGCTGAAGTTACCGACGTTTTCCGCGCAGAGCGCGTCGAGCGCGGGGCCGGTGAGGCCGGTGACGAGCTGGAGATTCGCGTGAATCGCGGCCTGCACGTCCGCTTTGCGCCGGTAGGCGGTCTGCCCGACGAAGGCCGCGAGCGCTTGCGCGGCGGGGCGCGGGAGGAAATGCGCGAGCGCGAAGGCGGCCTTGAAAGCGCGCAGCGAGTAGAGCGAGTTTTTCACTTTGCTCCCCGCCACACATACGCCGGCAGCACGAACCCGAGTGTGGCCAGCAGGCACCAGCCGACGCCGAGCGCGCAGACTGCGCCGAGGCCGCGCAGAGCGGGGTTCGCGGCGAAGACGAGTGAACCAAATCCGCAGACGGTGGTGAGCCCGCTGAGCAGGATGGGTTTGACGATGGTCGCGAGGTTGCGGCGCGGGTCGCCCTCGTGCCGGATGGCGATCACCACGTAGATGCCGTAGTCCACGCCGACGCCGAGAATGAGCGGAAAGGCGAGCGCGTTGAACATATTGAGCGGAATGCCGAGCAGCTTGAGCGAGGCGAGCACGGCGCCGATGGAAAGCGCCAGGCTGCCGAGCAGAATGAAGAGGGGAAAGACGCGGCGGTAGAGGACGAGCAGGAGCAGCGCATTGAAGAAAATCATGATGACCGACAGCTCGGTGAGCTTGCTCTTCGCCCACGGGACGAGGTCCTGCATGGTGTAGCTCCAGCCGGAGATGTGCAGGGGGACGCCGGGAGCCTGAAGGTCGGTGCGGAGCTGCTCTTTCTCGGCGAAACTGGCGAGCGTGTGCGTGGGGGTGATGTAGGCCGCGCCGAGGTTTGGGTCCTTGGAAAAAAAGCGGTCGAGGACGAACCACCAGCTCGAATTTTCCGGCAGCGCTTTGCGCCAGTCGAGCAGCGCGCGTTCTCCGCCCGCGACCGCCTGAAGGGCGTCGAGCAGGGCGAAGGCGGACTGAAAAGAGTCGGGGCTGAAACCTTCGCTGGTGAGGCTCGCGGTGAGCGCGGCGCGGGCGGCGGGGAGGTCGAGCTTCGCCAGTTTGGCGGCGTTGTTCTCGATCTGGCGCGGCGAGACGGCGAAAGCCGCCGGGGAGGAGGAGGCTTTGATTCGCCCGCGCGCGACGAGGTCGTTGAAGGCCGTTTGCAGACTCGCCCAGCGGGTGTGGAACTCCTCGGCGTCGCGCGCCTCGACGAGGACGATGAGGGGCTCAGCGGCGACGGGCATTTTTGCCTGGATCGTCCGCAGGGCGTGGCCGGCGCGGCTGTGCGGAGGTTCGAGCGAGCGCGGGTTGGCGTCGAAGCGCAGCATGCCAAACGGCGAGAGGGCGAACGCCGTGAGCGCGGTGAGGACGGTCGCGCCGGTCAGGAAAAAGGCGCGCGGATGGCGATAGACGAAATCCACGAAGCGCTGGCCGGCGTCCCACAGCCAGTCGGTCTGGTGCCGGCGAAAGCGCGGGCCGAGGAAGGCGAAAAAAACCGTCATCATGAAAAACCCGGCGAGCAGGATGCCGATCGCGATGAGCACGCCGAGCTGCGCGAAGCCGATGGAATCGCTGCGGAGGAAACACAGGAACGCGACGGCCGTGGTCAGCGCGCCGAAAAGGATGCCGCTGCCGTGCTCGCGGATGGCCGCGGCGACGGCCCGCTCGTGGTCGAGGCCGGCGGTGCGTTCGCGCTCGTAGATGGCGTAGAGCATCATCCCGAAATCCACGCCGAGCCCGATGAGGATGGCGCAGAGCCCGATGGTGATCATGTTCAGCTCGCCGTAAATGAGCGCGCCGAGCGCGACCGCCACGACGCAGCAGAGCAGCAGCACGTGCATGATCGCGAGTAGCGGAGTGATGCGGCGGAACCCGAGGAAAAAGACCACCGCGACGAGGCCGATCGAGCCGAGGACCGTGGAAATCACATCGCCGCGCATGGTGCGCGAAAGCTCGCCGACGTATGGCGTGCGGCCCGTGACGAGGATCTGCGGGGCCGGCCCCGACCACACGGCGAGCACGCGCCGCTGGAAGTCCTGCGCCTGATCCATCGTGGCCTGGCAGGCGTGCGCGCCGAGGTCGGTCTGGCTGGTCTTGGCGAGGACGATGCGCAGCGTGCCGTCGGCGGAGGCGAGCGGACGCGTCTGCTCGATGGAGAAGGAGCCGGCCAGCGGCTGGAGCGCGGGCGTGACGAGACCGAGCGGATCGAAATCGAGTTCGAACTCCGCTTTCGGCGAGCCGGCGGCGAGTGCGGCGCGGAGTTTTTTTAAACGCGCGGCGATCTGCTCCGGCTGGGCGGCGCGGATCACGCGGTCGAACGCGGCGTCGTCGAGATTGAGCAGCATCGGCAGCGCGATGGCGCGCACTTCGCCGACCCCGCCGGGCGATTCCATCGGCGAGCGATCCATGACGCGCGTGACCCACGGCTCCTTCCGCAGCGCCTCCCCGAAGTGCTCGGTGAAAGCGTCGAGGTCCGCGGTGTGCGTCTCGTCCACCAGCGCGAAAGTCAGCTCGCGCGCCTGGCTGAATTCGCGGTCGAAAGTCTTGAACGCCCGGACGGAATCGAAGTGCTGCGGGAGGAGATCGAGCACGTCGGAGGCAAAGCGCGCGCCGAACGCGATGACCAGCGCCGAGGCGACGAACAGCGCCGCGACCCCGGCGAACAAAGCGCGGCGGCGGTGCGTGACGAAGTGGGCAAACGCGCGGTCAAGGCTCATGCGCGCGGAACTGCGGATGCGCGGAGCGCAAAAAACCACCCGTCATCCTGAGCGGAGCGGAGCGGAGTCGAAGGACCTCTAACTCCCGGCGGGAGCGAGGGCGGCGGCTGGCGGGAGTGCATTGCGAATGAGGAACGAAGCCCGAATACCGCTGCGCCATTCGCCATTCCACATGCATCATTCCTCCCCCAACGCCTCCGCCCGCAAATAGTTAGAGGTCCTTCGACTGCGTTCCCGCC
>CAYQBV010000418.1:0-3688 GCA_964415705.1 uncultured Chthoniobacter sp. | reverse complement strand
TCTCGGTTTCCGGCTTTTTCGTCAAGTTGGCTTCGCTCATCGGCTAATCCATACTGTTTTGCGGCCTCCGTGTCCACCGGTTTTAGCGTCGAAGCCACCACTATCGAACGCTGTCCCTCGCCCCCGCTGCTATAGACATCGTCGCCATACATGACCCCCACGATTTCGTAGGAATCCATGTGCTCGAAATACTGCGTGAAGCCGCCATGAAAGCCTTTGTGTCCCGACAGCACGCCAGACGGAGGAATGAAACGGTTGCTCTCCACCCCGCGCACCGCAGCGCGCACCATCGTTTCCCACGGGTCGATTAAAATGCCCCGCAAATGCGTCTTGTAGCCCGCGTCCTTGAACTGCCTGACGATGGGGATCATCTCGTCGGGGCGGCTCATTGTCGCGTCCCAAACGACGGTCACCTTCTGCGGCATGTCCAAAACCATTTGTCCGACGCGTTCCATCAGATACTGACTCTCCACATGCACCGCGCCCGCCCATGAAGGATTCCCCTCCAGCATGGCATCCTGCGACTCCGGGAGCAGTAGTTTGAAGTCATCGGCGGAAAGGGTCAGTCGTTGTGTCTTCGGTGGCAGATTGCCCTCCGCTTCCATCTGATTGAGCAGCGTGCTCTTGCCCGCTGCTGGTCCGCCGCCCGTGAAGACAATCGACCCCTCCTCGGAGCGTGCCCGCCATGCCAGATCCCGGTAGTAATCCAGAATCCCCTTGTGCAGTTCGTCGCGGGTGATTTCCCGGCCGACCGGCACATAGCCGATGAGCGGATTGCGCCCACGGGTGCCAGCATCGTCGAGGGTGATGTCGGCCCGGAGAGTCGCGGTCTTCTTGGCCAGCGCAAAGCGCCCATCGACCCAGCTCCCGGTCGGTTCGATTTTGCGCCCGGCCACGGTCGTGGGTAGGCCCCACGCCGGGTCGATTTCGATCTTGCGCCCGCGCGCCGCCGCCTTGGCTATCGCCGCATCCACCCGAGGATCAGTCGTCGGCTTGGAAAAAAGCTCTCCAGGCTGCTCCGGCGCGAGCGCCGCGAGCTGCGGGTTTGCCGCCACGAGCTGCGGCGTGATCGCGTGAAAAATGATGTCGTTGAGATACGGGTGTCCGTCCGCCGCCCGCAGGATGTTCGCAGGCTTGAGATCAAACGCCACCATCCAGTTGCCCACGTCATCCTTCACCGCCCAGGTGTTCGCCAGTTCCTTTTTGTTCGTCGCGCTCCCGACCTTCAACGGCACCCCGCCGGCCTGCTTCATCAGCGCCTCGATTTCCTCCGGTGTCACCGGCCTGTCCTCGGAAAGATTGAGCTGCCGCGTGACCAGCATCCCCTTTTCCGTCACCGCGTCGATCAGCGTCGGCGAGCCGATGCCGAGCACGCCTTGGCGCATGTAGCGCCGGATCGCCCCGGTGAGCGGTTCGCGCTTCAAGGTGATGTCGCTCCCGCCACCCTCGGCGGGCGCGATTTGGTCAATCCCCACGGTCGTCTTGCCGCCGACAAAGCGATGCAGCTTCTTCACTTCCGCCATCCCTTCCTTCCCAAACACCGCTCCCTCCCCACCCACCCCCAGCAGTCCTAGCCGGGGTTCTTTCGCCGGGTTTTTCGCCTGCCGCGCCGCGCGTTCGCGCAGCACGTCCCGGATGTCCCGCCCCGGCTCGCCGAGCACCTGCTCCAGCGTCGGCATCTGCTCCCCGGCAAAGCCCTGCATCGCACGGTGTCCGTCTGCCCGCGCCTCGGCCTCCTTGCGGTCGATCCACTCCAGCGCGCTTTGCGCGTCGATGGTGTCGAGCACTTCCGCGTGCGTTTTTACCGAAAGGATGTTCCGCACTTCGGCCAGCGCCTTTTCCTCCACTGCTCCCGCCGGCTTGGCCCGGCCCGTCAAAAGATCGCCGGCCCGCTCCTGGTTGCCGTCTAGCGCCCGGTCAAAATCCCGCACACCCTTGCCCACCACCCGCGCCGCCGCGATGACTTGCCCACGGGCTCCGTCGAGGGCGATGCGGGCGTGCTTGTCGCGCAGTGCTCCGTCAGCGTCCGCCACTCCTGATTTTGCAGCGGTTCGCTCTGCCGCAGGTTCATTTCCCGCCACCGCCGCACGAAGGCGAGCACCTGCAATCCGCGCGAGTCTTGCGAGTTTTGAAAATGCGCCTTGAGCGCCCTCCAAGATTCGTCGGTCATTGGCCCGGTCGGTCGGTTTGGCATCGTCTTCATACCCTTCCCCTACGGTTGCGCCCGCGTTTTGTCCCCTGGAAAAAAGCGCCATCTGCTCCCCGCGCACCGCCGGCTCCGGGGCGCGCTGCGTCTGCGTCTCCAGGCTGAAACGGTCGTCCTTCCGCGCTCCCTCGAAGAACGGCATGAACTGCTGGCCGTGCTTCTTTTCCAGCGTCGTCAGTTCCTCCTGCTCCCAGCGGTTCAGCTCTCCCTTGGCCTGCCGGGCGCTGAGTTCATGGATGCGCCGCAGCTCGGGATTGACCGGGCGAGAGGAGAGCTTCATCTCCGGTCCCGCCATCCGCGCGTTGACTTGCGCCACGAGGTCCGGGTGCGACCGCCACCGCTCCCAGCGGTCGAGGTCGGCTTTGATCTTCGTTTTCGCCGCTTCGATCTGCCTTTGCGACTCCGCGGGGTCGGTCGCTTCGATGCCGAATTGCCGTGCCAGCGCCGGATCCTTCGCCGCGCCCTTGAAGGCATTGAGCTGCCCGAGTTGCTTTTTCTGCTCGGCTTTGAGCTGCATGCCGATCTTGGTGCGCGCCTCGGCCTTTTGCAGCTCGGCGTCGTTGTCCATGAACAGGTCGAGCGTGGCCTCGCTGGTGCCGTGGCTTTCCCGCGCGTCGGCCATCATGTCCGCCGCATATTCCGCGCTCCGCCCCTCGATGGCATACTTCACCCCCACGCGCTGCAAGGCATCGTTGCCGGGCGCGTTCTGCGCGATCATCACCGCCTGATCCGCATTGATGTTCCCATTGTTGAACGCTTCCAAAAGGGCTCCGTCACTGCCGTCCGGCTTTTTCGCCGCCTGCTTGGTGATCGTCCAGCCCTGTTTGCCTTTCTCGCGGTCGAAAAGCCCCTCCCGGCGCATCGCCGCCTCCGGCTTGTCGGTGTTCGTGAAGAACTTCACGTAGTCTTTCACCGTCCCCTTTTCGTCCTTGATGTTCAGCTCCGCGTCGAGCGCCCGGACCTTCTTTTCCGTCCAGCCATCGGCCTCGCGGATGACCTGCGCCGGGATGGTCGTCTCGCCTGCCCGCCGCGCGAGGTCCAGCCGATGCCGCCCGGAGACGACGGTGTGAACGGTCTTTCCGTTCACGGTATGCTCCCAAACTTGAATCGGCCCGAAGCCCAGCCGGTGATAAACGGGACGCCCGCCCTCGCGCTCCGCCGCGCCCTGCAACTGCTGGCCGCGCACCACGCCGGTCGTGCTGTCCGCGTCCGCCTTGAAATTGGAAAGCGGAGTCCGGGGTCAGTCCGTGCATATGTGCAAAAGAGCGTGGACTGCCGGGGGAGGGAACGCTGAGGTGCGGCCTGCTGAGGCCGGTGCGAATTCAGTATGCAGGAGCCGTCTATCAGGTGATGCGCCGTGGTGACCAGCCTCCCTCACTCCCCGAGGCCGCTCCCCGTTCTGACCGTCCCCGGTGCGGCGGGCGCGAAAGTAATTTCCTGGCAGCTCGCTTTCTGCGCACGTCGCGTTATCGTCCCGCCCAA
>CAYQBV010000417.1:0-3703 GCA_964415705.1 uncultured Chthoniobacter sp. | reverse complement strand
CCGCCTTGCCGCCCAGCTCCATCGTCATCCTTTTGTCCGAGCCCGCGAGCGATCGCATGATGATCTTGCCCACCTCCGTCGAGCCCGTGAACGCGACCTTCGCCGGAATCGCGTGACCCATCACCGCCGCGCCGACCTCGCCCGCGCCGGTCACAAAATTCAC
This sequence comes from uncultured Chthoniobacter sp., assembly GCA_964415705.1. Taxonomy (GTDB): domain Bacteria; phylum Verrucomicrobiota; class Verrucomicrobiia; order Chthoniobacterales; family Chthoniobacteraceae; genus Chthoniobacter. Next base: position 3,540 of record CAYQBV010000417.1, on the reverse strand, counting down.
CACGCCCGCCGGCAGCCCCGCGTCCTGGAGGATCTCCGCGAGCTTCAGGCAGGTGATCGACGTGGTCTCCGCCGGCTTGAGCACCACGCAATTGCCCATCGCCAGCGCGGGCGCGATTTTCCACGCGCCCATGAGCAGCGGGAAATTCCACGGGATGACCTGGCCCACCACGCCCAGCGGCGCCACCCGGCGGCCCGGCGCCACGTAGTCCAGCTTGTCCGCCCAGCCCGCGTGGTAGAAAAAATGCGCCGCCGCCATCGGCACATCGAAATCGCGCGACTCCTTGATCGGCTTCCCGCCGTCGAGCGTCTCCGCCACGGCAAACTCCCGCGCGCGATCCTGCAGCAGCCGCGCGATGCGAAAGAGATACTTCGCCCGCTCGCGCCCCGGCATCTTGCTCCAGACCTGGTCGTAAGCGCGGCGCGCAGCCTGAAAGGCGGCATCCACATCCGCGGCCCCGGCGCGCGCGATCTCGGCGAGCTTCTGCTCATTGGCCGGATTGATGGAGTCGAAATACTTGCCCGATTTCGGCGCGACAAACTTCCCGTCGATGAAAAGGTCATACCGCGCCTTGAGCTTCGGGTCCGCCGTCTCCGGAGCCGGATCGTATTCCCAAAGATCGCCAAAGATCAGCTCCGGCGCAGGCCGCGTCACGCGGGTGGATTTGGCGGTCGCGCGTTTAGGACTGTGGGGAGCGGCGGGCATCGCGGGCGGAACGTGGCGGGCGCGGCGGGTGGTGTCAACGATCCCGCCCTGAGATTGAACTTGGCGAAGCTGTAGCCGGTTGCTTTTCTCAGCGCCGTGCCTCCGCCAAACAAGAAGACCCCTGATCGTTGGATGACGATCTACATGACGATTGCCAAACTGACGGACAGCGGTCTTGGGCTTTTCCTGATTGTCGGGGCCGTAGTTGTCGGGTTGGCGTTCGTTCTCACACAAGGTCTCGATTCGAATGATCGCCTGACATTCTTGAAATACCTGACCGATCTACGGGTCTTCGCTTGGGGCGGCTGGATTGTGGCCGCGGCGACGATCTGGGTGGCGCGGTGGCTGCTGAATAAAGAGCGCTGCTGGTATGAGCGTGAACTGAAACGCGGAGACGATATCAAAGATAAAGCGCTTCAAACGAAACTCGACTTGCCAGACACCAATTCCAATAAACAATAGAATCATGAGCCTGCTCACACTTCTCCTGATGGTTCTGCTTTTTGGCGGCTCCATTCTCACCGTATATCAGGCGCTGATTCGTCCGGCGTTGATCTTTTGGTTACGCCGAGCGGCCATCGCGGTACGAGATGACCTCAAGCTCGCTGTGCTTACGGGGGAGATTGGCGAGCACGAGAAAGCGGTGCGGCCGACTATGCAAAAAATCGATGGGCTGCTTTTCGGCTGCGAGCATCTTGGCGTAATGACGGTAGTTACCGTACTTCGGCGGGATGCATCGATCAATTTGGAAGCCCAGCGTGACTCGCAAATTGGGGTAGATGCGGGGTCGGCGATGAAGGAAATTATTCTGCGATCCGACATGCTTGTCGTGGCTGCAATCGTCGCTAACTCGCCATTTTTCTGGTTTGCGCTGCCGCCGCTCTACGCGCTCGGTACTCTTACCGGCAAGGTTACCAGTTGGATTAATTCCGTCGCATTGGCGGCAAAAGACGGTGCGCGCAACGGGCACCACGGTGGTCTTGCGCCGGCGTAGAAGTGGGGCCTTTGTGCCCTCGTGACCAAGCTCCTGCTTGGTCATGGCAATGTCTTCGAAGCTCTGCTTCGTCAGCGCGGCATTCGGCTCGAATCGCGCTTCTTGGTTGCAAGACGCCTTACGAAGCTGGAGCTTCGCGTACAAGTGCGTGACTAAGCAGGAGCTCTGTCACGAGGGTGCTAACGAGGGTGCAAGGCGCGGCTAACCTGAAGAGCACCAACGGTGTTCAACTCTCGGCCCAACGAGAAGGCGCACCGACCGGTGGTGCGCCGATGTCGAAGTCACACCACCACTCTCGCACCGATCACCCGCTCAGCGTTTGGGCCGCAGGCCGTAGCTGAGGAGGAGGGTGCTGTCGTCCCAGATGCCGGGTTTGTCGGTGTGCATGACCACGGAAATAACCTCGCGGCCGTCGCGCAGGGCGGCGCTGACGAGGACCTGCATCGCGGGTCTGGTGAAGCCCGTTTTCACACCGGTGCAGCCGGGGAAGCGTTGGAGCATGCGGTTGTGGTTGGAAAGCGGGATCGCCACGCCGTCGGCACCCAGCCAGTGGTAGCTCGGCGTGCTGACGATCTGGCGGAAAAGCGGCTGCTGCATGGCCGCGCGGGAGATCAGGGCGAGGTCCCGCGGGGTGCAGTAGTGGACGCGGTCGTGGAGGCCGTTGGCGTTGGTGAAGTTCGCGGTCTTCGCGCCGAGTTCGGCGGCGCGGCGGGTCATTTTTTCGGCAAAGGCGGTGGCGCTTCCGGCATTGTCGCGACCCAGCGCGTGGGCGACGTCGTTCGCGCTTTTCAGCATGAGACCGTAAAGCATCTGGCGCCGGGTGTAACGCTGGCCGGGTTTCAGGTAGAGGCTGCTTTCGCCGACCTTGCTGTCCTCGAGGGTACATTCGATTTCGCGGTCGAGGTCGCCAGCTTCGATGACGAGCAGCGCGGTGAGGATCTTCGTGGTGCTGGCGGGGAACTGCGGCTCGTCGGCGTTCTTTTCGTAAAGCGCCGCGCCGGTGTGGGCGTCGATGACGATGGCTCCGCGCGCGGCGAGCGGGAGGCCCGCAGTCTCGCTGGCGGCGAGGATCTGCGCGAGATCCTCCATGCGCGGGCGCGGCGTGGCGGCGGGGGCGAGGGGAACCGGGGCCGGACTGGCCTTCGGCGCGGGCGCGGGGGCCGGGGTGGGTTTGGCTTTGGCCGGCGGCTGGATGCGCGTGACGGGGGCTTTTTTCTTCGCGCCATGCAGCGTCGCGGGCAGCACCGCGAGGACGGCGGCGAGCAGGAGCGCAAGCTTAGGCGAGAATTTGACCATCGGGCATCGTCCACGAAACCGGACGGTCGTGGTGAACGATGGCCCCGTGGAATGCGGTGAGGCTACCGGTCACCAGCCCGGCCGGCAAGCCGCCCAGCACGCTGCCCTACTGCCCCGGCGTTTCCCGCGCCGCCTTCTCGCGGACACGATGGATTTTCAGGAGCACATCGTGGTCGGTCACGACTTCGGCGGTTCTTCGCGGACGACGCACGAAGGCTCGGCCGGGACGACCGGCTCGTATGAGACGATGCGGCGTCCGCCGGAACCTTCGCGGCTGCGCGCGTCTTCAAAAATGCGGCGCAGATCGTTGCCGTTGCGTGCGGCGATCTCCGCTCGAACGCGACGAACTTCGTCGACGATGGGATCGTTCATGGTGTGTCTCCTTCTTCTGTTGGAAGCAATTGCTCAGGCGTGCAAATCTCCGGGCACCGCCAGCCGTGGCGCGCGCACACCTCGCGGATCTGCGCCTCTTTCTCCGCGTTGGCGATGTGCCGACAATTCCATGTCACAAGGAAATCCATCCCATGCACTGCGGCAACGGCGAT
>CAYQBV010000416.1:0-3710 GCA_964415705.1 uncultured Chthoniobacter sp. | reverse complement strand
GCGGCACGTTCATCGGCGCGGGCGTGAAGACCGTGGTGCTCTTCTTTGAGAAAGGAAAAAGCACACGAAGTGTGTGGTTCTACCAGCTCGACCCCGGCCGCAACATGGGGAAGACCAACCCGCTCAACGACGCCGACCTCGCCGAGTTCATCGCGCTGCAAAAGACCAAAGCCGACTCGCCCAAAAGCTGGAGCGTGGACGTGGCGGCCATCGACCCGAAGACCTTTGATTTGTCCGTGAAGAACCCCAACGGCGGCGAGGAAATCGCGCACCGCAGCCCGCAGGAAATCATGGACGAAATCGCCGCGCTGGACGCCGAGAGCGCGGAAGTGCTGGGCAACATCAAGCATGCCCTGAGCTCGTCGAACGGGGCGCTGCTATGAAGAAGGGGTGGCCAACGAAAACGCTCGGCGAAGTCTGCGAAGTTTTCGCTGACGGCGACTGGGTCGAAAGCAAAGACCAGTCGTCCGAAGGCATCCGCCTCATCCAAACCGGCAACGTCGGTGAAGGCGTCTTCAAAGACCGTGCCGAGAAAGCCCGCTACATTTCGGAAGCGACATTCAAGCGGCTGCGCTGCACTGAAATCGTCGAGGGTGACTGCCTCGTCTCGCGCCTGCCTGACCCCGTGGGACGAAGTTGCATTCTGCCAGACACCGGCGAGCGGATGATTACCGCCGTCGATTGCACAATCCTTCGCTTCAACCCGAAGCAACTTCTACCGACATTCTTCAACCTCTACTCGCAGTCTGACGATTACCTCACCACCGTCGCCAAGGAATGCACCGGCACGACGCGCAACCGGATTAGTAGAAGCAACCTTGGGCTGACGCCGATTCCCGTCCCCCCGCTGGCCGAACAGCAGCGGATCGTCGGCCTGCTGGACGAAGCGTTTGAGGGCCTCGCCACCGCCAAAGCCAACGCCGAAAAGAACCTCCAAAACGCCCGCGCCCTCTTCGAAAGCCACCTCCAATCCGTCTTCACCCAGCGCGGCCCGGGGTGGGTGGAGAAGTCGATTGGCGAACTTTGTGAACGACTTCATCAAGGCCTGAACACCGCTGGTGAAAAGGTGAAGTTTTACGATTCAGGCTATCCGATTATCCAAACACGAAATATCGACGACGGCGTCGTCGAACTCGATAGCAAGATGAAGTTCATGTCAGAGGAAGATTGGCAGCTCTACAAAGACAAATACCGGCCCGAGATTGGCGACGTGTTCTTCACGAACATTGGGACGATCGGAAAGACGGCAATCGTCACCACTGACCGCGACTACCTCATCCACTGGAATATTTTTAAGCTCAGACCACTTCTCGGGAAAGTCACATCGGAGTTTCTGCGCTACACGCTCGAACAACTCACCTTGTCTGGCTATTTTGAAAAGCTCCAGAAAGGAGGGACGGTTGATTTCGTCACCAAAAAGATGATTTCAGAGGCTTTGATTCTTCTTCCGGCTATCGCCGAACAAAAAACCATTGTGGCAAAGCTCGACGACCTCCGCGAAGAAACCCAACGCCTCGCCCGCCTCTACGAGCGGAAGCTCGCCGCGCTGGAGGCGTTGAAGAAGTCGCTGCTGCACCAAGCTTTTGCCGGGGAGCTGTGAGGTTTTCTATTTTCCACCCTCCAAGGTCTCCATTACACTCCCGCCCATGAGCAAACCCGACATCCGCTGGATTCAGCGTTTTGATAACTTCAAGCGTGCGTATGCGCAGCTCCACAAGGCGGGGGAGCTGGCGGGGGAGCGGAAGCTCACGGAACTGGAGCAGCAGGGGCTGATCCAGGCCTTTGAGTTCACCCATGAGCTGGCGTGGAACACGCTGAAGGATTTTCTGGAGGTGAACGGCGTGACGGAACTCTACGGCTCGGTGAAAGCGACGCGGGCGGCCTTTGCCCGTGGCCTGATCGAGAATGGCGAGGCGTGGATGGAGATGATCAAGAGCCGCAACCGGTCGGTGCATGCCTACGATCAGGCGACGGCGGACCAGATCGCCGTGGACATCCTCAGCGGTTATGTGGCGGAATTTGGCAAGCTGGAACAACGACTTGAGACGCTGAAGGAGGAGACGCCATGAACCACGGCCTGAGTGACACGACCGTGCGGAAGATTCGGGATGTGCTGGCCGGCTTTCCCGAGGTGGAAAAAGCGGTGCTCTATGGCTCCCGCGCCAAAGGGACTTTCAAACCGGGGTCGGACATCGACCTAACTCTGTGCGGGCCGGAGCTGTCCTTCAGTCTGCTGGCGCGGATTGACACGGCCTTGGATGATCTCTTGCTGCCCTATGAGATGGATCTCTCGCTGATGTCCTCCATCACGCATCCGGCACTGCTCGACCACATCCACCGGGTGGGCGTGGTGCTTTACGAAAAGAATGCCGTGCCGCTGGAAGCCCAACCTGCATGAACGAAGCCGAAACCCGCGCTGAACACATCGACCCCGCGCTGAAAGCGGCGGGCTGGGGCGTGGTGGAGGGCAGCCGCATCCGGCGGGAGTATCCCATTTCGCCAGGCCGCATCGAAGGTCACGGCAAGCGGGGCAAGCCGCTCACGGCGGATTACGTGCTGGAGTATCGCAACCACAAGCTGGCGGTGAATGAGGCCAAGGCGTGGGATGAGGAACTGACCGAGGGGGTGGCGCAGGCCAAGAACTACGCAAGCAAACTGGCCGTGCGCTACACCTACGCCACCAACGGACAGGGCATCTACGCCATCGATATGCAAACGGGCAAGGAAGGCGAAATCGCCGCCTACCCCACACCGGATGAACTCTGGGCCATGACCTTCGCGGAGGCGAACGTCTGGCGTGACCTCTTCGCTGCCGTGCCGTTTGAGGACAAGGGCGGCTCGCATCCGGGCCGGTATTATCAGGACATCGCCGTCGAGCGCGTGATGGAGGCCATCGCAGGCGGGCTTATGCGCGTCCTGCTCACGCTCGCGACGGGAACGGGGAAGACTTTCATCGCGTTTCAGATTGCCTGGAAGCTTTTCCACGCCCGGTGGAACCTGAGCGGCCAGCCAACACGCCGCCCGCGCATCCTCTTTCTCGCAGACCGCAATATCCTCGCCAATCAGGCTTACAATGCGTTCTCGGCATTTGAGGACAAATCGCCCGGCTCGTGTGTCCGCATCAGCCCGGATGAGATTCGTAGAAACGGCAGGCCGCCGAAGAACGGGAGCCTGTTCTTCACGATCTTCCAGACGTTCATGAGCGGGCCGAATGGCTCGCCTTACTTTGGCGAGTATCCGCCGGACTTCTTCGACTTCATCATCATCGACGAGTGCCATCGCGGCGGTGCTAATGACGAGAGTTCCTGGCGTGGCATCCTCGACTACTTTGCGCCAGCGGTGCAACTCGGCCTCACCGCCACGCCCAAGCGCAAGGACAACGTGGACACCTACGCTTACTTCGGGGAGCCAGTCTACATCTACTCGCTCAAGGAGGGCATCAACGACGGCTTCCTCACGCCGTTCAAGGTGAAGCAAATTCAGACGACGATCGATTACTACGTTTACACCTCCGACGACGCCGTGGTTGAAGGCGAGATCGAGGCGGGCAAAGTTTACGAGGAAGCGGATTTCAACCGAAGCATCGAGATTCGCGAACGGGAGAAGAAGCGCGTGGAGATCTTCCTATCACAGATCAACCCGAACGAGAAGACGCTGGTCTTCTGCGCCAACCAAGCCCACGCGCTGCTCGTGCGTGACCTCATCAACCA
>CAYQBV010000415.1:0-3713 GCA_964415705.1 uncultured Chthoniobacter sp. | reverse complement strand
CTCAGTGGTAGAGCGCTTGCTTCACACGCAAGAAGTCGCAGGTTCGAACCCTGCATCGCGCACCATCCCCCGCGTTTCGCACGGCGCCGTTTTCAAAAACCCACGCTCGCCGAGGCGCCGGTGACTGGCGTGAGCAGCCAGCCGGTGACCCGGGTCCACGCGGGGTAGGGGAGGTCGGCGGCGGGCACGGACGTGACGGACGCGGGGTGGTGGGCGCGGCCATTTTCCACCGTGGCGCAGCCGCAACCGGCGACGAGCCACGAGGCGCAGAGCAAGTTCCGGATGGACCGCAGGATTTTCATGGGGCGCTTGTCACGCGCGCCACGAGGCCTGGCAAGCGCCGTTTTCATACCCTGCGCCACGTTTTCAGCCGCCGGATTTTTGCTTTTTGTTTTCCCGCCAAGCCTCGCTACCCTCCCCGGCTCCATGATCCCTTTATCCATCGAAACGGCCGCAGCCACCGGCAATCTCACCGCGGCGCTGGCCGCCACGGCGGACCACTTCGGCTGCCAGGCGGGCACCATCCACCTGCTGCGCGATGGCGTGCTGAAACTCACCGCGCACCACAACATCCCGCCGCCTGTCGTGCAGATCATCGGGACCGTGCCGATGGGCAAAGGCATCGCCGGTCTCGCGGCGGAGCGCCGGGAGCCGATCACGATTTGCAACCTCCAGACCGACACCTCGGTCCAGGCGCGGCCCGGGGCCAAAGAGACCGGCATGGCAGGTTCACTGGCCGTGCCGATGCTCGCCGGCTTGGAGCTGCGCGGGGTGCTGGGCATCGCCAAGGCGGAGGCCTATGACTGGTCGGAAACCGAGACCGCGCTCCTCACCGAAATCGCCGCGCGCCTCGCGGTCTGACGGGCCTTCCCGCCCTCCCGCCCATGGCCCTCAAAGCCACCATCTACAAAGCCACCGTCCAGCTTTCCGACATCGACCGCGGGGTCTATGGCGACTACCCGATCACGCTCGCCCGGCATCCCTCCGAGACCGACGAGCGCATGCTCATCCGCCTCCTCGCCTTCGCGCTGAACGTGCCCGCCGACAGCGATCACGGGGCGCTTGAATTTGCCAAGGACATGTGGGAGGCCGACGAGCCGAGTCTGTGGCAAAAGGACTTCACGGGCCGGCTCCGGCATTGGATCGAGGTGGGGCAGCCGGACGAAAAGCGCTTGCTCCGTGCCGTGGCCCGCGTGGATCGCGTCAGCGTTTACAGTTTCAGCGCGAGCACGGCGGTCTGGTGGAAAAGCCTCGCGCCCCGGCTGGCCCGCACGCGCAATCTGGCGGTGTGGCAAGTCCCGGCGGACCAAAGCGCCGCCCTCGCCGCGCTCGCCCAGCGGACCATGGAATTGCAGGTGACCGTGCAGGACAGCGCGATCTGGGTCGGCGACGGTACGCGCTCCATCGAGGTGGCTCCGGTGGCGCTGCTCAGCGCGTCGGTGGATTGAAAAAGCCGCTCACTCCGGCAGCCGCACACTTGGCGCGTGGCGGACGCGGTTCTGCGGATCGTAGCGGAGCTTGAGCGTCTGGAGGCGGCGGTAGTTTTCCGCGCCGTAGTAGGCGGTGGGCCCGTCGGGAAAGGCGAGGTCGGGATCGTTCACGTAGTGGCGGCGGATGGCGGCACGGGCGAGGTGCTCGCGAATGCGCCCGGCGGCGGTGAGGCGCGCGGGACCGTGCGTGGAATTTTCCCAAAAGGCCTGCTGCTCGCCGAGGTCGCCGAACGCCCGATGCGGGTAGGCCGCCGGTGGCCCGGACGAGATCGCGCCGCCGAGCGTGTTGATCTGAAAAAGCATCCCCGGCTCGTGCCGCACCTCGGCAAAGACGGCGGGCTGCGCGGCTTCGAGATCGGCGATGCCTTGGTAAAATCCCGCGCTGCAGTTCTAAACCTCGAAGCGGGTTGGGGATTTTTAACGCAGAGGCGCAAAGGCGCAGAGGACGCAGAGTGACGGAGCCATGGCGGACCTGAAAATGTTCACCTGCGGGGTGCGCCTGTGGAGCAGCGGACTTTCCCCCCATTCCTCTGCGCTCTCTGCGCCTTTGCGCCTCTGCGTTTTCCATCCCATCGCCGCATTCAGGCTAAATCGCTCCCGCGCGAATTGCCAAGAGCCCGCTCCGGAGATTGCGGCGAGCTTCGCCGCTGGCCTATCGTGCCGTTTTCGTCCACCTTCAGCCTCGCTACGTTATGCACCCATCACTCCGGCATCTTTCCCTCGCGGGCACCGCGCTGCTGCTCGCGGCGTGCAGCACGAACGCTCCACTTTTTTCCCACACGGCCCCGCCCGTCGCGCAGGCGGCGGCGGAGCTGCGCCAGGCCCGGCGCGGCGCTCTACCGGCGGAAACGCGCGCGGCCCTCTACCTCGAGGCCGCCGCGCTCGCCTCGGCGCACACCGCCGAGCCCAAAGCGCAGGCGATCTACAATGACGCGGCGGGCGAACTGACGGCGCTCCTCCGCTCGGCCGATGATGGCCGGCTCTGGAATCGTCCGCTGACGCTGACCGCCAACTCCGTCACCTACCGCCTGCGCTTTCAACCCGGAGCCCGCGACGGGGTGTGGTCGCCCGACGAGTTCACCGCTTTCACCCCGGCGCACAAAATCCGCCGCCGGCACCTGCGGCGTTCCGTCACCGAGATCGGGCACGGAGGGACGCTCGTGGGCATTCAGCAAAAGCCCGCCGCGGGCACCGGGGGGCGCGCGCCTTTTCAGCCGAAGAACGGCTTCGTCGCGCCCGTTACTGCCACGCTCGATTTCCGCGGGCGCGACGCCGTCCTCACCCTCAGCGACCCCGCCGAGCGCCGGACCGCCCGCGTGCGCGGACGGACGATTCCCCTGGCTGCCGATTTCACCGCGCCGGTCGCCCTGCATCCCGCGCGCAACGAACTTTGGCAGGGCCTCATGGGCCTCATTCAGGTCGAGAAATACTTGGGAAAAACCGGGCTCTACATGCTCCACCCGTACGATCCCGACCGCATCCCCGTGATCCTCGTCCACGGGCTCCTGTCCACGCCGCAGATGTGGGTCAATGTCATCAATGAAGTTGAGGCCGACCCCCGCCTGCGCGGGCGTTTCCAGTTCTGGGTTTTCCGCTACCCGACCGGCAATCCGGCGTCCTACTCCGCCCTGCGGTGCCGCGAGGAGCTGGCGAAAATGCAGCAGCTTCACCCCATGCCGCGCGGCTTCATCATGGTCGGGCACAGCATGGGCGGGCTGGTCTCGCGGATGCAGGCCACCGAGGCTGGCCACGCCATCTGGGACGCCAACCTCGGCGCGAAAGCCGCCGCGCTCGACGCCAAGCTCCCCGCCGATGACCTCGTGCGCCGCCTCTTCATCTTCCCCGCCAACCCCGAGGTGCGCCGCATCGTTTTCATCTGTGTCCCGCACCGCGGCAGCGAACTCGCGCTCGGCTCCATCGGGGCCATCGGCATGCGGCTCATCACGCTTCCCGCCTCGCTCGTCACCGAGATCACCGCCTCCTTGGGCGACGTCCTCCTCACCGCCAGCGGCCAGAAACGCGTGCCCAACAGCATCACCAGCCTTTCGCCGAAAAACCCCACGCTCATCGCCATGGACCGCCTCCCCATCCGCGCCCCGCACCACTCCATCATCGGCGACCGGGGCAAAGGCAACACGCCCCGCAGTTCCGACGGCGTCGTGCCCTATCGGAGTTCGCACCTCGCCTCCGCGCAATCCGAACTTATCGTCCCCGGTCCACACG
>CAYQBV010000414.1:0-3715 GCA_964415705.1 uncultured Chthoniobacter sp. | reverse complement strand
TGGGAAAAAGCCGCCCGCGGCCATTCCTCCCATCTCCGCTTCTCCTTCGGTGATTCCATCAGCCATACCCAAGCCAACTATCGCAGTGAACCCAACTGCCCCTACGATCTCAGCCCCACCCACGGCCATCCCCCCGAACACGATGCCCCACTCGCTACCGGCACTTCACCCGTCGGCTCCTTCCCGCCAAACGACTTCGGTATCTTCGACATCAACGGAAACGCCTGGGAATGGACTTTCGATCGCTACGGAGCTCTCACCAGTGAGCCAGCCTCCAACCCACGCGGCAACTCCCCGCGCACCAGTCGAGTGCTCCGCGGAGGAAGCTGGTATAGCGTCGCCTACTATTGCCGAACTGCCTTTCGCGGCTTCGATTATCCCTCGGTCAGCAATATCCATATGGGCTTCCGCCTCTCACGCTCCTTCAATCCTCTTCACCACACTCATCCTTCACCCCTCAACCCATGACCACTCCTCTCAATCTCACCCCGCTCCACAACGCCATCCGCGATGTCCCCGATTTCCCCAAACCAGGAATCTGGGTCTGCACTTTACTCAAGTGACCCCAACCAGGAGTGGTTGGGCTTCATGGCCGAAGATTATCTGCGCACACTGATGGAACTGGAGCGCCGGTTTTCGACGGATGAAGCTTGCGCGGAACCGTGGAGGTCAATGAGAGCTATCTCGGCGCGCCGGAGCCCAGCAAAAGTGGGCGTCAGCCAGGCCGCAAGGCGCTGCTGGTGGCCGCTGTTGAAGGCGTCGGTGCGCGGCCATTGGGGCGCATCCGCCTGCGCCAGGTGCGGACGGCCAGCGCCGCGGAATTGGAGGCGTTCATCGCGGAAGCCGTCGAACCGCAAAGTACCGTGATCACCGACGATTGGGCGGGTTATCGAGGGCTGGCAGCCAAGGGTTACGGACATCGTCCAACCCCCATGCGTGTGCCGCCGAAAACCACTGAAGCGGTGTTGCCGCGCGTGCATCTGGTCTTCTTGCTGCTCAAACGCTGGTTGTTCAGCACCGACCAAGGCGCCGTGCGGCACATTCATCTGGACGACTACCTTGACGAGTTCACGTTTCGCTTCAACCGACGCACCTCGGCTTCGCGCGGCAAACTTTTCTATCGACTGCTCCAACACGCCGCCGAGATCGAGCCTCATCCGTATCGGACTCTGCACGGTCGAAAAGAAGGCAGACCACAATAGGATGCGGTCACTTGAGTAAGGTGCATACCCAGACCTCCCAATTCGCTGGTGGAGAAGGGGGGCGCGGGCAGATTCCTGCCCGCGAGCTGCAGCAGCAAAAAGACCACAACCCCACGAGAACACCAGCCTGCCAATCCTCATGAATCCTTGGTTTATGGCATTGTGGTGTTTTTTAGAAAAATAAAAGAAGGGAGAGGGCGGCGAAAAAGCGAGCGGCGGATATCGGCGTGAGCCAGGGGGAGCGTTGAAAACACCACAATGCCATAAACCAAGGATTCATCGGCCTCGGCGGCTGGTGGTTCGCTGAAAGAAACCCTCCAGATCCCTTGCTGGCTCAAGCCGTCGGTGCCGCCCGCTTTGCGTCGTTGCGGTCGCCAACGAATCTACCCCGGCAAATTTTGAGTTGCCGGGGTAGCTTTCGCATCCCGCGCGGCCTTTGGGGAATTGGTGAAATTTACCCCGGCAACTACCCCGGTAAATTTGGCTGCATTTCGGTGCATTAACCTGCATTTCAGAGGTATTTCGCCGGTTTTGCCCCGGAAAGAGAAACGGCTCGCAAACCGTTGTTTGCGAGCCGTTTAGAGTGGTTGCGGGGGTAGGATTTGAACCTACGACCTTCAGGTTATGAGCCTGACGAGCTACCAGGCTGCTCCACCCCGCGATTCGTGAGGTCGGGATATTAGCCGCCGAGTTGCAGTGCGCAAGGCTTATTTCAGTCTTTGTCGATGGAGAAGCGGCCGGGGCCGATGAAGGCGAGGCCGAAGAAGACGACCGCGAGCTCCAGTGGGTTCGAGTAGGTCTTGAAGTCGCGGTCCTTTGGCGATGCGCAGGTGAGGGTGGCGATGAACATCGTGAACGTGAGCAGCAGGCAGACGGGGCGGTAGAACGCGCCGAGCACGAGGAGCACGCCGCCGATGCCTTCGGTGAAGGCGGCCATGAAGCCCCAGAACACGGGGAGGAAATCAATGCCGATCAGCCCCATGCTCTTGCCCAGGCTGGCCCAGAGCTTCGGGCCGCCGGTGAGTTTCGGGAGACCGTGAATCATGAAGGCCGCGCCAAGGCCGATCCGCAAGATGAGCAAGCCAGCGTCGCGGTATTTGCCGAGAAATTTCAAAAGCATGCCGAAGCTGATAGCGAACCGCGTGGGGCGTCGCGAGTCTTAAAAGAGGCCGACGAGCCGGAGCGCCGCGAGGGCGGCGAAGGTGAGGAGCAGGGCGTCGAAGAGGCGCTGCGGGACGCGGTGAATGAGCCAGCGACCGGCGAAAAGTCCGGTCGCGATCGCGGGGATGAGCGCGGCGTTGAGCAGCAGGGTGTCGCGGTGGATGAGGCCCAACCCGACGCTGAACGGCACTTTGAAGCAATTGATGATGAGGAAAAGCCACGCGCTTGTGCCGGCGAATTCGAGCTTCGGCAGCGCGACGGCGAGGAGGTAGAGCGCGGCGATGGGGCCGGCGGCGTTGGCCAGCATGGTCGTCACGCCGACGAGCAGGCCCATGCCCCATGCGAACCACGGCGTGTGCGGCACGCGGTCGAAAAGCGCGGGTCGCCACAGCCGCAGAAGTTGCAGCGCGGTGAGGGCGAGGATGATCGCGCCGATGAGCGGCTTGTAGCACGTGTCGTCCAGCGACCGCACGAGCAGCACACCGGCGACGACGCCGAGCAGCGCGGGCGGGAGTAGCCGCCGGATGTAGTCCCAGCGCGCATGCTGACGGAAACTACGGACCGCGAGCACGTCGCCGACGATGAGCATCGGCAGTACCACACCGGTCGAATCGCGCGCGCCGAAGAGGCTGGCGAAGATGAGGACGTGCAACATGCTCACTCCGGAAAAGCCGCTTTTCGCCACGCCGATGCCCACGGCTCCCAAAATGGCGAGCAGCCAATCGAAAGGAGTCAGGTGAGGCATGAGGCGCGGAGGTTTTCAGCCGAAAGCCGCGGGCGCAAGCGCGAGAGGAGGGACCGCGCCGGACCGGTGCGTGATCCGCTACGTGTTCTCGGAAAAAGTGCTTCGCCCATCGGTGCGCGGGGACAGCGCCTGCGGCTTGATGTCGCCGAGACGGCGGGTGCATTGCAGCCCTTGTGATTTGCGCGGAGGTTTGTCTCCGAGATGGATTCGCAGCCCATGAGCAGGCCCGTGCAGTCGCTGCGCCCGCAGAGTTCCAACAGCTCGGGATCATCCGGGAGCAGCGTCGTGGCGAGGCCATACCACTGGAGGCGCAGCGGGATGAGCGCGGCGAAAAGCTCCAGCGCGTTGCTGCGATGCGCGATGAGATTCAGGTCCACGAAGGTGAGCTTCCGCGCGCCGTGCTGGCGGATGTCGGCGACGACTTCCTCGACCGGCTTTTGAAAAGACTTCCGTCCCCATTCTGTCGGCACCACCCAAAAGTCGCAGCTATGCACGCAGCCGCGCGTGGCCTCAAAAACATTGCTGGTCAGCAAGTGCCGCGCGGGCCGCAGATCGGGCTGCTGGACTTGAGCACGGCACACGTCAACCACCGGGGCACGGGCAGCGA
>CAYQBV010000413.1:0-3717 GCA_964415705.1 uncultured Chthoniobacter sp. | reverse complement strand
TGGCAGATGACCGTCGGCAGATGGCGGCGGTGCTCGGTGGCCCATTGCTCGGCGAACATCACGCCGTCGTGCGCCGCCGTGCGCGTTGGGATGGGAGATTGTGTTCACCCCGACCTTTCATTTTCGCTGGTTCTCGCGGCCCGCCATCGCGGAGGAGCTGATCGCCAGGGCCTACGGACCGCCGGTCCTTGGGGCCGTCTGAATCGTCTGAAAATCCGGGGGTCGCCGCTTCGTCAGATAGAACATGACCACCACGCTGCACTCCTCACTCGAAGCCGTGCTTTCCATGAAAAGGCAGCGACTCGCGGTGACCCGCTCTCCACGTGCCCGCGCTGTGCTCAAACAGGATATCCAGCGGCTTCGACACAGTATCCAGGAAATGAGAGCCAGACCTTTGTGAATCCCATGATTTTCCTGGTCTTTCTCGCCCTGCTCTACACGGGCAGTTTTTACCTTCTCTGCGGCGCCCCATCGGAGGCGTAGCAGGCTGGCAGCCTGCCGAAATGTCCTTGGAACGATTCGGCCAAACTGGGGTGGTTTCGCAGGTTTTGAAGGTTTCGCAGTCAATCGCAGCCGCCGGCCACAAGACCGGCTGCTCGCCATCCTTGGGCTGGGGTTCCCGGACAAGCTGACCACCCGCTGCCACGGTTTCCGCGGGCGTGGCCGACCGTATCAATCCGGCAGGAATGCCTCAATGTCCGCCACCAATCCGGTGATGACGTTGTTGCCTTTGGCCGCTTTCTTGATGGCGGTCAGCTTGCCTCTGATCGCTTTCAGGGATTTGGCGTCGAGCTTCCTGGCTGGCGGGTTTACCTGCACGGTTTTCCGCTCTTTCCGAGTCGTCTTCGCGCCATTTCTAATTTCCTCCCGTACGGCCTGATTCACCATGTTGTGGGTGATCTCCCCGCCTCCCGCTTTTGCCACGGCCTTCTTCCAGGCCTTTCGTTGGGCAGGCACTTCGAGGAGCAGGGTTATTGGGCGGGCCACACGCTCATTGGCGGGCATCGGAAGGTCTTGAGTTTCGCCCATGGGCGAAAGTGCCTTCAACACCTTGGCCGCCCCCATCAGCCGGTAAGCCTGCGACTGGCCTATGCCCCAGCGCTCCCGGCAATAAGCTTCCCATCCACCATACCGCTCACAAAGCAGCCCGTTCTTGTAGTCGCGGATATTCATGAGTGCCGTGCCGACTTCCAAAAATGTCCTCTGTCCCGCCTCGATAACCTTCTCCTGCTTGCCGAGGAATTCATGGTCAGCGGCGCTCAGATTCTCGTCATCGACCACCTCCACCGGGACAAATGGTGAGGCTGCGAGGGTCGGGATGGCGGTCGCCGCGGTTTTCTTGTTCATCGTGTTTTCCTTTTTTGGGTCGGCCACTCACTGATGCGGGTGTGCCAGTGGGAAAGCCATCGCGCGAATTCCTCGTAGGCCGCTTGATCAGCGGCGCGGCGTTGCACCCTTTCGTGAGCCGTTTCGCGATAGCCAGGTTTGCCATCCCCGAATTGCAGTCTCCTTGCGTCGAAGAACGCGCTTTTCGTCCTGAGAATCTTGTCCGGCCACAAGTGCAACTGCCCGATCATCCCGAGTTCGTTGGTGAGCCTTTGCACGGTCATCAATTGCTCGACGGCGTATCGCCGCCATGCGGTGTCGGTCGCAAAGACATCCTTGCGCAGGGTGACTCCCAGTTTGGCGGCGTGGGTCGCGATCCGCTGCACATTCTCTGCCCGAATGTTGATCGGCTCGTGGAAGACGGTCAGCGGGTTGAGCGGACGGATCGCCGTCAAGGTCGCCCGTAGATCGTCCTCGTCGCACTCCGGATAGGTGGGGGCCACGGCGACATAGAGCGGGATGCCTTCCTCCGCGGCTTGCTGCAAAGTCTTGCGCCGCACCTGCATTCCGGGAGCCCCCGGCTCATACACTTTGCGAAGATTATCGTTCAACGTCGGCAGGCTCATGCCGAAAAGCAGACGGTGGCCGAACTTCTTGTAGAGATCGAAGTCCTGCCGGGCCAGTGGTGAGCGGGTCAGAATCCGCACGTTGAGCGTCGAGTGTTCCAAGATCAGCTCCAGAGCGCGACGTACCAAATAACGGCGGAGATCATTCAGGAGTTTCTGTTTGGCAGGATCGCCCGGAATGCTCACCACTTGGTACGGATCTGTCGTTGAGCAGAAAATGATGGCCCGGTTGCCGTCGGGGTTGAGGTCGCGTAGCGGTGTGTTCTCCGCCTTCTTGAGCGATGATAGAAACGCCTTTTCATCCCATGGCCGAAGCAGGAGATATTTGCCCCAGTCTGCATCGGCATCCAGAACCCCGAAATCCCGCAGTGCCGTGGCGAGAGGCCCGGTGTTTTCCTTCCTCCTGCCAGGCCCGGTCTGCTGACTGTCGGGGACATAGCAGAAGCGGCAGCCATGCAGGCAGCCGACAGCGATGTTGTAGGCCCAGCAACTGAGGCTTTTGTATTTGAAATGGTTGCGCTCAATGCTGGCGAACGCCGAGCTGGCGGCCTTGCGCACCTCGGCCTCGGAGCTGGTATTCGTCAGGCCGCTGTCGATGATTTTCTGGCGGCCGAGCAAATCGATGTGATCGAGAGGCGCAGAACCGAAGGCCAGCAATGCTGCCGGGCCGGCGGAGAAATGGGCGGTTTGCACCCGGAGAGTGTGAAGGGCCGCCGATCGTCAGGTCAATGACGGAGGAGCGCGGACGCCTCCGTACGGTTTCACGGGACCGTCATCATTTTTCATCGCGTGCCAGATGCGATGCCCGGCCAGTGGGCGCGCGGCGAGCCGCTGATATCAGCACGTTCAATCCATGCTTATCGGGTTGTCACACTTGGCCGGCGGGCACAAAGATCGATTCCCTTCCAGAAAAGCGCTCAAGTGCGACAACCTGATAAGCATGGTTCAATCCATGCTCACCATGCGATGCGCTCGCGATCGCGGTAGAAGCCGCCGCGAAGCGATTGCGGCGCATCCTGGGCCAGTTCCATGACCCGCCCGCTGCACTGCAACCTCGCGTGCTACGACTGCCAGCTCGGGCTGTTGGAAGTTGCCAAGGCGCGGCTCGCGCATGCGTTCAAGCTCGCTCCAAAGTGCCGGTTGATGGCGCTGGATGACGACGACCTAAAGCCGCTTTGGGATTCGCTGGCTGGGTAGTTGGCGGAGGATGCGCCCGCCGTGGATAGCCCGACCGGGGCGCGTGGTCGCGGTTAGACGCCGAAAAGTTCAAAGGCGCGGCTGTGGCGACTCTCACGGCTTGTCGCATCAACGGGCGCAAGACTGCCGACGGAGATCGTATCGAGCAAGCGTAGCGCGCAGTGAAGTTCCTCCCGAGCCAAGGGAGATGCGAGGGCACGGCGGCGAGCGCCCTTGCTCGTCATTGGCGCGAGCAACGTGACCCTCGTCATCTCGGTGCCGCACCGGGGACGGTCAGAACCGGGATCGGGCGTCGGGGAGTGAGGGGGTCTGGCGGCGACGTCGTGTTCGATTGGCGGCTGAGCCGTCGGCATGGAGAACTGACCACCCTTCTGAACGACAATTACACCGGGCTGCTGCAATCCGACGGCTACCAAGCGTATGACGCATATGCGCGTTCGCACCCGGCGGTCGTCTGGCTTGGCTGCTGGCCCACGCCCGGCGCCGGTTCTTCGAGGCCCAGCAGGAACATCCCCGTGCGGCGGCCGAACGGAACGACGCCCCCCGCATCCCCCACCACCACCCCAAA
>CAYQBV010000412.1:0-3727 GCA_964415705.1 uncultured Chthoniobacter sp. | reverse complement strand
CTTCGGCCTCGGCGGCTCGACCAATGTGAAGCTCTCCGGCGGAGAACTCTTCCTCTCCAGCAATGGTGGTGACCAGGCTTACGACATCGGCATGGATGTCACGCAGAACAGCACCCTCACCGTCGGCAAGGACACCGTCGGCGGCGTGAACGCCCCGGTGAATGTCACCCTCGGTTCGGCGGCCAAGACGCTGACCGTGCGCAATGGCAAGACTCTGACCGTGAATGCCACGGACAGCTACACTCTGGACCTGAACAACAGCCTCGCCTTTGAGGACAATGCCGTGATGACCATCAGTGGCGCGGGTGTGGACGTGAACATCCTCGGCGCGACCACGATCTCGATGAACAACGGCTCGACGCTGAACCTCAACGCCGGGACGATGCACACCAACCATGCGGTGAGCGTCTATAACCTGAACCTCAATGGCGGCGTTCTCTCGCTGGAGGGTGTCGGGGTGGATAAGAGCCTGCACGTCAACGGCACGCTGACCGTGAACAACGTCGCGACCAACCTTAACCTCACTGGGGGTGCGTTACTGACCACGGCGGGCAACGCCACGATCAGCCTCCAAAACGGCACGATCATCACTGACAGCGCCTTGAACGTCGGCAACTTGACCGTCGAGGCCGGCGGCACGCTCAGCCGCACGGGTGCCCTGGCGGCGGATCGCAATGTCTCGGTCGGTGACAAACTGCGCCTCGTGAACAAGACCTTCAGCACCGTCGGTTCCGCGCTGTCCGTGGGCAATCGGATCGAGTTGGACAACTCCACGCTGGCCTTCGACAACAACCTCTCGCTGAACAGCGTCTGGACGAACAGCAACTCACAGTTCAACCCGGGTGCGGGCACGACGACGACGATCAGCGACGTCATCGAACTCTATAACGGCTCGACCGCCAACTTCACCGGCGCGACGCTGGCTCTCGGCAACCGCTTCCGTATGGAAGGCAATGGCGCGACGCTGACCGTCCGGAACAATCTGAACACCAATGGGACGAACGAAATCTATCAGGGGGCGCTCGTTGATCTTGGCACGTTCAATCTCACCACGAACTTTCAAAACCTTCACATCGCGCATAACAACTCCGAGTTGCGGGCGACGAGTTCGAGCACCTTGGACATCAACTTCCTGCAAGTCTGGGAAGGCGGTAAGCTGAACGTGCCCAGCGTGCGGATTCGTGACTACGTCTGGCTCGGCACCCGGACGGTCAACGCCTTCAACATCACCGAAGAAAACCCCGGCAAACGCCTGGAAGCCCATCAGGGTGGGTTTGATAACTACACGACCAACAGCCACGTCTATCTGACGGGAACCAACACCTACACCGGTGAAACTCAGATGCACGACGCCACGGTGCTCGTCGCCCAGCAGGGCGTCGGTCTGCCGAACGCTTCGATGATCCGCTTCCAGAATGGTATCCTCGGCACCAGCGGCATCTTCGCCCGCGAAATCGGCGATGGCGTGGACGGCGGCGGCCTCGGCAAGGTGCGCTTCAATAGCTGGGGTGGGTTCGCGGCCTTTGGCGGACCGCTCACAGTGGCGCTGACCACCGCCAATCCCGGAAACCGGATTGATTGGAACAGCTACGACAACGGCTTCAATGGCCAGGGCTTCCGCCTCGGCGCAGCGTTTGATACGGACGACGTAATCATCACGAACCCGATCAACATCAACCAGAACATCCATATTGAAGCCCGGAGCAGCGCGCATCTCGGCATTCTGGCGGGCGACCTGACGGGCAGCGGTGAAATCAACAAGAATGAAAGCCGGGGCACGCTGGCTTTGGCTGGGGACAACAGCGGCTACACCGGCACGATTCACATTCGCCGCGGCGCAGTGGATGTCGGTTTGAATGGCGCTGGCTTGGGCAGCTCCCAGCAGGTTTGGCTCAGAAACGACACCAATGATTACACCAATTGGTACGGAGCAGTCCTGCAAGGACAAGGCACGTTGACCAAGCAAATCTCGGATAACAATACCGGCGGCATTTTCTGGGATCAGGAGGGCGGTGGTTTTGCCGCCCGCGGCGGTACGTTCAACGTCACGCTTGATGGCGGCGGCACGCTCAATTGGGGCGATGGCCAGACCGGCTTCAATGGCCGGCGACTGACGTTCGGCTCGACGACCGCGGACAACGTGGTCACGCTGAGCAACAACATCGATGCGCAGAATGGCTACCGATACATCGCCGTCATGGACAACCCGAACTCCGCCAACGACAAGGCGGTTCTCGGTGGCAACCTGATGAACCTGCATGGCTTTGAGAAGCTAGGCAATGGTGTACTGGAAACCAGCGGCAACGCCGGAGTGCTCTCCACCGGCGGCGAGCACGTCCGCAACTACCAAAGCGGCACGCTCAAGGTGATCGGCGACCTCCGCTCCGGCACGGCCTACGTGGACAGCGATCCCCGCTACATCGGAACCTCCGATCGGAACATCTACAACGAGGATGGAGCCAGTAAGCTGATCGTCACCGGCAACGTCCAGGGTAGTTTCTTCCAAGCCGGTCACGACGTGAACTCGAGCGTGAACATCACCGGGAACCTGACGCTGCGGGAACGCATCGAGCAGAATAGCGGCACCGTCCTCATCGGCGGCAACCTCCAGCAGGGTGATGGCAACCTCCACATCCGCAACGGCTCCAATTTCACCGTCACCGGCAATGCCCGCATCGGTGCTCCGAATGGCGACTCGGCGGACCGGGACGTTTACGTGGAGAACGGGGGCGACCTCACTTTCAATGGAAACGTGCAAACCAACCGCCTGCAGGCGACTGGGAAGAACAGCAACGGTCGTGCTTCCACGATCCACGTGAATGGCATTGCGATGGTGGGCAACACGGGCACCAGCAACATGCACTTCAACGCCGACAACCCGACCACCGGCGGCGGTTTGGATGGCAGTGGCACAGTGAACTTCAACTTTGCCAATTTCGAAAATCGTGCCCGCCTCGGGGGCACGCTGACCCTGAACGTCAAGGACCGGATTGTCTTTGAAGGCAACAACGGCATCCTCGCTCCGGGGAATAGCGCCGGCACCCTGACCGTCAATGGATCCCTGACGCTCAATGGCGGTTCCAGCTATTACTTCGACGCTGGCGACATGGTGAACGTGAACGTCTTCGCGGGCAGCAACACCGGCAGCGAATTGCACGCGAGTGACGGCTGGAACCTCGTCTTTAAGACCGGCGGGAGCACGTTTGCCACGGGGGGCAGCATTGAGCTGTTCCATTACACCAATCTGAACCCCAGCTTCGACATCACGCCGAACTACAATGTCGCCGACCTGATCACGGCGGGCTGGATTCCGAATAACTTCGACACCAACACGCTCTCGATCACGGCCAGTAGCGGCGTGGTCACGCTGTTCGGTCTGCAACGCCAGCCGATCGTCTGGACCGGTGGCGGTGGGGACGACGATTGGACCACCGGCACCAACTGGGCCACGGCCGTCAGCGCAGGCAACGTCCTGACCTTTGCCGGCAATGTCCGCCTCACGCCGAACAATAGCTTTGCGGCCCTGACTTCGTTCGCGGGCCTCGAGTTCAATGGCTCGGCGGGCGCCTTCACGGTCGGCGGCAATGCCATCGACCTGACCGGCGGCATCACCAACAGCTCGTCCAACGCGCAGGTCGTGAACGTGCCGATCCAACTGGCCAATGCGGTCAGCGTGAACACCGGCGGACAGGACATGACCCTCGGTGGCGTCCTGAGTGGTGCGGGC
>CAYQBV010000411.1:0-3758 GCA_964415705.1 uncultured Chthoniobacter sp. | reverse complement strand
AGGACCTCTAACTCCCGGTTGGGGCAAAGGCGGGGGCGGGGGGAGTGAAATGACGAATGACGAATGTGGAATGACGAAGGAATGATGAAGCTGGAATGACGAAAGACGCGGCAAGTCTTCGCGCATTCGTCATTTCCTCTCACCTCCTCCGCCCGCGAAAAGTTAGAGGTCCTTCGACTCCGTTCCCGCCCGCCTGCGCCCTCCGTGAACTCCGCTCAGGATGACGATCGGTGGAGGACGCGCCCCGTGCTGCCAAACCGCGCGCTTCTTTCGTCTTTCGTCACTCGTCATTCACCATCTCCCCGGTCGCGGGCAAAAAGAAACCCTCGCCGACGCGGCGAGGGTTGCTCGAAAGCTGCGGGGCGTGGGGCGCTCAGGCGGGGCCGTCGCTGCCGATGGCTTCGACCGGGCAGCCTTCCATCGCTTCCTTGCAGAGCGCCGTTTCGGCGTCGTTCTCGGGCTGCTTGTAGAGGTAGCTGTGGCCGCCGTCATCGTTGCGCGTGAAATTGGCGGGGGCGGTTTCGCGGCAGAGGTCGCAGTCGATGCACTGGTCATCCACATAGAAAGCGCCGGCGACATTTTCGGGATATTTGTTTGCGTGGTCAGCCATAGATTGGTTGGGATTTTGGAGCGGTCAAAATAGGGGCGAATCCTGGAGTGGCAACGCCTTTTTGTGTCATGTGGACGGGCGGTCCGGCGGCTTCCCGGTTGACCCGCTCCCGCGCGCTGGCGACAGTCGCCGCCCTATGAACGACACCACACTTCCCGACGCGCTGGTGCCCGCCGAGGGCTGGCACGTCCTGCACCTTTTTTACAAGATCGAACACGGTGCCTGGGCGCTCCTCGACCGCTCCGAACAGATCGCCGCCAAAACCCGGCTGAGCGAACTCATCGCCGAAATCCGCGCCACTGAAGCCGCGCAGGTGCTCACGTTCGCCATGGTTTCGCCGAAGGCCGACCTCGGCTTCATGCTGCTCGCTGCCGACCTGCACAAAGCGAACGCCTTTGAAAAGCGGCTCTCCCTCGCCCTCGGTCCGGACATGCTCGTGCCGACTTATAGTTTTCTCTCGATGACCGAGCGCAGCGAATACACGACGAGCGAGGCCGAATACGGCGAATCGCTGGTCGCGGAGGACGGCATCGCCGCGGGCACGCCGGAGCATGAGGAAAAGCTCACCGCCTTCCGCCAGCGCATGGCGAAATACATGAAAGACCGCCTCTACCCGGTGCTCCCGCCGTGGCCGGTCATGTGCTTTTACCCGATGAGCAAACGCCGCGGCACCGCTGGGCAAAACTGGTACTCGCTGAGTTTCGAGGAGCGGAAAAAACTCATGGCCGGGCACGCGAAAATCGGCCGGACGTGGCATGGCAAAATCCTCCAACTCATCACGGGTTCGACCGGGCTCGACGACTGGGAGTGGGGCGTCACGCTCCTCGCGCACGACCCGATCAACCTGAAGGGCATCGTCTATGAAATGCGCTTCGACGAAGTCAGCGCGCAGTACGCCGAGTTCGGCGAATTCTTCATCGGCCTCCAGCTCCCGCTCGACGAGATCTTCCGCCGGGTGCAGCTCTAGCCCCACGCGCATGAACGCGAAGCTGTCCCGCCTCCGCGCGCAGCTCCGCGCCCACGCGCCGCTGGTCATCGCCTACAGCGGCGGCGTGGACAGCGCGTATCTGCTCGCGGAGGCGCACGCGACGCTCGGCACGCAGGTGCTCGGCGTGATCGCCGACAGCCCCAGCCTCCCGCGCCAGGCGCTCGCCGATGCGCTCGCGCTCGCAGAGAAAATCGGCGCGCCCGTCGAGGTCGTGCGCACCGAGGAATTCGCCAACCCCGAATACACCGCCAATCCGCCGAACCGCTGCTACTTCTGCAAAGCCGAGCTTTTCACCAAGCTCGACGCCCTCGCCGCCGCGCGCGGTTTTCGCGCCATCGCCTACGGCGAAAACGCCGACGACATGACCCAGGTCCGCCCTGGCCGGCTGGCGGCGGCGGAGTTTTCCATCATCGGCCCGCTGCGCGATGCCGGCCTCACGAAAACGGAAATTCGCGAGCTTTCCCGCGCCCTCGACCTCCCCACCGCCGACGCGCCCGCGCAGCCCTGCCTCAGTTCGCGCATTCCGCATGGCACGCCCGTCACTGTCGAGGCGCTGGCCATGATCGAGCGCGGTGAGGCGCACGTTCGCAGCCTCGGCTTCCGCATCTTTCGCGTGCGCCACCTCGCCGGCGGCCCGCCCCGCGCCCGCGTGCAGATTGCGCCCGAGGAAATGCCCCGCCTTCCCCAACTCCGCGCCGCCCTCGAAGCCGGCCTGCTGGCCGCCGGTTATGCCGCCGTCGAGATCGACCCCGCGGGTTACCGTTCGGGCGCGTAGCTCCCGCCGCCCGTCATGCGCGCCGCCACCGCCGAGGGCACGGCCCGCGCACTTCGCCGCGAGATCGCCGCGCACAACCGGCAGGTGCTCCTCATCGCCGCCGTCACCCTCCTCGTTGCCGCAGTTTTGTGGACGCTGCTCTACGCGGTTTGCCGCTGGATCTTTCTCTTCGGTTTCGTGGTGATCGATGGCACCGACGGAAGTCTGCCGCGGGGCTTTGACCTGCTCTTCGCGGTCGCCGCGCTCTGCTCCGTGGCCTACGCATGGCTCGATGCCCGCCTCACGCGCCACGCCCTCCCGCGCGACGACAAGCGTCTTTGGGAGATCGCCGCCGACTTTATCCTCGCGCTCCCGCGCATCACTCTCACCGTCTGGGGCACCCTGCGGGCGTGGCTGTGGCTCGATGTCACCGATTGCGCCGTGGCGGCCGATTTACTCCACCGCCTGCATCGCGAACGCCGGGTCGCCATGCACGGCCTCCCGCTCGATATCCCCGACGAAACCCGGCGTTTCCGCGTTCTCTTTGCGCTGCAAATCATCCGCGTCATCGAGATCCGCCGGGACGAGAATGAGACCATCGTCACCCTCAACTCCCTGCGCCCGCGTTCGCTTTTCATCGGGTAGCGGCGGCTGCGGAGGGCCATTCACCACCCCGGTCGCCGGGTGTGACTAGATGTGGTGCCGGGAAGGCCGTGGTCCCGGAGGGACAGCGGAAATTAGAATATGGTGTCGTTTTATACCAATTCGTAACCGTCTCCTTTTTAGGCATTTGTCCGCATGGCGCCACAGAAGTGCATCTCAACCCCACCGCGGATCATCCAGCGCGGCGTCGAGTTCGCTGCCGATGAGTCGGCCGGCTCTCTGGTTGCCGGTGACTTCGCTGGCGAAGCGGAGAAGCTCTGCGCGAATTTCCGGCGTCCACTCCGGGTAATCGTCGCCAAAGCGGGCATAGCAGCGGCGCAGACGAGCAGCGGTCGCGTGCTCGCGATTCATCTGCTCGTAGAAGACCGCATTCAAAGCGTCGAGTGTGGTGCCTAGGCAGACGAGGAAGCGGCCCAGTTCAAGAGTGAGGCGCAGTCTTGCCGCGGCGAGTTGCGCAGTCTTCGCCCGGTCGAGCGTGAATTCTAAACGCTGCTTGGAGACGGCGATTAACTGCCGGGCTTCGTTCTCCGCGTCGCGGACCACGTTGCGCCACTGCTCTGCCGACGGCTCGATTCCATCCCAGCCCGCGATGAGTTCGCGCAGTTGATTGAGACTCGTCACATCGATTGGTCCGTCCGACGTCAGCCATTTGCAGACGGCGACTCGGAAGGCATCGTCCTCGACGATCCCGAAGACCAGTGGCAGGTGCCGACCAACGCTCGCACGACCAACGCGACGTCAGA
>CAYQBV010000410.1:0-3778 GCA_964415705.1 uncultured Chthoniobacter sp. | reverse complement strand
TTTCCCGGCACCGTCTTCCATCCACACGGCGGCTGGAACTGGACGGTCTGCCGCTACCGCTGGCTGCGGCTGCCGTTCATTTCCTACAAAGGCCGACACGTCGTTTTCTATGTCGGCTGGCGCGAGCGCGGAAACTTCGGGGTGAAACTCAACTTCCGCAGCGGGCGAAGGAAGTGAACCGAGCCCACGCCGCGACCAGGGAGGCCGGCCGCTTTCGACTGCTCCCACAAAAAGTGCGGTGTCCCGCGCGCCCGGCTGCTACTGCTGCCGCATGCCCAAATCACGCACCGTGGATCAGCCCGCGGAATTGCTCCCTTTTCTCTTCGCCTCCTGGCCCGACGAGAAGCGCAAGCAGGTGCGCACTTGGCTGAAATTCCAAGCCGTCACGGTCAATGACCGCCCGGTCTCGCAGTTCAACCACCCCCTGCAGCCGGGCGATGTCGTGGCCATCCGGTCGGACCGTTTCGCCGCGCCGAAAACGACGCTGCCCTCGGGAATGAAGATCTGCTTCGAGGATGGCGCGGTCATCGTCATCGACAAACCCGCGAACCTGCTGAGCATCGCGACCGAGGCCGAGCAGGAGAGGACCGCCTACTTCCAGCTCACCGACTATCTGCGGCGCGGCAATGAGCAGGCGCGCGACCGCGTGTGGATCGTCCACCGGCTCGACCGCGAGACTTCGGGGCTGATGGTTTTTGCCAAAACCGAGCAGGCGAAACGCGCGCTCCAGACCGGCTGGGACGAGGCCACGAAGCGCTACGAGGCCGTGGTCGAGGGCCGGCTGCGCGACGATGCGGGAACGTTCTCCTCGGACCTCGACGAACGCAATCTGCTCCGCGTGTTCAGCGCGCCGCCGAGCGAATTCACGCGGCACGCGGTCACGCACTTCCGGGTGCTGGCGCGGCGCGAGTGGCGCACGCTGGTCGAGCTGAGTTTGGAAACGGGGCGGCGTCATCAGCTCCGCGTGCAGCTCTCCGATGCGGGCTGCCCGATCATCGGCGACAAGAAATACGGCGCGAAATCCGACCCCGTGAAACGCCTCGGCCTGCACGCCTGCGGGCTCCGCTTTCCGCATCCCGAGACGCGCCGCGAGATGAGCTTCGAGTCCCCGATGCCCAAGGAATTACTCAAGCTGGTTTAAGCGTGCGGCGGGTCGGGTCGTCCGGCATCGTCGGCTCCATGAACGATGCCGAAAGACCGCTGCCTGAGCCCGCCGTGAACGAGTCGCGCGAGGCCCGGCAGCGGCTGCTCCGGGTGCTGCGGCTCCGCCTCGAGGGCGTGCCGAACCCGGACGCGCCGCGCGGGGCTTGGGGTTGTCGGGCGACGGTCGCGTTGGGGCTGCTCGCCACCGTGCTGCTCGTCGGAGCGCAGGCGGTCGTGGTATTTGTTTTTGCGATCACGATGGCGTTGCAGTCGCAGCTTGCGGGTGGCCACGCCGTGGTCCCGAATGATCTCGGTCAGCGCCTGCTCAGCGATCCGCTGATGCTCTCGCTTTCCGTTTTTGCGGGATTGCCCGTGGTGCTGGCGGTGGTCTGGCTCGCGGTCCGATGGCGCAAAGGCTACCCGTTTCCCGAGTACCTGAACTGGCGCGGATTCGGCGTCGGCCAATTCATTTTGTGGGCGGTGATCCTCGCGGTCGTGATGCTGTGTGGGGGTTGGTTGGTCGAGCAAACGGGGGACACGAGCGGCGAGGCTTTTGTGCATGGGGTGGCCGGGTCTGGGGAATTCACGCTGCTCCTCACCCTGGCTATGGCCCTCGGCGCTCCGATTCAGGAGGAGGTGCTCTTTCGCGGCTTCATGTTTCGCGGCATCGCCGAAAGCCGCGCCGGGTGGGTCGCGGCGATCCTGATCCCGAACGTCTTTTGGACCTCGCTGCATGTGCAGTATGCGTGGCAGACGATGCTCCTGATCTTCGCGATGGGTGTCGTGCTTGGCCTGGCCCGCCGCTTCTCCCACTCCGTGGCCCTGCCCATGACGCTGCACATCCTGTGGAATGCTTGGGTCACCTTCATAGCGGTCTCCGGCAATGGTGCGGCGGGTGCCCCGTAAGGCAGTAGAGAGGCGGCTTCGACTGGCCGCGGACTACGGGCCGGTCAGCCGGCAGTTCGGGTGGAAACGATGACGCGGAAACTCACGTCAGCACCACCGACGCGAAGGTCGAAGTCATCGCGATGCGCTGGCCGGCGGCCTGCGACTGGTGCGCGCCGGCGATGATCTCGGCGACGTGGGCGGCGTGGGCGGCGGTGAAACGCGGGCGCACTCCGGTGGCGAGAAACTCCGCCATTTTCACCGCGCCGCCCTGCCATTGGTAGCCCTCGGCTTCCGCGGCCATGCGCTGCAAGCGCCCGCCGGTTTCGCGCGTGGCCAGGTCCACGCCGTGCGGACCCCAGTCGTAACCGGCGAGGTGCAGCGCGCCTTTGGTGCCAGTGATGGAGAGCGTGTGGTGCGCGCGCTCCGTGTCGCTGTGCTCGCGGGCCGTGTAGTAGTTGAAGCCCGACTGAATGTGCGAGAGCACGCCGTCGCCGTGATCCATGAGGAGCATGGCGTTGTCCTCGGCGGCGACGCGGATTTCGCCTTTGCCGGTGATCATGCGCGCGGGTGTGACGATGCCGGTCATGGCGACGACCGCTTTGGCCGGCCCGAGCAGCCCGGTGAGCGTGGTGATGCTGTAAACGCCGAGATCAAACAGGCTGCCACCGTCTTTTTCGTAGAAAAAGGAGGACCACGACGGACCGGTGTGTCCGTAGCTGGCATGGGCGGCGGCCACGCGGCCGAGTTTGCCGTCGCGGATGGTCTGGGCCATGAAGGCGAACTGCGGACTGGCGACGACGGTCGGCGAGGCGAGAAGCTGCACGCGTTTCGCCGCGGCGAGGTCGAGCAGTTCCTTGGCTTCGGCGTAGTTGATCCCGAGCGGCTTTTCGCTCCAGACGTGGCGCGCGGCGGTGAGCGCTGCGCGGTTGATTTGATGGTGCTGCTGGATGTCGGTGAGATTCACCAGCAGGTCGAAAGCGGGACCGGCGAGCAGCTCGTCGATGTGCGGGAAATGCCGGGGCACGCCGTGCTTTTTTGCCGCCTGCTCGGCGCGCGCGGGGATGCGGTCGCACGTGCTGACCAACTCGACGTGGGGCGACGCGACGAGCGTGGGAAAGTAACTGCCCGAAACATTGCCGCACCCGATGACGGCGACCTTCACCTTGCGCCCCTGGATGATGGCAACCTCGGCGCTCTCCGCCGCCGGGGCGGCCAGCCCGGTGGCCGCGACCGCAGCCGTGGCGGCGACGGTGTCTTTGATGAATTCGCGGCGAGTGAGGTTGGTCGGGTGTTTCATGGTGAGGGTATCCTGCGGAAAGTAGCAGCAGGGCGTTTTGGATGGAGGGCGCTTTTTGGTAACGGCTCCGTTTGAAAAAGCGCCGTCATCCTGAACGCAATGCGCGGCGGACGAAGGCGGGCGGGCATGGAGTGAAGGAACGCTGCCCGCAAAGTGGGCGGAGGCGGTCCGGCCA
Source organism: uncultured Chthoniobacter sp. (assembly GCA_964415705.1). Taxonomy (GTDB): domain Bacteria; phylum Verrucomicrobiota; class Verrucomicrobiia; order Chthoniobacterales; family Chthoniobacteraceae; genus Chthoniobacter. The sequence goes on along the minus strand of CAYQBV010000410.1, from coordinate 275 downwards.
AAGTAGCTTGGACTTCAGTCCAAAGTTGCGAGGGCGTTTGGACTTCAGTCCAAGCTACTTTTCGAGCGGCACCTCGTGGTATTCCAGCGCCCACTCGCGCATGAAGCGCACGCGCTCGGGGCGGATGCGGTAGATGATGAGGGCGGGGTTTTCCGGGGTGCCGAGGTAGCGGCGCAGCAGGGCGTTGCTGTCCCAAATCTCGCGCAGCAGGGCGGGGTCGGTGAGGACTTCGGCGACGCCGGTGATGCGCACCTGATCGTGCTGCTCGTCGAGGT
>CAYQBV010000409.1:0-3778 GCA_964415705.1 uncultured Chthoniobacter sp. | reverse complement strand
GTGCCGGGGCGGCCCTCGATGGGTGCGTGGGCTTCGTATGGCCTCGGCACGCTCAATGACAACCTCCCGGCGTTCATCGTGCTCGTTTCGAAAAATGCCTCGCGCGACCAGCCGCTCTACTCGCGGCTGTGGGGCGCGGGCTTTCTCCCCAGCGAACATCAGGGCGTGCAGTTCCGCGCGGGCCAGGAGCCGGTGCTTTACCTCACCAATCCCGAAGGCGTCTCGCCGCACGTGCGCCGCGACATGCTCGATGCGCTCGGCCAGCTCAACGGCTACCAGGCGGCGCAGCAGCTCGACCCGGAAATCGACGCCCGCGTGGCCCAGGCCGAGATGGCTTTCCGCATGCAGACCAGCGTGCCCGATGCCACCGATCTCTCCGGCGAAACGGAGGAAACCTTCCAGCTCTACGGCCCCGACAGTAAGACGCCCGGCACCTACGCCGCGAACTGTCTGCTCGCGCGGCGGCTCATCGAACGGGATGTGCGTTTCATCCAGCTCTTCCACCAGGGATGGGACCAGCACGGCGATGTCGTCGGCGGCATTTCGCGCCAGTGCAAACAGACCGACCAAGCCTCCGCCGCACTCATCACCGATCTCAAACGCCGAGGCTTGCTCGATGACACGCTCGTCGTCTGGGGCGGCGAATTCGGACGCACCGCTTACAGTCAGGGAAAGATCACCGGGAACAACTACGGGCGCGATCATCACCCGCGCTGTTTCAGTCTGTGGCTCGCCGGAGGCGGCGTGAAAGGCGGCACCGTGATCGGCACGACCGATGACTACGGCTACAACATCGTCGAGGGCGGCGTCCACGTGCACGACCTCCACGCCAGCATGCTCCACCTGCTCGGCGTCGATCACGAAAAGCTGATCTACAAATTCCAAGGCCGCTACTTCCGCCTCACCGACGTGCAGGGGAAAGTGGTGAAGCCGATGCTCGCCTAAGGGCCCTTCGGGCTTGTCCTTTATGCCTCGTGAGGCCGAGGTCGGCTCAGCGCGGAAGGTGGCGGAGGACGTCGCGTATGATCTCCTCCGCTTTGTTGCCGGCGGGGGCCGGGGTGGGCTTGCGTTTGGTGGCGGGCGGCTTTTTCTGCGGCGCGGAATCGGCTGGATTCGCGTTTGGCGCGGTCTCCGATACGCCGGTTCCTTGTTTGGGGGTTAGGCTTTTCGCCGGTCCATTGCTCCAGGACGAGTCCGCCGGATTTATAGTTTTTTTGTTATTGGTGAAGGTGCAGTTGACGAGGTTCAAGGTGCCGTCGAGGGCACCAGCCCCGGACTCGCGGCTGTCGAAAATGGTGCAGCGATTGAGGAGCCGGTGCCCGTCTTCATTGCCCGCGTTGTCCGCTGCAACCAGCTTTTCCACCCAGGCTGGGAACAGCACGGCGATTTCGCAGGCGGAATTGCGCGCCAGTGCAAAGAGCCCGACCAGGCTTCAGTCGCGCTCATTCCCGATCTCAAACGCCGCGGCCAGTTCGGTGACGCGATGGATTTCGCGGGCGAAAACGCGGTTTAAGGGGCGTTTTTTCGGCGATGGCGAAAAGTCTGGTACGTCTCGGCGACGGAGGAACATCCCGTCCGGTATTTGCGGACGCTGACCAGCCCTGCGCTCCACCCACCCGCCGCCGCGGAACATTGGCTAACACTTGGTTGCCGGGCCGTTGAAACCGCGAACGAAGGTGCGCTGAGGGCGCACTTACGCACCGCCGGGTTGGCAAGCAATTTCTCTGAGGAAAATCTTAGGCATGTCCGCAAATTTTTCTTCCAGCCCACTACATATTGTGGTTTTATGTAGCCCTCGCCCCCACATCCTGTGGTTGTTGGCCGCTGTTCACTGGGAATTCGCGACCTGCTCACAGGCTGTTAGGGGGGGTAGATGACTTATTCACGAACCATTCACAAAACACCGCAACGCAATGATCCAATTGAAGCCAAGCCGCCGCACCGCCATGAGCGCCAAAACTTCCGACTCCCGTCGGCCATCCAATGAAGGACTGAAATTCGCCCGCGTTTTCAGTCAGAAAGCCATCTCCCCTTTCGACGAAATCGAATGGGAACAACGCACTGCCGAGATCACCGATGATTCGGGCAAGGCGATCTTCAAACAGGAGAACATCGAGGTGCCAAAATCGTGGAGCGCGCTGGCCACGAAAATCGCCGTCTCGAAGTATTTCTACGGCGACATTTCCAACGGCAACGACCCCTACAAGGGCGGCCGCGAGCGGAGCGTGAAGCAACTCGTGCATCGTGTCACCCGCACGATCACCGACTGCGGCATCAAGGACGGGTATTTCGCCGACAAGGAAAGCGCCGAGACTTTCTACAACGAACTGACTTGGCTGTGCGTAAATCAGTTTGGCGCGTTCAATTCGCCGGTGTGGTTCAATGTCGGCCTGCACCACCAATACGGCGTCGGTAAGGGAAGGGGCGAAGGGAACTACTACTACAACCACAAGACGGGCCAGGCCGAGCGCGCCAAGACGCAATACGAATACCCGCAGGGCAGCGCGTGCTTCATCCAGTCCGTCGAGGACACGATGGAAGACATCATGCGCCTCGCCCTGAGCGAAGCCATGCTCTTCAAATACGGCTCCGGCACCGGCAGCGATCTTTCCACGCTCCGCTCGACGCGCGAGAAACTCAGCGGCGGCGGCAAGCCCAGCGGCCCGCTCAGTTTCCTCAAGGTCTATGACCAGGTCGCCAATGTCGTGAAGTCCGGTGGCAAGACGCGGCGCGCCGCGAAGATGAACACGCTCAAGGACTGGCACCCGGACATTGAGGAGTTCATCGAGGCGAAAACCAAGGAGGAGAAAAAGGCGTGGGCGCTCATCGAGCAAGGCTACGACCCGTCGTTCAACGGCGAGGCCTACGGCTCGATCATGTATCAAAACGAAAACCTCTCGGTGCGCGTGAGCGACGAGTTCATGAACGCCGCCGTGGAGGGCAGGGAGTGGTGGACCAAGCGCGTGACCGACGGCCAGCCTTGCGAGAAAAAGGACGCCGCCACGCTGCTGCGCAAGATCGCCGAAGGCACGCACCTCTGCGGCGATCCTGGCATCCAGTTCGACACCACGATCGACCAATGGCACACCTGCAAAGGCACCGCCCGGCAGAACAGCACCAACCCGTGCAGCGAGTATCTCTTTCTCGACAACACGGCGTGCAACCTCGCCTCGCTCAACCTGCTCAAGTTCAAAAAGGCGGACGGTCAGTTCGACGTGGAGCGCTTCAAAGCTGCGGTGCGCCTCTTCATCACCGCGCAGGAAATCATCGTGGATAACGCCAGCTACCCGATCAAATCCATCGCGGAGAATTCCCACATCTTCCGCACCCTCGGCCTCGGTTACGCCAACCTCGGCGCGCTCATCATGAGCTACGGCCTCGGCTACGACACCGATGAAGGCCGCGCGCTCGCGGGTGCCATCACCAGCATCATGACCGGGCACGCTTACGAGCAATCCGCCAAGATGGCCAAAGAGATGGGGCCGTTCCCTGGCTACAAAGACACCCGCTGCAGCGGCGTGGCGAAGACCGCCGACACGACCAACGAGCCTTACATGCTGGAGGTCATGAAACTGCACCGCTCGCATGTGGAGAAGATCCAAGTGAGTGAGCGCTTTGGATTCCTCAAGGAAGAGGCCAAAAAGTGCTGGGACGGCGCCCTCGCCGCGGGCAAGAAGCATGGCTACCGCAACGCGCAGGTCACCGTTCTCGCGCCCACGGGCACGATCGGCTTCCTCATGGACTGCGACACCACCGGCATCGAGCCCGACATCGCGCT
>CAYQBV010000408.1:0-3826 GCA_964415705.1 uncultured Chthoniobacter sp. | reverse complement strand
CGCCTGAGTCCTTACCCCTAGAAATTACCATTCATGTCGCCCTTTCGGGTGATACCTTGGAGATCCTCGTATCCAATTCTGGGTATCTCCAGCCCTCTCCTCAAGCGGGCGTCGGACACTCCACCCTCCTCCGTCGCCTCCAACTCCACTACCCTAACCGCCACCAATTTAATCTCACCGCCAAGGGCGGCATCATTCAGGCACAACTCATTTTACAAGGGACGCCATGCTCAGAGTTTTAATTATCGACGACGAGCCGCTGGCTCGACAACGCCTCCTCCAGCTCCTCGCCGCCCACCATGAAGTGGAAGTGGTCGGGGAAGCCGCCACCGCCGACGCGGCCACGCTGGCGATCCATTCTCTCCACCCCGATGTCCTCTTTTTGGACATTCATCTCCCCGATCGGGACGGGATCAGCCTCCTTGGATCCATAGAATTTCATCCCAAGGTGATCTTTGTGACCGCTAACCCCGCTCACGCCGTCGAGGCTTTCGATCTCCAAGCCGTAGACTATCTGCTCAAGCCAGTCCGCGCGCCTCGGCTAGCCTTGGCCATTGCAAGACTCGGCCAACTGACCAGCCCCCCCAGTGCTTGGTTGGCCACGGATCGCATTTGTTTTAAAACTCCCGAACGCACCTTGGTCGCCGCACCACTCTCCATCCTCGCTCTGGAAGCCGACGGCGACTTCACCCACATTCGAATCAAGGGCGAACTGCCTTTATTGGTTTGCCACCAGCTCGGTTACTATGAAAATGTCCTCCCCTCTCCCCCCTTCCTTCGCCTTGGTCGTTCCCTGATGATCAACCGTGAACACATTCACAAACTCCTTCCCACCGCTGGCGATCGGGTCGAACTATTCTTATCCGACATCGAGAAACCCTTTCTCCTCGGCCGCAACGCCAGTCGCCAAATTCGCCAAATTCTCGATCTCTAATCCCCCACCAACAACACGCTCAGTTTCGGTGGCTCACCGTCGGTCTCCTTCGGCACTGGCTGCTAGAATGCTAGGAATTTGCTTTCGCGCCCGCCGCACCGGGGATGGTCAGACCGGGGAGCGGCGTCGGGGAGTGAGGGGGCTGATCAGTCAATATCCCGCCGCGCCGAACATGTCTCCGGCTTCGGAGCCGCCTGGAATGCCGGGGGAGTCTTGTGTCCAATCCTGCTCGCCCGTGAAGGTCAGTCCATTCGACGTGCCGTAAAAGACGTGCATCGCACCGGCGTCGATCTTCCCGGAGATATCCTTGAAGGGCGCACCCACCGCCAGGTCCGCACACAACCGAAAACCACTGAAAGGGCCCGCGCGCCCGAAATCCCACGCGGAGAGACTGGACCCGAAGCGCGCGCCCGCCTGAGCCGAAGTATCACCGAGGCGTTGCGGTCTGCGCCTCGCCGTCGGCGAGAGGCCCCCAAACCCAGAATAGATGACATTCACCTCGCCGGCATCGGCGCCTCCCGCCAGATCCTCTTTCGGCACACCGATGGCGAGGGCGATCCCTACGCTGTCGAACCTGCCGGCGGCCAAAGCCGAGCCAAAGCGGTCTCCGGTTTCACTCCCACTGCCAAAGAGAACGTCCTGATTCAGAAATTGGACATAGCTACCGATGGTGGTGTTGAAAAACAAAACAACGGAGTCGTTGAATATGAATGAATCCCGCCGCCGCCCGTAAGCGACATGCACCGCGCCGGCTTCCGGATTGGCGCGAATGATGGCCCCGTCGGGAAGGCGAATCTCCTGGCCACTTTGTCCGGGCACCCCGATGACGAGATCACTTGCTCCGTCCCCATCGAAATCGGCTGCGGTCAGCGCCGCCCCGAAACGCTCATCGGAGAGTGGAACAGTCTGGAAGGTGGTGGTGCGGTAACTGGATATCGAGGTCCGCTGGCAAAAGTGCGCTGGGCCGGTGGATAAGCCTGGGGTGACGCCAAAATCTGCGACGAAGCCCGGGAACACCATCACCCCGCCGGCTCGACGGGCCATCGTGCCGGACACATTGGTGTAGATGTTTTCGTCCGGGATGCCGATGGCTAGATCGTCTGCGCCGTTCGCATCGAAATCGCCCGCGGTCAGTGCTGCTCCAAAGTGATAGCCAGTGGTGTCGGCATCGATCGACGTGAATTCATCGCCGTCCCTGTGACCGACTGTTCCATCCGGAGTGAAAAATTGATCCCGACTCAACTGGATGCCATTGGCCGAGCCGTAAAGAACCCACACGCCGCCGGACTCGGTCTCAGCAAAGAAGTGCAGAAATTCATTGTGCTTCACGGCCAGCTTGGGCGCGCCGATGGCCAGATCTCCGAAGCCGTCGCCATCAAAGTCGCCCCAAGCCAGCGCCTGTCCGAGATTCGCGTTTTCCGGAACCACATATTCCACGGAGAAAGGCATCTGGGGATTGCCGTTGAGCAGGTCAAAGGATTGCGGCGCCCGGACCATGTTGCTGCCGCTGGCAGCCAGGCCGGCGGGCGAGCCATAGATGATCACCACTCGTCCCGTGTTCGCTTTCGCGCTGCCGCCGAAAGTGATGTCTTCGCCCGGCACGCCGATCGCCAGGTCCGAGTAGTCGTCGCCATTGAACTCCCCCGACGCCAGCGCCGACCCGAAGCGGTCGCCAGACTCATTGCTACCAGAAATGCCGGACGAATCTTGCGACCAAAACTGCGGCGCAGGCACGCCCTGAGCCACTGCGGCGGATGAAACCAAGCCGTCCCTCGATCCGTAAATGACGACAACGGCACCGCTGGATGCCTCGCCACCCTGGTCCTCGCCTGGAATGCCGATCGCGAGATCCGCGAATCCATCGCCATTGAAATCACCCCGTGAGATGCCGCTGCTGCTCGACGGCAACTGGCCCTCCTTCGCGAGATGGACGAGGATCTTTTTGTAGAGCTTGGATTTCTCCGGGAGATGCGCTCCGGCCTTGCCGTGCTTTAGCAAATGCAGAATATGGCCATCCTCGGCAGCTAACGCGAGCAGGCTGCGCAGCGTCGCCCCGTCTGATGCCGCGCCGGCCGAAGCGTTCGTCGGCGTAGTAGGATTGCGAGGGTCCGTGCCCGTCTGGAACTCCGCCCAATCAGACACTCCGTCGTTGTCGCTATCCGCATCTTTGACTTCCAATCGGTAGTAAAGCGTCCGTCCAACAACGCGAGCCACGGTGATGGTCTGTTTTTTGTCGTCTGACATCGCGAGGTATTCCGTCTGGCCGTTGACTGGTGCCAGTTGCGTCACCACGGTCGCGAAGGGCCCGGCGGGTAATTCGCCACTCAGCATTCGGTAGATCTTGCCCGCCTTGGCCTCAAAGGTGAAAACGGTGCCCGAGGCCGAATTGACGGTCTTTTTCACGAAAGGGGAGTCGCCCGCCTTTCTCGGATCGGTGCCGGCCACCGCCTCGATGAAGTTTGAAGAGCCGTCCTTATCGTTGTCGCCGGCTGGGTCGAGTCGCCAGCCGTTGAAGATCGTCTGCCACACATCGCAAAGCTGATCGGGCGCACCCTGGCCCGGACCGGTGGAGAAATAATCGGTCTCGGCCCGCGAGTGACCGGATAATCCCATGAGTATGAGCACGAGTGCCCTCCAGAGAGCGGTGGTGGATTGTTTTTTCATTGCTGTAGAGGGACGCAGAGTTGCACGCTGTTTTTTTTGCTAGGAAATTACTTCCGCGCCCGCCGCACCGGAAACGGTCAGAACGGGGGCGGGCGTCGGGGGACAACTGACTTGTCCCTTTATCTGTGTCCTTTATCTGTGTCTTTTATGGATTTTCGGACGCGGCACTCAAGCTCCGCAGAGCTGCTTGTGCAGATGGTTTACAACCTTGCAATGTTCGACTTGTGG
>CAYQBV010000407.1:0-3828 GCA_964415705.1 uncultured Chthoniobacter sp. | reverse complement strand
CATCCACCGCTGCGGAGCCTGTCCAATAACACTGCTTCTCGCGAATGATCGTGTGTAGCATCGGTTCCTCGGTCCAATGCAGTAGGTCAGTGCTCACAGCGTGCGACCAGTTGTTGTTCACGCCAGCCATCAAGTTCCCGAACCGCGTGTTCATGTAGTAATAGTGCCACTTGCCGTTCAGATAGAACATGCCCGAGGAATCATTCAGCCATCCACGCAACGGGGAAAAATGAACCTGCGGGCGACCGGGCTCGTGATAGAGCCGATACTTTCCGGGAATGGTGTCGCTCATTTTCGCGAGCGCGATTCCCTCCGCGTTCGGGCCGGTGGCACTCACCTCGACCTGTTTGCCCTGATGCAATTTCAAATCAATATACGTCCAGAAGTCCGGCTCTGACTTCGCGAGCCCCGCGTCATACTCGGCGAAGAAAAGCTCGCCATCGAGTTTCACGAAAACTTTGTCCTTCCCCTTGAGTCCATTGGCGCGGGGAAAAATCACGTAGCGTTTGTCCGCCTTGAAAGTCTGGCTGTTGGTCAGGTTGGCGGGGGAGTCGGATTTGCTTTCTGCGGTCTCCGCACCGGCTGTCTGCGTATGGGCAATGAAGGTGCTGCTGAAAAGTGCGAGGAGGACCGTGGAGAGAGTTTTCATCGGAGTATGGAGGCAGAAGACGGAGAGATTTCGTGACGAGTGATTGGTGAATGCTGATGGGTGCCTGTCAGCGCGGTGCGGGCGTTTTCGATCACCGATCACCGCCCGCAGATCTCATCCAAACGCAGCGCCCTACTTGGGCTTGAGCGGGTCGCGATCGATGTTGCCGTTTCCGTCCACGTCCATGACGCGGACCTGAAAGGGCTTGCCACCGAATCGGGCCCACTCTTTTGCCTGGATGACGACTTCTTTCGGCGCGGGTTTGCTCGGGTCGATCGGCAGGCAGTAGTCCGCGCCAGGATTCCCGTAGGGTGGGTCGAGGGCAATGAACCCAATGCCGACTTCGGTGCGGACGGTGATCTCGTTTTTGGCGGGATCAAACTTGATGGTGGGCTGAACGCCGCTGATGTATGCGCGTTCATTGAGGGCCATGTAGCGGGAAACGGCGAGGTTGTTGGCGGTGACCTTGCAGAAGCGGGCGGCGTCGCTGTCCTTGAATTCCAGCGGCTGGGAGTTGGCCTTGGATGGCGGCTCGATCAGCGTAAAGAAGCGGTTAAAGTAATCGTGGCCGCGCGTCATGATGCAGAGACCGTCCATGCTATGGGGGAGGCCAAAGCTGTGGCTGAGTTCGTGCAGGCAGGCACCGATGGTCGTGGAACTGTTCGCCCAGAAGGTGTCTCGTCCGATGGCGTCCACATGATACTTTCCGGCGTCGATCGGGGTGGCATCCATGAAGGCGGCCTGGGCTTCTGAAAGGTTGCTGGGCCAGGTGTAAACGGTGTCGCCACCCATGATAGCTTTGCCGTTTCCGCCGATGGCGGTGTAACCGCAGCCACGGCCGAGCATGACGAGGTAATGGGTGTGGGGACGCGAGGCGTGGGCGGCAATCGCCCGGTTAATGGTACCATCGTTGAACCCGGAATTGGGTGCCTGGTCGCCTTTGACGATGAACACTTTTACGCGACCATCGGGTTCCAATTCCACGTTGAAGGTCTTGCGGCCATAACCGTGCTGGCTCATCCGGTCGGCGGTGAAGCTCTGCATGAGCAACATGGCGGTGCTGAGCTTGCCGCTGATGTCCAACTTGTCGGCAGGCACGGGACTGTTCAGCGAGATGTCACCGGTGTTGTCGGTGTAGTAGATGGCCCGCACGCCCCGCTTGCTGGTCTGCGGAGTGAAGATCAGGTTGAGTTTCGCGGTCTTGTTCCCGGCGCTGATCGTGAGTTCGTTCGGGCCGGGGACGAGATCGGCCAGCACTTTGAAGCGTCCCTTTGAGGCCAGGCCCTTCATCTCCCGCGTGGGACGTTTGGATGAGGCATTGGTCAGCGTCACCGCCTCCAGCGCCGCGTCGGGTAGAGTGCCGGAGATCAATGGTGCGGAATACTGAATCGTCTCTCCCGTCTTGAAGTTATCCACCGTGATGGCTGGAGCCTGGGCGCTCGCCCGTTGGACGGTGGAGCCAGTCAGAGCAATGGCGAGGAGGAGATGGCGGAAGGCGCGTTTGGCGGTCGGGAGCATGTTTCGTGTGGTCGTGGGATGGCGCTCAAAGAAAGCGGCGTTGGGTATTAAACCCAACGCCGCTCGCATTGATTAGTCTTAAAACCGGCGATCAGAGATCGCCGGCTGGACGGCATTTAGTCGGCGATTTCGATCTGGCCCACCCACATGATATTGGGCCGGTCCGCATGGCCGCCGCCGGGGAGTTGGTAGATGCGGACGAAACCGAAGGCGACATCGGGCAGGGAATAGCTGCCGATGACGGATTGGTTGCCTTTCACGGCGACCACGGTCTTCCACGCGTCGCCGGCCTTCTCCTTGATCTGGACGACATAGTCCCGGGAGACCCACCACTTGCCATTTTCTTCGTTGTGGATGTCATAGCCCCAGGACACTTGGAAACGCCCGCCGCGCTGCGGCTTGGCGAGGTGGATCTCGATCCCGTGGACGGTCTCGTCCTCCGCCGAAGCCCACGAGCCTTCCTGCCAGCCGAGATCCTTGCGCTTCTTGATCCCGTCAACGACCGGGGCTAGGGCATAGTCTTCGTATCCAGCGGTCGAGGTGACCTTTGACCCTGCGGGCAGGCCGTTGATTTCCTTTTTGATCTCCACCGCAGTGCTGGCGTCGATTTTCACCTCGGGATCGGCGGCGCGGGCCGTGGTGGAAAGTGCGACGAGCGACAGGCTGAGCGCGATGGCGCTGGTGAGTTTGGCGAATTTGGCGGTCCGGTTCATGGTTGGGCGGTTGTTGACGGGGTTCTTCATAGTTTTACTGGATTTTAGCTTGGTGGTTGTTGCCCTTGGTGTGGCGGGTTCGTGGCTTTGGCCTGCATTCATCCGAGTCTGCCGGGTTCAGTAGATCGGGCGCTGCAGGGCCGGGCATGAAACGAGCGTCGCCCGCCTATCAGCAAGGTGAATCTTTGGAGTACATAGTCTGAACTTCGCGTCCCGCCATGGCTCTGTTGCCACGTGGCCCGCGTCTACTCCGGCAGCTAGGGGCACCCCGCTGGCGAGGGCACGGGAGTTCTCATTATTCCCAAAGCCGGGAGGTGGTCGTTCGGAAAACGCAACCGCATCCAGATCTCCTTGAACAGCGACGGTGAGTTGAGCGATTCCGGGGAAGCGCACCGTGACGACGCACTCGAATTCGCGCATGGCCTGAGCATGTCGAACGGCCCCAAACTTTCCCCTCGGCCGCACGGCATACCGCCACCTTTCCTCGACGGTGTGCGCCTCCGCTGCAGCCGCGCCAGCGGTCCCCTGGAGTGTGCCTCTCCGTGGTGTCCTCCGCAGGTTCATTGCGCTCCAACTATCACGCCGACGTGTTCGGTCCCGCAGGATGACGAACGAGTTGAATTTGCAAGCGCGCCCGAGTTTTGCAGCAGATTACTTGGCAGCCTGTTGAAAATAGCCTCGTGCGATGGAGGCAGGGCGCACGGAATGACGCCATCCACCCGCCAGCCCTAACTATTTCATTAAACTGTCAGCGCGCCTGGAGGGTCACGTTGCAAAAGGTCAGGGCGGCGATGCCGTTGGCACCGTTGAGGAGGTTGTCCTGATTCCACGCGATCTCCTTGAGGTAGGTGATCTTTGTGGCGGCGGTGGGTTCCTTGAGTTTCAGGGTCAGCACGTTGCCGGCGACACTGCCGGAGGCGACCTTGTCCTTTTCGCCGTCGAGATAGA
>CAYQBV010000406.1:0-3841 GCA_964415705.1 uncultured Chthoniobacter sp. | reverse complement strand
GCTGCCGATCAGCGCGGGGTGCGGTAGGCGGGGAAGGAGTCGTTTTGCAGCCGGGTTTCCAGGGGGACGGCGGCCGCGCTCGCGCTGAGGGGGGTGAGGGTGCGGTATTTCTCCGGGTCGGTGATGAGGCGGAGGGTAAAGAAGGGGAACGTCATCGGGGAGAAGCCGCGCTTGAAGGAGAGCAGGCGGTCGTCCGTGCCGCCGACTCCGCCGCCGAGTTCCACAAAGCAGCAATGGACCTGCTCGCGCAGCTCGGCGAGGCGGATAAAGTAGTCGCGGCCAAAGTAGGAAGAGTCGCGGGCATGGACGCGATCCATGGTTTCGCGATAGATCTCCATGAAGGCGTCGATGTGTTCGTGGAGGGGAACCATCCGCGTCTCGAAGCCGAGCCGCTTGCATTTGCGGATCGTCCACTGGTGATCGTCGCGAATGTTTTTCCACATCCCGGTTTCATCGAGAGACAAGTCCATGGCCACCGTTTCCGCCTGCTGCGGCTCACCGTCGAGCCGGCAATACTCCGGACGGTGGTAAAAATCGTGGGTCAAGCGCCCGAGGATGGCCAGCCACTCGGGTTCGTTGGCGGTGAGGTGCCGATGTTCCATCACGCATTTTCCGACCACACGGTGGGAAACACGGCGGGGTCGCTGAAGTCGGGGTCACTGTTGGGCAGGGTGCGGCAGAGCTTTTCGTCAAAAATGTGGATCTCGCGGCCCTGCGCGGTGCGGAACGGGCGGTGGTGATTCGGCCCGTCCTGCAAATGCACGGCGCAGGGAAGTCGGGGCAGTCCGCTGGTCTTCGCGGAGCTGCCGTGGATGGTCCACGCGTGGTGAAAGCTGACCTGCCCTTTTTTCAGTGTCATCAGGACGACGCGGACTTCCTTGCCCGCGTCGCGGAACTTCTCTTCGAGTTCGGCGAGATCGGTGTGGTTGAAAAAGCGCACATCCTGGGTGCCTTCCCAGCGGTGGCTGCCGGCCATGATGACGAGCGGGCTGCGGTCGAGCGCCATGGCGAGCAGCGGATACGTGGCGAGAGCGTAGAGTTCCTTCCTTTGCAGCGAAACGAACTCGTTATTGCGCTGGCCGTCGCCGCGCCCGAGCCGCGCCGCTTTTTCCCCCTGAAAAACAACGCCCCACCCCCTCGGGCGCAAAAACTGCGACTCCCGCGCGGTTGCGTGTTGCGCGCCGTGCGACCCGCCACTAATACTCCCGCGCAGCCTGAGCCGACACTATGGACACAGCCACCAAATCCACCGCCCACGCACTCGCCCCGATCAACAAAAGCCTCACCCCGGAGGCCAAAATCCAGCTCCTCCGCGAAATGCTTCGCATCCGGCGCTTCGAGCAGCGGGCGCTCAACGAATACACCAGGGGCAAAATGGGCGGATTCATGCACCTCTACATCGGGCAGGAAAGCGTCGCCGTCGGCGCCTGCTCGCTGATGGGCGACGACGACCACGTCATCACTGCCTACCGCTGCCACGGCCACGCCCTCGCCGTCGGCATGAGCATGAACGAATGCATGGCCGAGCTTTACGGCAAAGCCACCGGCTGCTCAAAAGGCAAAGGCGGCTCGATGCACTTCTTTGCGCCGGACAAGAATTACTGGGGCGGCCACGGCATCGTCGGCGGCCAGACGCCGCTCGGGCTCGGGCTGGCCTATGGGTTGAAATACAAGGGGCTGAAAGGTGCCGCGATGTGCTTTCTCGGCGATGGCGCGGTCAACCAAGGCTGCTTTTACGAATCGCTGAACATGGCCGCGCTCTTTGAACTGCCGGTCATCTACATTATTGAAAACAACGGCTACTCGATGGGGACCAGCCTCGAGCGGTCGTCGGTGGTCAAGGATTGCCTCGCCCAACGCGGCGAGGCTTTTTGTGTCGAGTGGGCGCAGGCGAATGGCGAGGACATCTACGAAGTCCGGGCCGTTACGGAGAGGGCGATCGAACGCGCGCACAAGGAATCCAAGCCGACCATCCTCGAATTCGATACCTACCGTTACTACGGCCACTCCGTCGCGGACTCGAAGCACAAGGGCGGCTACCGTTCCGAGGAGGAAATCGAGACCTACAAGCGCGATCACGATCCCATTCAGCTCTTCAAGAAGCGGCTGATCGAAGAGGGTGTCCTGACGGAAGCGCAGTTCGATGAAATCAGCGACGCCGCCAAGGCTGAGGCCGAGGCCAGCGCGCAGTTTGCCGAGGAAAGCCCGCTCCCGAGCGACGCCAGCATTTTCGAAGACGTGTACTTTGAGGTCGATCGCCAGACGGAAGCCGGGCGCACGGGGAAACACTTCTTCAACGACTAACTGGAAAGTAAATCAGCAACATTCCGCTTACGGCACTTAGGCGGCGAAGCTCTCAGCTTCTTCACTTTAAACCCTCAATTTTTCCATGCCACTCATCGAATACCGCGACGCCCTGAACCAAGCCTTTTCCGAGGAAATCGAGCGCGATCCCAACGTCGTCCTCATGGGTGAGGAAGTCGCCCAATACGACGGGGCCTACAAAGTCACCAAAGGTCTGTGGAAGAAGTTTGGCGACAAACGTGTGGTCGATACACCCATCTCGGAAGCGGCCTTTATCGGTATGGGTATCGGAGCCAGCATGCTGGGTTTGCGCCCGGTCATGGAACTTATGTTCTGGAGCTTTGCCACCGTGACTTGGGATCAGATCATCAATAACGCCGCTCAGATCCGTTATATGTCCGGCGGACTCATTAACTGTCCCATCGTCATCCGCGGTCCCGCCAACGGCGGCACCAATGTGGGTGCGACCCATAGCCACACGCCCGAAAACATGCTGGCCAACATCCCCGGCCTCAAGGTCGTCAGCGCCGCCACCGCCTATGACGCCAAGGGTCTGATGAAGACCGCCATCCGCGACAATGACCCCGTCATGTTCATGGAAAACACCCTCCTTTATGGCGAAAAGGGTGAGGTTCCCGAAGAGGAATACCTCATCCCGCTCGGCAAGGCCGACATCAAGCGCGAAGGCACCGACATCACCCTCATCGCCCATGGACGCGCGGCGCTCACCGCTTTGCGCGCCGCCGAACTCCTCGCCGCCGAGCACGACATCTCGGCCGAAGTCATCGACCTCCGCAGCATCCGGCCACTCGACGAGGACGCCATCCTCGCCAGCGTCCGCAAGACCCACCGCGCCGTGCTCGTTGATGAAAACAAACCCTTCTGCGGCGTCAGCGCGCAGATCGCCTCCATGCTTCAGGAGAAATGCTTCGACGACCTCGATGCCCCGATCCTCCGCGTCACCGCGCTCGACGCGCCCGCGATTTACAGCCCGCGAGTCGAGTCCAAGCAACTCCCAAATCCGCAGGACGTAATCCGGAAAGTGCTAAGCATCTGCTAGCCACGCTGGGCCTGCCCTGCGGCCGGTAAATATCCGCGCCCGTCCCGAATGTCATGAGCCAGCCCCTGCCGAGCATCCTCTACTGCCATTGCCAGTATGCCCAAGTGGTGCCGAAGGAGGTGAAGGACGCCGTCCTGCGTCGGCTGTGTGAAAGCGGCGTCGCCTTTGAGGCGGTGGCTGACCTGTGCGAGATGTCCGCCCGCCGCGACCCCGCGCTCGCCCGGCTGGCCAGTGGCGGGCCGGTGAAGATCGCCGCGTGCTTTCCGCGCGCGGTGAAATGGCTTTTTCACCAAGCCAACGCCCCGCTCCTGCCCGAGGCGACGGAGGTGCTGAACATGCGGTCGCTGAGTGCGGAAGAAGCCGTCGCCCCACTTCTCTCCGACGAACTCCGCGCCAATCTCCCCACCGGCAAAGTCACCGCCGCCGACACTCCCCGACCCGCCACCGCATGAGCCTCCCCACCCCCCCCCTCCCCGC
>CAYQBV010000405.1:0-3863 GCA_964415705.1 uncultured Chthoniobacter sp. | reverse complement strand
GATTTGTACCTGGTCGTGCGCTTGGAAAAACATCCCGACTACCGCACCGAAGGCGCGGATCTTTACTACGATCTCCCGGTGCCCGCGTGGATGGCGGTGCTGGGCGGCGAGACGCATATCCCGACGCCGGATGGCTCGATCCTTTTGAAAGTGCCGTCGGGTTCGCAACCGGGGCGGAAGTTTCGGCTGCGGGGCCGGGGGCTGCCGACCAGCGCGACGGCGCGCGGGGATTTCTACGCGGAGCTCGCCGTGACGCTGCCGACGGAGCTGACGCCGGAGACGCGGAAATTGTGGGAGGATCTGGCGAAGGCCAAATGAGGGCCGCGCCCGGCCGGCCCGCTAATTGAGTCGCCCGCGGGCCTGCTTCGTGCATCCTCCCTCGCCTTTATCCGCCCGCCGAAACCATGCTCCGACATCGTGAAAAAGTGCTCGCCCACGCCGAGCAGCAACTCCGTTCCCAAGGTGCGCTGGACTCGAAGGAGCTGCTCACGCTCTACAAAAAATTCCTCAAGATCGAGAACCACCGGATCGAGCTGAAGCACCGGTCCGGCGGCGGGGGACGGGAGATTTGCGCGCAGCGGGCCAGCCTGCTGGACATCGTGCTGCGGCATCTGCTCGACACCGCGCTGGAGAGCGTGCCGATGCTCGGCAAGCCGCCGCGGATCGCGCTCGTGGCGGTCGGCGGTTATGGCCGCGGGGAGATGAATCTTTTCAGCGATGTGGACATCATGTTTCTGCATCCCGACAAGCCGAAGAAGCTCGATCCGCGCCTGGATTCCGTGGTGGAAAAGATCCTCTACACGCTGTGGGACTCGGGCTTCAAAGTGGGGCACTCCACGCGCTCGGTGAGTGGGGCGGTGCGGTATGCGAACGAGGACATGCAGTCGAAGACCGCCTATCTGGAGGCGCGGTGCATCGCGGGCGACACGGCGCTTTTTAAGGAGTTTCACGCCGCGTTCATCGAGAAGTGCGTGGTGGACCACGTGGACGAATACATCGCCGCGCGTGTGAAAGATCAGGCCGCGCGCCATGAGAAATTCGGGCGCACCGTTTACATGCAGGAGCCGAACATCAAGAGCGGCTGCGGCGGACTGCGCGACTACCAGAATCTTTTGTGGATCAGCTTCTTCAAGGAGCGCGTGCAGACCACCGCCGGGCTGGTCGAGAAAAAGCTGATCAATGAAACCGAGCGCCGCCAGCTCGAACGGGCCTACGATTTCCTGCTGCGCATCCGCACGGAGCTGCACTACCTGAACAAGAAATCGACGGACGTAATCCTGATGAACCAGCAGGTCCAGATCGCCAACAAGCTGAACTACCCGCAGAAAAGCATCCTGCGGCGCAGCGAGGCCTTCATGCGGGATTACTACCAAAACGCGCGCTGCATTTACGGGATCACCGAGCTGGTCTCCGAGCGCCTGAGCATCCCGCCACCAGCGCTGAGCGGCGGCGGATTGCTGCGCTTTCTCCGCAAGCCCAAGCCGGCCAAAGCCGAGACGTTCGATGGATTCGTGAGCCGCGACGGACGACTCTTCGCCGAGTCCTCAAACATCTTCAACCAGGAGCCCGCGCGGTTGATGCGCCTCTTCCAGCATCTCCAGCAGCGCAACCTGAAACTCAGCGCGGAACTCGCGCAGCTCATCCGCCGCCGCCTGCATCTTTGCGACCGCACGTTTCAGTATTCCAAAGCGGCGCGCGAAACCTTCCTCGCCATTTGCTCCCGCAAGGGCGAGGTCGGCGAGATCCTGCGGGCCATGCACCGGATCGATTTCCTCGGGCGCTACATTCCCGAATTCGGCAACCTCACCTGCCTGGTGCAGCACGAGTTCTTTCACCGCTATACGGCGGACGAGCACACGCTGGTCTGCATCGAAAAGCTCGACGAACTCATCGACACCACGAGCCCTCGGCTCCAGGCCTATCGCGAACTTTTTCATAAGCTGGAAGACCCGTGCGTGCTCTACCTCGCGCTGCTGCTCCACGACACCGGCAAGGCGTCGGACGCCAAACAGCACGCGGAGGCCAGCGCGCTCTTCGCGCAAAATGTCTCGCGCCGACTCCAGCTCACGGCCGAACAGCGCAAGTCGCTCGTGCTGCTCGTGGACCATCACATCACGCTCTCGATGACCGCGCAGCGCCGGAACCTGGATGATCCGGCCACGACCGCGGAATTCGCCAGCCTCATCCGCACGCAGCCGAACCTCGATGCCCTGATGCTGCTCACGCTCGTGGACGGGCAGGGAACCGGCGACGAAAACTGGTCGGACTGGAAAGAGTCCCTCGTCTGGCAACTCTACCGCAACACCTCGCTCTACCTCGCCGATGGCGAAGCCTTTTACCGCCAGCGCGCGGTGGAGCGCGAAGCCCTCCACGGGGCTGTGCGCAAAAAGATTGCCGCCGAATTTCACGACGAGATCGACGCGCACTTCGAGTTCATGCCCGAGCGGTATTTCCAGACGTATAGCGCGCCGGAAATCGTCGAGCACATCCGGCTCTTCCGGTCGTTTCTCACCACTCGTTTTGGCGACGAAAAGCTGAGCCTCGCGCCGGCGGTGAAATGGGTCGCGCATCCGCACCGCGGGCACAGCGAATTCTGGTTCTGCGGCTGGGACCGGCAGGAACTCCTCGCCCGCATCGCCGGCTCGCTGGCCATCGCGCGCCTGAACATTCTCAGCGCCGATGTCTTCACGCGCGCCGATTCGCTGGTCTTCGACATCTTCCGCGTGTGCAGCACGAAATTCGAAGCCGTGACCGATGAGAAAGACATGGCGCTCGTCGCCAAACGCCTCCACCAGGCGCTCGACGAGGAGCACTACGACTTCGCCCCGCTGCTCGCCAAGCTGATGAAAAAGAGCGGCTCGCATCTCGCACAGGAACTGGATTTTCCCACGCGCATCGGCATCGATAACGACGCGCACCCGGTGTACACGCTCGTTGATATTCAGACGCCGGACCGGCTTGGCCTGCTCTCCAGCCTGCTCAGCGCCTTCAGCCAGAGCGGGGTGCAGATCGCGCTCTCCCGCATCGCCACGGAAAAAGGCGCGGCCATCGACAGTTTCTACGTCTCCGATTCCGAAGGTCACAAACTCCGCGACGCCGCGACCATCGCCCGCCTGCAAAAAGCGCTGCAAGGCGTGGCGCAAAGCGGGCCGCCACCGGTGCCCGCACCCTGACGGCGGCTTGATGGTCAGCCGCGCCCCGGGCTAGCCTTTGGCCGCTTCTTTCGCCCAGGTGTCTTTGAGGGTGATGACGCGGTTGAAGACAGGGTGTCCGGCGGTGCTCGTGGAGTCGAGGGCGATGTAGGCGAGGCGCTCGAGCTGGAAGCGCTCATCGGGACGGGCGGTGGCGAGCGCGGGTTCGAGGTGGGCGGTGATGGTTTCGAGGGAGTGCGGGTTCAGGCAGGTGCGGAAGTCGCGGCCGTCGGCCTCGGGCTCGGGTTCGGTGAAAAGGCGGTCGTAGAGCCGGACCTCGGCGGCGATGGCGTGCGCGGCGCTGACCCAGTGGATGGTGCCTTTGATCTTCCGCGCAGAGGTCGCGCCGCCGGTTTTGCTGTCCAGATCGGCGGTGCAGCGCAGCTCGGCGATGGTGCCGTCCGCGTTTCTTACGACCTCGTCGCATTTGATGATGTAGGCGTATTTCAGCCGCACTTCGCCGCCGGGCTTGAGGCGGAAAAACTTGGGCGGCGGGACTTCGGCGAAGTCGTCCTGTTCGATGTAGATCTCGCGTGAGAAGGGCAGGTCGCGGGTGCCGAGCGCGGGGTCGAGCGGATGATTCGCGGCGGGCAGGGATTCGGTGTGACCGTCGGGCAGGTTGGTGATGACCACTTTCAACGGACGCAGCACGCCAAGCCGCCGCTGGGCGCG
>CAYQBV010000404.1:0-3865 GCA_964415705.1 uncultured Chthoniobacter sp. | reverse complement strand
CGGACGCTTTGCCAATCCATGGATGGAGGCCCATGCCGCCTCGCGTGCTTCGCTGCGTGCCTCGACGGGTAGGCCGTATGAAATCGCGGTGTACGAGACTGGCCCTGGCTATGGTTTGCCGAACCCCGGCGCGGTCTTCAATGAAGTGTCCGAACTGTATGGCAAGAGTCTGGCCGCTGGCACCGGCACGCTGGACATTCTGCTTTACAGCTCGCTGCGCGGCTTTGATCCGCAGTGCTTTTTCACCCTCAGCTATGGGCCGAACTGGTCCACCCACTCGCACACGATCTTCGGCGGCCTGCCGCACACCGCCTGGCAGACGCTGCGCATGAGGAATCGCTACGCCACGGGCAGCATGATGAATGTGATCGCGCACAGCCTGCCCACCACCACGCTGCCAGCCACCGGAGGTGGCTTCGTGCCGAGTGTGGCGAACTTCCCGCTGACCACTTGCTTTGCGTTTCGTGATGGCGGCAAGACCACCATCTTCCTCTGCTCGCGCAAATCCTCCGGCGACACGCCCGTCACGCTGCGCCTGCCATTCTCCGCCGTCAGCAGCATCACGCAGCATCGGCTGGATGGCGCCCCCGGCGACAACAACCGCTACACGCAAACCGTCACCGAAAGCACCACCGCGCTCACGCCTGCGACCATGCTGAATCTCACCCTGCCGCCCGGCACCGTCATCGCGCTGGAGGTGGAGGGCACGCCGCTCAGCGCGCCCGCGCAGCCTGCGTGCGTCGTGTCAAAAGCTGTCGGCCAGGACGCGGTCACGAGTGCGCCCGCCGCGCGCTTTGCCGTCGATTTCTCCGATGCCGTGACCGGTTTCACCGCCGCCGATTGCACCATCACCGGCAGCACCGGCGCGGGCGAGTTGAGTGTGGCGCAAGGTGTGCCCTTCCTCGGTGGCAACTACGTCGTCACCGTCAGCGGTATGCTGACAGCGGGCGATGTCAGCATTGCCATCGCGGCCAACACCGTGCTGCCCTCGAACACCGCCTCCACGAGCATCGACGGGGCCGTGACCTTCGCGCCCGCGCCGCCGCAGAACGTGATCTACGCCAGCGAGAGCTTCGACTTCGCACCTGCCGCGCAGCCTTTCCCGCCGTTCTTGCAAGACCTCGTCTCCGGCACCGGTTGGAGCGCCGGATGGGTCGTCGAAGGCGCGAGCCCGATCTATCCCGCCAACGGCTACCGCACGCTCACGACTGTACCGCTCGGCTACGGCCAACTCCGCGCCACCGGCAGCTCCGCGACCGGCGGGAACAACAGCAGCGACATCGTGCGCGCGTTGAACGTCGCCGCCTTCGGCACGCGCGGCATCGTGGGCTCGAGTCCCGCCGTCATCGGCCAGAGCGGCACCGTGCTGTGGCTCAGCGTGCTGCTGCGCAAAGACGTGAACGACACCGCCGGCATCTACCTCGCCCATCTCAACGGCGGTGCCACCGCGCCGATGGCGAACGGCGTCATGGCGCTCGGCTATTTCAGCAGCGGACTCTCCGACGTGAACGGCGAGCGGCGCTGGTCCTTCAGCGTGCGCAACGCGGCGGACAACGGCTTCGACATCATCCGCTCCAATGTGCCCGTCGTCATCGGGCAGGCCGCGCTGCTCGTGTTCCGGATGCAGTTTGGCGCACAAGATCGTTTCGACCTCTGGGTGAATCCCGCGTCCCTCGCCGGAGCCGACCCCGCGCTGGGCACCGCGAACGCCACCTGGACCACGAGCGGCGCAACGAACATCGCCTTCCGCAGCATCGGCGTGGAAATCAGCGGCGCGCAGGACCGCGCCAGTTTCGACGAAGTCCGCTACGGCGAAACCTTCGCCGCCGTCACGCCCGTGTGGAGCGCCAGCGAATCCTGGCGGCTCGCGCATTTCGGCACGCATGAAAACCTCGCGCTCGCCGCCGACGATGCCGATCCCGATCTCGACGGCATCGTGAACCTCCTCGAATACGCCCTCGCGTCGAACCCCCACGCCAGCAGCACCGGCGACCTTCCCACGCTCGCTCTCGACGGCACCTTTGGCTACGCGCCGAACCCGCTGGCCACCGACATCAGCATCGTGCCGCAGTGGTCCGAAGACCTCGTGCAATGGTTCAACACCACCCCACCGACTGGCCTGCCGCGCCGCTTCCAACGACTGCGCGTCATGCGGCAGTGATGCGGATGGTCTGACCGGCACCGGTCGCGGCGCTTTTCGTCCCGGCTTGGCGGGAATTCGTGAAGGGGCCTCAGATTTTCAGAAAAAGTCTGCGCCGATACATCCAAAGCAGGATCAGCCAATAGACGAGGAGCACGGCGGCACCTTGGAGGAGTGGGGCGAAAGCGGGGCCGGCGAGTTTGAAGGTGTCGGCTCCGAGATGCGTGCGGACGGCGCCGGTGATGAGGCCGTTGAACAGCCAGGCGATGCAGTAGGCGGCGATGGAGTTCATGCCGATGACGACGAGCGGAAACGCCCATGCCTTCCAGCCACGCAGGTCGATGACGGCGTAAAACGCGGCGAGCAGGAGGAAGCACCAACCCCCGCTGAAGAGCGTCCACGCGGGCGTCCAGACGGTCTTGATGATCGGGCACACGCCGAGCGCGCTGAGCGTGAGGCCGAGCCCGAAGCAGCCGACGGACGCGAGGGCGAAGCGGGTCAACCGCTCCCGACTGCTTCGCTCTTCGCGCAGCCAGCCACCGGCGATGAGGCCGAGGATCATCGTGGCGAGCGTGGGGATGAAGTTGAGCGTGAGGTAGCCGCCGCCGTGCGCGACGAATGGTTTTCCGCGCGGAAAAAGGTTCATGAACCACTGGTCGAAGGTCGCGCCCAGATTGGCGTTTTTGTTCCAGTGCGCCGCGAAGCCGCTGGCGTGATGCGGCCAGTCGGCTGGCACGCCGACTTTCGTAAAGTCGAAGTCCGGCGGGGCGACCGGATACAGCGCCCAGGCGAGCCAGTAGCCGGTGAGAATCGCGGCGAACGCGGACCACTGCACGCGCCGCGAAGCGAAGCCGACCAGGAAGAGCAGCGGGTAGCCGAGGCCGATCTGCGAGAGCGTGTCGTCGAAGGTCCAGTTCGTCCGCGGCCAGCCGAGCGAGCGCAGCAACACGCCGAGCAGGATGAGCAGCAGTGCGCGCCAGCACGCGTGCGCGGTCATGGTGGCGCGGGATTGTCCGCGCGCGCTGCGGCTGGCCATGGAAAACGGCAGCGCGACCCCGACGAGAAACGAAAACGACGGCTGAATGAGATCGTGCAGCGAGCACCCGGCCCACGCGACGTGGTCGGTGTGAAACTTCAAAAACTCCCACACGGCGTGACCGGGGAAATTCCCGGCGACTTTCCCGATGTGCAGCACCTCGGCCATCATCAGGAGCATGACGAAGCCGCGGTAGGCGTCGATGGAGGCGAGCCGGGCGGGCGCGGTTTTGCCGGGGACAGCTTCCATGGGTGCGGGCGGCCGCGCTACGCGGAGGGCAGCGGCGCGACCGGGTCCGTCTCGGCTTCGTAATCCACGCCCGCCAGGCCGAAGCCGAAGAGCTTCAGAAACTCCGTGCGGTAGCCGGCGATGTCGGTGAGCGAGTCGAGATTTTCCGTGGTCGCCTGCGGCCAGATGGCGGCGACTTCGGCCTGAATCTCAGGACGCATTTCCCAGTCGTCGATGCGGATGCGGCCGGCGTCGTCCACCGTGGGAGCGGCGCTCGCGAGGCGGTCGGCAAAGAGGCGGTGAATCTGCTCGATGCAGCCTTCGTGCAGGCCGTGGGCTTTCATCACTTTGTAGAGCATCGAGATATAAAGCGGGACGACCGGGATGGCCGAGCTGGCCTGGGTGACGAGCGCTTTGTTCACCGAGACAAAGGCGCGTCCGCCGCGCTCCGCGAGCCGCGT
>CAYQBV010000403.1:0-3886 GCA_964415705.1 uncultured Chthoniobacter sp. | reverse complement strand
CCCGGCGGCATCGCGCCGCTCACCTCAAACTCCACCGGTTCCGCCGGCCGCGGCGCGCTCCACATTCGCACCCGCCGATCCGTCCGCGGTCGCGCCGCGATGGTGATGCCGAGTCCGATCGCCATCGGCAGCACGAAGCCGCCATTGTAGTCCGTGTGCTCGCCGATCAGGTTCACCCGCCCCGGCGCATAGACCACGTGACTCGCCTCCGCGCCCGTCTTGTCGCGTAAAATCTGCCGCGCCACGCTGCTGGCGTGGTCGTGGTCGGAGGTAAAATTGGGGTCGGCTGCGGGCATCGGAGCGCCGGATATAGCCGTGCGGAAAATGGGCTGTCGATGCGGTTTCGCGCCCGTTCGACAGCCATCAACCGGGGCAGGCGATCTCCAGTCCTGACATACTCAGCTCAAATCGCGACCCGGACTCCGACGGCACCGGGTGAAAAAGTCGCTTCACCGCCACCCAACAACGCGCAACCGGTGCGGCGATTCGTAGGGCAGCGCGGACCTGGACGCCGAGTCCAAAGACGTTGGGCTGAAGCCCGAGCTACTTTCCCGCCTTGGCGAAGCGCTCGCTGACAAAGTCCCAGTTCACGACGCTTTGGAAGGCCTTGATGTAGTCGGCGCGGCGGTTCTGGTATTTGAGGTAGTAGGCGTGTTCCCACACGTCGAGGCCGAGCAGCGGCACGCCGCCGGTGGAGTATGGACTGTCCTGATTCGGCGTGGATTCGATGGTCAGCTTCTTCCCTTTCCAGACCAACCACGCCCAGCCGCTGCCGAAAACTTTCGTGGCGGCGGTGCCGAAGTCGTCCTGGAATTTCGCGAAGCTCCCAAACGCGGTGTCGATGGCTTTGGCGAGTTCGCCGACGGGTTTGCCTTTCTCGCTTTTCTTCAGCGTTTGCCAAAAGAGCGCGTGGTTCGCGTGGCCGCCGCCGTGGTTGCGGATGTCTTTGCGCACGGCCTCGGGCACGGCGTCGAGATTGGCGAGGATTTCCTCGATGGGCTTGCTCTCGAATCCGGGTGCGCCAGCGATGGCCTGGTTGAGTTTGCTGACGTAGGCGGCGTGATGTTTGTCGTGATGAATCTTCATCGTCTCAGCGTCAATGAACGGCTCCAGCGCGTCGTAGTCGTAGCCGAGCGGCGGGAGTTTGAAGACGGCGGGCACCTCGGCGGGCGCTTGCGCTTGCAGGAGGTGGGAGCCGAGGGTCAGTGCGCCGGTGGTGAGGGCGATGGTTTTGAGGGCGTCGCGTCGGGTGGTCATAGTTTTGGGATGGTTGGTCGGGGTTTGCTACGGAGTCTGGAGTTGGATGTCTTTGAATTCCACCAGCATCGGCGGGCCGGCGTGAATTTGCAGGGCAAGCAGTCCTTCGAGGGTCCGCCCTCGCGGGTCGTGGTCGGTCACGTCGATGACCTTGATGCCGTTGACGAAATGTTCGAGGTGCTGGCCCTTGGCCGAAATCACGCAGTCGTTCCACTCGCGCGGTTTGAAGTAGCCGCGGGCGACGAGATCCTTTCGGTCCGCGAGTTGACCAGTGACGCGCGGCGCGCCCGCCTCCCCGATCTCGACTTGCTGACCCACCAGCGCGAGCGATTTGCGCCCGCGTTCCTCATAGAGAAAGCCGGTCTTCCCCGGCCCGTTGTCGATCTCCGCCTGATAGCCGCCGACCACCCACTTGCCGAGGTCGCGCGCGCGATACTGCACGCCGGAGTTGCCGTTGCGGATGCGGACCTTTAGCCGGAGCTGGAAGTCCTTCACCGTGCCGCCGCGCCAGATCAGGAAGGTGTTGCCCATCGTCAGCTTTTGCAGCGTGGTCTCGCCGCGGAGCACGCCCTCGCGCACCGACCAGAAACGCGGATCGCCCTCCCAACCGGTGAGATCGCGCCCGTTAAAGATCGGCTTGAAACCAGCGTCCGCGGCGCGGAGTGCAGGTGTGAGGAGCCCGGCGCAGACGACGAGAAAAAGGACGCGAACCATACCGTTGGAGGCTACCCGCCCGCCGAGCCTTCGCCGCCGGGTTTGGTCATGGCAAAGGGGTCGAGCGCCTTCGTGAGTTCGTCTTCGGGAAGGATCTGCATTTCCCGGCAAATCTCCCGGACCGTCCGCCCTGTCTTGGCGCTCTCTTTCGCGATCTCGGCGGCTTTGTCGTAGCCGATGATCGGCGCGAGCGACGTGACCATGGCCATCGAATACTCCACCAACTCAGCGCAGCGCTCGACGTTCGGCTTGATGCCTTCGATGCACTTTTCGCGGAAAACGTTGGTGACATTGGCGAGCAGGCGGATCGATTCGAGAATGGAGTGCGCGAGCACCGGCATCATCACGTTCAGCTCGAAGTTCCCATTCGCCGCCGCCCACGTCGCGGTGGTGTCGTTGCCGATGACGCGCGCGCAGACCTGCATCACGCTCTCGCAAATCACGGGGTTTACTTTCCCCGGCATGATCGAGCTGCCGGGCTGCGTCTCGGGCAGGATGATTTCGCCGATGCCGCAGCGCGGGCCGCTACCGAGCCAGCGGATGTCGTTGGCGATTTTGAAAAGGGAAACGGCGATGGTTTTGAGCTGCCCGCTCGCCTGCACGAGTCCGTCTTTTGCAGCCTGCGCCTCGAAGTGGTTGCGCGCTTCGCGAAAGGCGATGCTCGTTTGGCTCCACAGGTGCCGCACGACGATGGTCGGGAAGTCCGGGTGGCAGTTCAGCCCCGTGCCGACCGCCGTGCCGCCGAGCGGCAATTCTTCCACGGCCGCGATGGCGTTGCCGGCGCGCAGCCGGGCGTATTCGATCTGTTTCGCGTAGCCGCCAAACTCCTGACCGAGCCGCACGGGCGTGGCGTCCATGAGGTGCGTGCGACCGATTTTGATGACATCCCAAAATTCGAGCGCCTTCTTTTCAAGCGCGCCGTGAAGCTGCTCAAGCGCGGGCAGGAGATATTTGCGGAGCCGTTCGCCGACGGCGACATGGATGGCGGTTGGGATCACGTCGTTGCTCGACTGGCCCATGTTCACGTGGTCGTTCGGATGCACGGGATCCTTCGAGCCGATGGCCTTGCCCGCGAGCTGCGAGCAGCGGTTGGCGATGACCTCGTTGATGTTCATATTCGTCGAGGTGCCTGAGCCGGTCTGGTAAATATCGAGCGGGAAATGCGCGTCGAGTTTCCCGTCGATGATCTCCTGCGCGGCGCGGGCGATGAGGGTGGTGCGCTCTTCGCTGAGCCGGCCCAGCTCGAAGTTCGCTTCCGCGCAGGCCCATTTGATGAGGCCGAGGGCGCGGATGAATTCGCGGCCAAAGGGCTGCCCCGAGACGGGGAAATTCAGCACGGCACGCTGGGTCGAGGCGCCGTAGAGAGCGTCGGCGGGCACTTCCATGGTGCCCATGGAATCTTTTTCGGTACGGGTGGAGGACATCGGCACAGCTTGCACAAACGGAGCGCGCAATGGGAAGCGCGATGTCGGCGGCACGCCCGTCAGTCCCGCGGAATCGCGGCGCGCGGCTGCGGACGCGGGCGCGGGCGGTAGGTGGAGCGGGTGAGCGGGTAGCTGAGGCGGTGGCGCACGAGCAAAGGATCGAGCAACCGCCCGACAGCACGTCGCGTGGCGAAATCCTCCGTCTCCAAAGCGCGCGAAAAGCGATAGTCGCGGCAGCCGCAGAGCAGCTTCAGGAGCACGTAGCTCATGGACCGGTTGTCATCCCCTTCCTCAATCACATCCTGCGCCCGGGCGAAGTAGCGGCGCAAAGAAGCGCGGTCGCCGCGGTAGGCGCGGGCGAACCGGCCGCGCGGGTGCTCCCGGAGGGTCTCGGCAAAGTCCTCGCGGTAGATGCCCGGAAAAGCGCCGCCATCGGCGGAGGCGCGGAACTCAATCCCGGGACGTTTCGGCGCGGCTTCTTTGGCGAGACA
>CAYQBV010000402.1:0-3891 GCA_964415705.1 uncultured Chthoniobacter sp. | reverse complement strand
GCCGGCGTCTTTCCAGAGGACGTCGTCGATGTTTTTGAAGGCTTGTTCGAACATGAAGGATCAATAGGCAAGGTTACGCGGCCGGGCAGGAGATTTTCACCGGATGGAGACAGGCCCGCAGGCTGGATGCAGGGCGCGGGCGAAAGACCACA
Source organism: uncultured Chthoniobacter sp. (assembly GCA_964415705.1). Classification (GTDB taxonomy): domain Bacteria; phylum Verrucomicrobiota; class Verrucomicrobiia; order Chthoniobacterales; family Chthoniobacteraceae; genus Chthoniobacter. Next base: position 3,739 of record CAYQBV010000402.1, on the reverse strand, counting down.
AATGCCCAGCCAGCGCAAGGAGGGACGCAGCGCCGGCACCGCGGCGCGCGGAGTTTTTGGCGAAAGATTTTGCCAGCGCGGCGGGGTTTATTTTAAGACCTACGGATGCCAGCCCCTAAAGTCGCCATCGTCATCCCTGCCCGCCATGGATCGACGCGCTTTCCCGGCAAGCCGCTGTTTCCGATCGCGGGAAAGCCGCTCATCCAGCACGTCTGGGAGCGCTGCAGCAAAGCGCGGGGCATCACCGCGGTGATCGTGGCCACGGACGATATGCGGATCGCCGAGGCGGCGTTCGAGTTCGGCGCGGAGGTTTCCATGACCTCGCCGAAGCATCGGAGCGGCACGGACCGCTGCGCGGAGGTGGCGAAGCGGCTGCGGGGGTTCTCGCACGTGATCAATGTGCAGGGCGATGAACCGCTCATCGATCCCGCGCTGGTGACGAAACTCGCGAAGGTGCTCGCCGAGGACCACACGACCGAAATGATCACCGCGGCGAACGTCTTCGGCCCCGAGGAGGACACGGCCAACCCCAACGCCGTCAAGGTGGTGCTCGATCGTCAGCGCCACGCGCTTTATTTCTCGCGCAGCGCGATCCCCTTTGTGCGCGAAGACGGGGTGCGGCCCGCCTTTTACCGGCACCAGGGGATCTACGGATACTCGGTGAAATTCCTGCTCCAATTCGTGAAGTGGAAACCCGGTGTGCTCGAACAGTGCGAGCAGCTCGAACAGCTCCGCGCGCTGGAAAACGGCGCGCGCATCCGCGTGGTGCTGACGAAGGGCGCGAGCCTCGGCGTGGACGCCCCGGAGGACGCCGCGCTCGTGGAGCGCCTGCTCGCGCGGCGCTGAGATTCGACACGACGAAAAGAATTTGCAGAATATCCCACCCGCCACTCTCACTCCTTTCCAGCCGCCTATCTCCCGCCCATGCCATTGCAAAAAATGAAATACATCTTCGTGACCGGCGGCGTCGTCAGCTCGCTCGGCAAAGGGCTCGCCGCCGCCTCGCTCGGCACGCTGCTCGAACATCGCGGGCTCAAGGTCGTGATGCAAAAATTCGACCCGTACCTCAACGTCGATCCCGGCACCATGAGTCCGTATCAACACGGCGAAGTCTATGTGCTCGACGACGGTGCGGAGACCGATCTCGATCTCGGCCACTACGAGCGCTTCACCCACAGCGTGCTGACCCGCGCGAACAACACCACCAGCGGGCAGGTTTACCAAACCGTCCTCGATAAGGAGCGGCGCGGCGATTACCTCGGCAAGACCGTGCAGGTCATCCCGCACGTCACCGACGAGATCAAGGCGCGGCTGCGCAAACTCAGCACCGAGCAGCCGTGCGACATCGTCATCACCGAGATCGGCGGCACCACGGGCGACATCGAGGGGCTGCCGTTTCTCGAGGCCATCCGGCAGTTCATTCAGGAGGTCGGGCCGGGCAATGCCATCGTCATGCACGTCACGCTGGTTCCTTTCATCAAGGCCGCCGGCGAGCTGAAGACGAAGCCGTCGCAGCAGTCCATCGCCAAGCTGCGCGAGATCGGCCTGCACCCGCAGGTGCTCGTCTGCCGCACCGAACGCCCGCTCGGCGAAGACGTGCGGCACAAGCTCTCCGTCTTTTGCAACGTGCCGCTCGAAGCCGTGGTCGAGGCGCGCGATGTGGACCACACGATCTACGAGATGCCGCTGATGCTGCAAAAGGAGCGGCTCGACGACACCGTGCTCCGGCAGCTTCACCTCACCGCCGGACCGGCGGACATGACGGATTGGAAAAAGTTCGTCGCCCGCATCATCAAGCCGAAGAAGCGCGTGCAGATCGCCGTGGTCGGCAAATACATCGAGCTGCAGGACGCCTACAAATCCATCTACGAATCGCTCACCCACGCCGCCGCGAGCGTGGACTGCGGCATCGACCTCGTGCCCGTGGAGGCCGAGGCGCTGGAGGAAACGCATCCGTCCAAGCTGCTCCACGAAGTGGCCGGCGTGCTCGTGCCCGGCGGCTTCGGCGACCGTGGCATCGAGGGGAAAATCCGCGCCGCGCAATACGCGCGCGAACAGGGCATCCCTTTCCTCGGGCTCTGCCTCGGCATGCAGGTCGCGACCATCGAATTCGCCCGCCACGTCTGCGGAATCGCCGGAGCGAACAGCACGGAGTTTGACCCAAAGTGCGCGGACCCGGTCATCGACCTGCTCGAAGAGCAAAAGGATGTGACCGACAAGGGTGCCTCCATGCGCCTCGGTTCCTGGGTCACAAAGATCGCCGAAGGCACCAAGGCGCGCGCCGTTTACGGCCAGGGCGAGATCCGCGAGCGCCACCGGCACCGCTACGAGTTCAACATGAAATACCGCGCCCAGATGGAGGCTGCAGGTTTCATCATCAGCGGCACGTCCCCGGACGGCAAGCTGGTCGAGCTGATCGAACTCAAGGACCACCCTTTTTACCTGGCCTGCCAGTACCATCCGGAATTCCAGTCCAGACCCACGCAGCCGCACCCGCTGTTTCGCGGCTTCGTGACCGCGTGTCTCGGGCATGGAGGGTAGCGCCCGGAAGGCTGACCGCGCCCCGCATCTCGCTTCTTTTCAACGCCCGGAATCCGTCTAATTTCTGGCGCATTCATGGAGAAACTATACGACGTAGCCATCATCGGCGGCGGCCCGGCGGGCAGCACCGCGGCGGTGCTGCTTGCGCAAAAGGGACGGCGCGTGGTCGTACTGGAGCGGGAGAAATTTCCGCGGTTTCACATTGGGGAATCGCTGCTGCCATACTCACTCACGGCATTTGACCGGCTGGGCATTCGCGCGCAGCTCGATGCGGGGGCGATGCGGAAGCACGGCGGCGAGATCGCGACGGCGTGCGGGCAGCGCGCGGTGAAGTTTTATTTCAAGGAGGGCTTCCGGCTGAAGCATCACAGCGCGTATCAGGTCGAGCGCGCGGATTTCGACAAGATGCTCCTCGACCGCGCCCGCGAGGTCGGCGCGGAAGTGCGCGAGGAAACTGCCGTGGAGGAACTCGCGTGCGACGCGGACGGCGTGACTTTGAAACTCAAGGGCGGCGCCCCAATCCGCGCGCGCTACCTGATCGATGCGAGCGGGCGCAACGCGGTGGTCGGCACGCAGTTCCAGCTCAAGACGACCTACGCGCATCTCAAGAAGTTCTCCTGCTACGCGCACTACGAAGGCGTCCAGCGCGACGACGGAATCGACGCCACGCTCACGCGACTGGTGCGGGCGGACGGGCATTGGTTCTGGCTCATCCCGCTCGATGACCGGCGCACGAGCGTCGGCGTGGTCATGGACCTCGCGGACTTCAAGGCGCGCAGGCAATCGCCCGAGGCCACGCTCGACTGGGCGGTCTGCGATTCCGCGGTGATGCGCGAGCGCCTGGCCGCGGCGGTGTGCGTGTCGCCCGTCCACTCCGCCGGCGACTACTCGTATCGCAACACGCGCCTGACCGGCGACCGCTGGATGCTCGCGGGCGACGCCGCCGGGTTCATCGACCCGATTTTTTCCACCGGCGTTTTCCTCGCCATCCACAGCGGCGAGCAGTGCGCCGATGCGCTCGACGAAATCCTCACGAACCCTGCGCGCCGGCCCCGCCTTTTCCGCCGCTACGAGCGCGGCCTGCACGGGCTCATGGACAAATATCTGCGCTTCGTGACGGCGTGGTATCGCCCGGAGTTCATCGAGGTTTTCACCACGCCGACCAAGCACCTCCAGCTCGCGCCTGCCGTGAATTCCG
>CAYQBV010000401.1:0-3894 GCA_964415705.1 uncultured Chthoniobacter sp. | reverse complement strand
GCTGCTCGCCTCCGCCTCCTCGAGCGCCCGCCGGAAAGCCGGCTCGCGCTTCTCCGAGACCCGCCGGATCATCTCGATGATCGGGTCCGGGGTGGCTAGGCGTGGGGTAGCCGGTGCGGGGGTGTTAGGCGGCGGAAACCACGGCTTCGGCGGCTTTTCGGGCAAGGGCGGGTACTGGCTCTTGTTCGCCACCCACCAATCCCGCCATTTGTCGGGATTGGTTGTGGTAAATTTCCCGGTCGTCCGTTGGAAATAACTATTCAGGGAATCACCTGCCATACTCTGGACACTGGGTATTCCCACATCCTCGTCACTCATTCCTTTTCCACGATCATCCAAATAACTCGCCAGCAGACCAATGGCCTCGGGCCGGTCGAGCATGGAAAGCGTCTCAAAGATGGTTCCGATTTTACCACGACTCCAACAGGCATCCACCCACTCTTGGTTCTTTGGCCCGTCACCGGGCTCCCTGTCCAGATTTCCCGCCGGATTGGCCTTCTTGTAAGCTTCAGCCAAAGTCCATTGGTAGTATTCCAACCACCCTGTCACCTGCGGAATCAGTTCACGCGCCATTTTCGTATGTTCGGGGTAGGGGCGCTTCCGTAAATATTGGTCGAGACGAGGAAGGGCCAAAGCTGCGGGAAAAGCCAGCAATTCCTCCAACCGCCCGGCATCTCCCTCGGCGTGGGCGAGCGCGGCATCCGCGGCTGCGTCCGGGTAACCAAAGGGGTTTTTCTTATCAAGAGGCAGCAAACCGGCCAGACACACCGTGCCGGTGCATAAAAAAAGAGAGATTAGTTTCATGGCGGTGTTGTCTGCAGATCGATAAGAGATTGATACAAAATCTCTCGCTCGGCTCGGGAAAAACGCGTTCTGCTTGGGTAGCCCGGTCCCATGATGCGTTGGCTATAGCTATCGTATGGTGCATAGCCAGAATGGACTGGCCGGTTATCAAAAATATGGCGCAGACCCAGCGTATGGCCGAGTTCATGCGCGGCTGTCACCAAAGGACAGTTCGAAAAATCATGAACAAAGCAATATTTACTCGCGAAGTTTGGCGAAATTCCTTGGGCCGTATTTCTTAAAGTCTTGCCGTCCCTTCCGAGTTCGTGAACGAAAAACACATACCTATCGAAGCCGCTGTGCTCGGCAACAATAGCTTCAATGACGTCCTTCTCTGCGAGATTGTTGTAATCCAAAAGGCCATCGGTGACGCCGCAATCATAATCCTTCGTCACAGCAAACTCTGTGACGGTGACGCTGATATTCATCTGCGGCTCAAAGACACTGTTTAGGAAAGTTTCGAGTTGGTTCCGCATTTGGCCGGCTGCAGGCCAGGCGGAGAGGTATTCTGGGCGCGGGTTGAGTGGCGGGATGGCATCCGGGATGACTCCGCGGCGCTTGGGACTGTGGTAATCCTGCGTCAACAAAATCATCGCCACGGCGAGGTTGCGATGGCCGCGCACGTCCACGCGCAACTGGGCGACCGGGCCGGTATTGACCGAGGCGACCAGCGTGCGCTGCTCCGGCACCTCACTCTGGGATTGGAGCGTGAGGAGCCGATCCGCCTGGGTGGTCGTCGCCGGGGTGACCTGGATGTTGCCGCCGATGGCAAAGCGCTTCGTCAAATCCAGGCGGGCCGGGGCGAGGGTGAAGCGCACTTGTTTCGAACCAAGTCCCGGTAAAGCGAGCCAGCGCGGATTCGAGGCGAAGTCATAGGCCAGATCGTTGGCGGGGGAGGGTTCCAGCTTGCCTTGGAAAACGGCAAGCTGCCCGCTGGAGGTCAGGGTGGCACTGCTGAGATCGGGGGCCACATACTCATTCGAGTTGCCCTGGAGGGAGGAGGTGGTGCCGGTGAGGACATCGCCAAAGAGGAGGCCGATGTCGTAGATGGGATGCACGAGATCGGGCACAACGAGCACGCCGCCGGTCTGCACCGAGACATTTGCGGTGTAGGTCTCGCCGGTCTTGCGAAAGGAATCGAGCGCCCCATGCCAGCTATACTGGGCGGCATCTCCAGGTGGGCCATAGGGAGTGTAGGTGCTGAATGGACCGTTGAGGGTGGCGGTTGATTTTCCCGGCAGATTGGTCAGGGAGACGGTGCCGGTGGGCTGGGGATGACCTGTCGGCAGTGGGGTGCGGCTCACCCCGGCCAGGAGAGTGACTTTGGCACTGTATTCCGCGGCCTCGTTGGAGGGCTCGGAAAATTTCCTAAAATCGTTTGGGTCGTTCGTCGCCTTGAGGACATAACGATAGGGAAAATCGGCATCGGCGCGGTCATCGTAGTAAGTCCTTGCGCCCGCCGCGATGACCACGGGCTGCAGCTGCGTGGCATCGCCCCAGAGATAATCCCATTCCTCATTTCCCCTGGCCCGGTAGAGATGAAACTCGGTCATGTTCACACCGTCGTGATTCCATTCGATCTTATTCTGGGTGGCGCTCAGGCGGGTCACCCGCAGGTTGGTCGGGTCGGCGGGAGGAAAGACGTAGGCGGACGCTGGAGGAGCGATCCGGTCGGACTCCCCGTCGGCATTGGCCGCGGAAATCGCCTCAGCGTGTGCCATGTCCGGTAAAACGGCGAACAGGCCAAGGGCGAGGACCGCAGGCAGGCAGGGGATTTTCATGGGTGCGGGTGGTTTCAGGGTGCCGTGGGAGGTTGGATGAGGACGCTCGTCTGATTCGGGCCGACGCGCCCGACCTCGACCTGGCCCCCGCCAGGCAGGTCATCGTAGATGATGAATTGCTCCTCGTTGTCCGAATCGTCATCCCACTCGATGAGCTTGCTGCCATCGGGGTTGTGGGTGACGCGGACATTGGCGGGCGCGGCGGGGATGCCGGTGCGCCGCGTGCCGTTGTAGTAGTCGAAGGGATCGGTGCCATCCATGATCTCCTGGCCGTCGGTTACGAAATCACCGTCGCTGTCCCGGTGGATGGCGGCGGGGTCGGTGAGACTGAGGCCGCGGGCGAGTTCCCATTCATCGGGGATGCCGTTGCCATTGCCATCTTCCGCTACGCAGAGCCGGAGGAAACGGCGCGGGGCATTCGGCGCGATGGAAATTTCGCGGACAACGATGGCGTTCAATTCCGCGTCGAGCGCGGTCACACTCAGTTCATCGAACCAAACCTCCCCTGATTTCCAATGGATAAGGTCGGTGGAAACCTGCGGGAGATAGACGGTGCCAGGCGCGGCGGTGCGGCGGATGAAGCTCAGGCGAAGACGCCCGTCTTCGTCCATCGCCCCGGAGGGTTGTCCGGCCGCCTCCGCGGACAGCGGATCCGTGCCCGCGGCATATTCGAGGTGGTTGTTTTTGCCGTCGCCGTCGGGGTCGGCCAGATAGCCGGAGATGCTGTCGTCAGCGGCCTCCGCCGGGGAGAATTTTTGCACCCGCCATTGGGCGTAGGTTTGGGCGCAGGCCGTAGCCATGCCAAGGAAGACGCAGGCGAGAAACGGGAGGATTTTTTCATAAACAGTCTCGGCTAAGAAATGGAGGCACCGCAGGACAGCGTCCTTGTGGTCCGTCAAAGGAATGAGCGCAAGGGATAAAAAGCGCACTATACCGCGCGTTCAAAGCGGGAAGCGTTTGCAGAATCGCAGGGATGCCGGGGCTGCCCCACCAACAATTTGGACGCAACATCTGCCGCTTGCGGATGGCGCGGGGCCACACCCAGGAGCATCTCGCGGAAAAGGCGGACATCAGCCGGCGCTACCTGCAGGAAATCGAAGCAGGAGAAATGAACCCGACGGTCAATGTGGCCTCGCGCCTGCGCCGGGCACTGAAATGCGCTTGGGACGAGTTGTTTTTGAAAATGTAGCGCAACTCGTCTCTTGCACCGCGGAAGCGCCCCGCCATTCTCTCGCCCCTCATGTCCGGCTTCCGACTTTTCGACCTCAAT
>CAYQBV010000400.1:0-3916 GCA_964415705.1 uncultured Chthoniobacter sp. | reverse complement strand
AGCGCGGTGGGCGGCGTGGTGTGGAAGAGCGTGGTGAAAAGCGCGCGCAGGCCCGCGGGGGTCTCCTCCCAGGCCGGGAGGTTGAAGTCGCCCTTTCCTCTGCAACCATGGGCGGCCAGTTCCGCGAGAAAGGCGCTCAGCGCGTGCCCCGGCGCGGTGTGCCGCTGCGGCCCACGGCAGACCAAGGTGATGCGCCGGTGGCCAAGGGCAATGAGCTGGCGTGTGGCGGCGAGCAGGGCGGGCAATTTGTTCGGCCCCGCACCAGCGATGGGTAGGCCGGCGCGGTTTCCAAACAAGGCCAGCGTCGGGAACGGCTGCGCGGCGAACCACTCCAGCAGGGCGCGCGGACCGGCGCCCACCACCCAGGCGTCGGCCCGCGCTTTCCGCACATGGGAGGCGATGCGCCGCACATTGTGCCCCAGTTCATGCTGCGATTTGTCCAAGAAAAAAACGCTGAAACCCGCCACTTCCATCGCGCGTTGGAGTCCGAGGTAGAGCTCCATGCTGACGCCAGCTTCATCGGCCAGTGGGTCGAAAAGGAGGATCCCGATCCGCAGCGGACGCTTCCGGCGGGCAACTCGCGCGGGCACATGCCGGCTGCGGCCATTCGCGCCCAGCTTCACCAGGCCCTCGGCCTCGACGATCAGGAGCGCCGCGCGCAGTGTTTTGGTGGCGACACCGAGTTCCTGCGCCAGCCGCACCACCCCGGGAAGCTGGCCCTTCCAGCGCCCCGTCCGCAGGCCCTCGCGCAGCAGCGCGGCGGATTGTTCGACGACGGAAAGGCGGCAGAGCAGGGACATGGGCGGGCGGTTGCCGGGTGGGGGATATTCTACCCTACCCGATTTGAAAGCAAAATTTGCCTTGGTCGCAAAAAGGCGGAGAACAGCGCGTGTGTTTTCCAAACAAACGAACCACGCCGTGACACTCCCCTAGTGAATCCACTCCAACAACCGATGCAAAAGTCCCATAGATCAACTCTACCCCTGCTGGCGCTGCTCCTCGGCGCGGCGACCGTCGCTCCAGCCGCAACCCTCACGCTGCGTCAAGATGAGGCCGCGAACACGATTTCTGTGTATCGTGAAAATGTTGCCGCACCGATCTTAACGCAGAACGCCAAGCCGGATATGCGGCCTTACCTGCATCCGATTGTGGCACCGGACGGCCAGAGCATGCTAACGGAATACAGCCCCGGCCATCATCCGCATCAGACGGGTCTTTACTGGGGCTTTACCAAAGTCAATGGCCGGGACTATTTCCACAATCCCAGCAGCGGTTATTGGCGCCGGGTCTCCAGTAAGCCGGTCGTCGCTCAAGGCGAGTCAGTGAAGTGGTCCACGGTTTATCATCTTCTGGATGCCGCAGGTCAGCCGATCATGGCTGAGACCCAAGTATGGACGATGCGGGACAGTGGCGATCGCTACTTGCTGGACCTCGAGTGGACGGGCGAAGGCCTCGCGGACATCACCGTCGGAAGATACGACTACGGCGGTCTGTTTCTCCGCATGCCATGGCGCAACGGGATGGAGGGCGCTGCGATCAACAGCAACGGAAAGCGCAATAGCGATGCCACGGGACAGACCGCATCATGGGTGGATGTCGGCATGAAACTTGAGGGTCGCAGTGACCAGGCTCACATTGCCATTTTTGACCACCCCAAGAACTCCGGCTACCCACTGCCATGGCGTGTGGATGCGCAGTCAGGCATCGGCCCCTGCCGCGCCATCGCCGGCGATTGGACCATCGCCAAAGGCAAATCCGAAACCATTCGCCACCAATTTCTCGTTTATAGTGGTGACTTCAAGGAGGGCACAATCAATGAGGCCTGGCAGAAATACAGCGGCCAAAAAATCGTGCCTGTTTCCACCCCTCCGGTTCAGGAAACTGGCAAAGCGGCCACCAAACCCGTCGTCGCACCCGCCCAAGCCGGGCCGCTCACACTACGTCAGGACGATGCCACGAACACGGTTTCCGTTTATCGCAAGAATGTCACGCAACCGATCCTAACGCAGAATGCGCGTCCGAATTTCCGCCCCTACATTCACCCGATCGTCGCTCCCGACGGCAGGGGCGTTCTGACGTCGGATGGCCCGGACTATCAAAAGTTTCAGACCGGAATTTTCTGGGGTTTGCAGCAAATCAATGGTCGCGACTATTTCCAGAATCCCGGCGAAGGCTACTGGCGCAAGGTTTCCAGTGTACCGCTTGTCGCCAAAGGTGATGCCGTGAAGTGGAGCACGGTTTATCATCTGCTCGATGCAGCGGGCAAACCGATCATGGCCGAGACGCAGGTGTGGACGATGCGCGATAACGGTGACCGTTATCTGCTCGATTTGGAATGGAAGGGCGAGGGCCTCGTCGATCTCACCATGAAACAAACCGCTTACGGCGGGCTTTTTCTGCGCATGCCATGGCGGCAAGGCATCGAAGGGGCGGCCATCAGCAGCAATGGCGAGCGCAACACGGACGCATCGGGGAAGAGCGCATCGTGGGTTGATCTCGGTTTGAGGATCGATGGGCGCGAAGATCAGGGGCACATCGCAATCTTCGATCATCCTCAGAACGCTGGCTATCCGCAGCCGTGGCGCGTGGACGCACAAATGGGCATCGGTCCGTGCCGTTCCGTGACTGGCGATTGGATCATCGCCAAAGGCAAGACTGAGACGGTTCTCCACCAGTTCGTCGTTTACACGGGGAACATCAGTCAAACGGCGCTCAATGAATCCTGGGAAAAATACAGCGGCAAGAAGATCCCCCAAGTGGCGGCACGACCTGCGGCGCAGGTCGCCAAAGCAGCGCCTGCCCAAGCCGCGCTCCTCAGCGGTGACGAAGCTGTCGCCAAGATGACCGTGCCGGCCGGCTTCGAAGTGAAACTCGCCGCAGTCGAGCCGATGATCACTCAGCCCATGGCGTTTTGCTGGGATGATCGCGGCCGTCTTTGGGTGGCGGAAAACCGCGACTATGAAACGCGCGGTCAGGGGTTTTCAGCGGACGGCAACAGCCGCATCCTCATTCTCGAAGACACGGATGGCGATGGAAAATTCGACACCCGCAAGGTCTTTCTCGACGGCATTCCCTTTCCGGCCGCCATCGCCGTGGGCTTTGACGGCCTCTGGCTCGGCGCGCCGCCCAATCTGCTGTTCGTGCCTGACAAAAATCATGACGACAAGGCGGACGACCAGATCGAGATCCGCCTCAGCGGCTGGGGCATCCAGGACCGGCACGAGGTCTTGAACAGCTTTATCTGGGGTCCCGATGGCTGGCTCTATGGTTGCCAGGGTTTCGCCACCCGCTCGATCGTCGGCAAGCCAAAGGACGGAGGCAAAATCCTCCGCAAGGGCGAGGCCTTTCCGAACAAAGTCGAAGTCAAGGACGGCGTATTTATCGACGGTGGGGTCTGGCGCTATCATCCCACGAAGGACCGTTTTGAAGTCGTCGCGCATGGTTTCAGCAATCCCTGGGGATTCGATTTCGATGACCACGGCCAAATCTTCATGACCGCCTGTGTCATCCCTCATCTTTGGTATGTGATTCCCGGCGGTTTCTATCATCGCCAGGGAGGCACGCACATCACTCCTTACGTTTACGATGACATCAAGACTATCGCCGATCACGCGCACAAGTCTGCCCATGGCGGCGCACGCATTTACCTGGCCGATGAATTTCCCAAGGAGTACCGCGACCGCATCGTGATGTCGAACATCCACGAGCACGCGGTCCTCACCGACATCCTGGAGCCGAAAGGATCCGGTTTTGTCGGCCACCACGGCGATGCAACATTGCTCGCGAACGACAACGCGTGGGTCGGTTTCAGCGTGGAAATCGGCCCGGATGGAGCCGTCTATGTGCTCGACTGGCATGATGCCGACATTTGCGGAACCGCCATTCACAGCAAGAATACCGGCCGCATCTACCGCCT
>CAYQBV010000399.1:0-3918 GCA_964415705.1 uncultured Chthoniobacter sp. | reverse complement strand
TTCTGCCCACGCCGAAGCTGGTCGATTTTGAAACGGCGATGAACAAGGCCGTGCAAGAAGGACTGGATGGCCACAACCCGCGCAATGATCGGTTGCAGGCTTTCGCCCAGGCGACGTTAAAGAAACACGGCAAGACCCGCATCGAAGAACTCCCGTTCAACTTCAACGGCCTCGTCATGCTGGAAAGCGAACGCATGGCCAACGAAGTATTTGATCATCACTTCGGCAAACTCTGGGACCACCTCGAAGCGCAGGACCGCACCGTGACCTGGACCGGCCTCGTCGCGCCGCTGCTCGGTCTCCGCTCCGCCTCGATGGCGCTCGCCGGCACTGACTTCACCCACCACCGCCATTTCTCCGTCGCCGCCGAGCAGCATCGCCGCGACTTCGTGCGCGTGCTCAACGAGGACATGATGAACAACACGGACGGCGGTCACCACGGCGGCGTCGCCAATCGCACGCTCTGGGAAAAATTGCCCGCCTTCCGCTACGACCCGCCGCCGACCGCCCACGCGCTGCGCGCCGCCGCGCCGGGATTGATTGTGCTGTTCCTCTGGGCCGCCGGCGCTTGGACCACCTTGCTGCTCGTCGCGCCAAGACTGAAACCGAATTGAAGCATGATCTTCTCGCATCTCTTCCGCCTCGAACTCCGGCTGCTCGCGCGCGAACGCGCCGCGTGGGTGTTGCTCGGCCTCTTTGCCGCCGCGCTCGCCTACGGTCTCTGGAACGGTGCGCGCCTCGCGCATCGGCAAAGCGAAGCCGCCACCGCGCTCACGCAGGACGCCGCGCAATTTCAAACGCAGCTTCGCGAGGTGCTGGTCAAACAATCGGTGGACCCAAAAGCCATCGCAGGACGTGGGACGACCGCAGTGCTGCCGGCCGCGCCGCTGCCGTTGCTGGCCACGGGCCAGTCTGATCTGTCACCCAGCCATGAAACCGTCGTCCTCTGGAAACTCGCCGCGCCCGCCGACACCCGCTCTGAGTTGGAGAACCCGTCGCATCTGATGGCCGGGCGCTTCGACCTCGCGTTCGTTCTCGTCTGGCTGTTCCCGCTGTTCCTTCTCGCGCTGGTTTACGACCTGATGGCGGGCGACCGCGAATCCGGCACGCTACGACTGGCCCTGGCCCAAGGCATCGCGCCTTGGGGCTGGATGGCCCGCCGCGCCCTCGCCCGTTCGCTGCCCATGCTGACGCTCGCCGCCCTCGCCACGCTGACGGCGGGTTCCTTCGGCGGCGCGGGCGGCGCGGGCACGCGGCTCGCCCTCGCGCTGACGGTGGTGCTCGCCTACGGATTGTTCTGGGTGGCGCTCGCGCTGGCGGTCAACGCCATCGCGCGCACCGCCGCCGGTGCCGCGACCGCTCTCGGTGCCGCGTGGGTCTTGCTCGTGCTCGTGGCGCCGACGTTGTTGAACGTGACCGTGGAAACGCTTTACCCCACGCCGTCGCGGCCCGAACTCGTGGCGGCGGGACGCAAGGCCTCGGGCGACGCGGAGAAGCGCGGTGGCGAATTGCTCAACTCGTTCTACCGCGACCATCCCGAACTCGCCCCGCCCGGCCAGCAGGCGGATTTCGCCGCGCAACATCTCACCGTGCAAAGCGAAGTGGGCCGGGCCGTCGAGCCGGTGCGCCAGAAATTCGACGCCCAACTCGCCCGCCAGCAAACCGCCGTCGGGCAATGGCGCTTCGTCTCACCGGCCATCGCCGCGCACGAGGCGTTGACCGATCTGGCCGGCACCGGCTACTGGCGGCACCGCGCCTTCCGCGAACAGGTGGGCGGGCTGCGGCAGGCCGTGTCCGCTTTTTTCACGCCGCGCATTCACAAGCGCGAACCAATCACCAGTGCCGACCTCGACAAGCTGCCGCGCTTTGAATTCCGCGAAGAACCCGCCGGCATCTGGATGGGCCGCGTGCTGGCCAGCCTGGCCGGGATGCTCGCCCTCGCTGGCGTGCTCGGCGCTTGGGCCTGGAGAAGCTTGCGCCCCGCGCGCCTTGGCCGGTTGAGCGCATGAAGGGGCATTCACTACTTCGGCCCGCCGGTGAAAGCGCTGATCGCAAATTTGTTTGACTGCCTCAAAGCGTTTCTCACGCAGCTTTTCCGAGGAATGCGGGCGCATCAGAAATGACGGTGAGCGGCGCGAGAGTGGTCGTTATTTCTCGGCAAGCTGGTGAATCGTCCCGTGAAGGGAGCGCGTGAAAGTCGCGCCGTCGGGGGCTTGAAGATTCACCTTGAGTTCATAGCACTGCGTGGGCGCGAGCGCCGAGATATCGAGCGTCACCGTGCGGGCGTCGGCGCTGAGGCGCGCGCCGGTGATTTCGAGCGGATGCTCGTCGTAATGTTTGGAGCCGTAGTTGGCGTTGCGTTGGAGCGACCAGACTTTGAGCGCGAACGCGTCGGGCTTCACGCTGGCGGGATCGAGCGGGTCGCTGAAGGTCACGGACAGCGCGCCCTTCGCGGCGTGGATGGCAAGCGGGACGTTCGCAGGTTTTTCGTTGCGACGGATGCGATGAAATCCTCCCGGCGCCGCAGCGTTGCCCGCCCAGCCGAACATGCCGCACGTATAGAGCGCGCCATCAGCGGCGAAACGTCCGCGCATGATGCCGGTCGCGAAGCCCGGCAGCGGCAGCTCGCAGACCGCACCCTGCCATTGGCCACCGACTTCCTCGTGCGGCACGATGTAGGCGCGGCCCATGCCATAGCTGAGATTGAGCAACGAACCACCGAGCGAGCCCCAGGCGTTCTTCGGCACCCAGAGCAGTTCGGCCGGGCTGCGGTCCTTGGCGTTCGTGATCCAGACCATCGGCGGCTCCATCGCGGAGTCAGACGTGTTGGTCCGGTCGGTGTAGCCGAACATGTTGCCGTAAAAGCCGCCGGGCTTCACGCGATTGATGCGGTTCTTCGGCGTCCAGTGGCCTTCCTGGTCGGTGACGAAGAAGGTGCCATCGTCATTGAGGCAGACGCCGTTCGCGGCGCGAAATCCATTGGCAACGATGTCGGTGCGCTGGCCGTCGGCACTCACGCGCAGCAGCGTGCCGTGATGCGGCACGAGCGCGGGCAGCGCGTGGCGGGCGGACTTGGCATAATAGAAATTTCCCGCCGCATCCGTCTGCAAGCCCATCGCGAATTCGTGGAAGTGCTCGGTGACCTGATGGTCGTTGTTGAAGCTCTCGATGAAGTCCGTCTCGCCATCGCCATTCAGATCGCGCAGTCGCACCAACTGATCGCGGCAGGTGATGAACAATTCGTCGCCGCGAAACTTCACGCCGAGCGGTTGGAAGAGTCCGCTCGCAATGCGCCGCCAGCGCAGCGGAGCGGGCGCAGCCGCCATCACGCCATCGACACGCCAGACGTCGCCGTTCCAAGTGGCGACGATGGCAGCCTTGCCGTCCGGCGTGAAATCAAAGCCGCCGGGGCGCATCCAGCTTTGCCAGGGATTGTCAGCTGGCAGCGTGAACGTGTCGGCGATGAACGCGCCGTCGGCCTTGCCTGCTGTGGATGTCGTGGTGACTTCCTGAGCCCAGCGAGCCGGACCGCCACGCGTGAGCCGGTCCAAATCCATCGGCGTGGAAAACCTCTTGGCCAGATTGGCAAGAAACGTCATGTCAGCTCGCGAGATGAACAGCCGCGTCTTCGCGGCACTAGGAAGTTCTGCAATCCAGAAGCCACCCTCCTTGCGCAACGAACCGTCGCCCTTCAACACGACGTTCACCAAATCCGGCGCGACACGCAGGAGCAATGTCTTCTTCGCCAATCCGACATTCAGTGTGCGCGTGAAGACCGAGTTCGAGCCGTGGTCAACCCAGCCCGGCGATTCGAGCACGCGCGTCCCACCAATGCTCGCAGCAATGACAGCCCTGTTGCGATTCAGATACATTCCCTCGTAATGCGCCCACTCGCGCGGCAGCGGCCCGAACATCCGC
>CAYQBV010000398.1:0-3941 GCA_964415705.1 uncultured Chthoniobacter sp. | reverse complement strand
CCGACGGCGACCGGGTGTATTCCTATTTCGGGTCTTTTGGCGTGCTCGCCTATGATTTGAACGGCCAGGAAATCTGGCGCCGCCCTTTCGAACGGCTGCCTTCGCAATACGGCACCGCCTCGTCCCCGATTCTGGCGGGCGGACTTCTCATCCTCCAACGGGATGGCGACAGCACGAACGCCCAACTCATCGCCCTCAATCCGGCGAACGGCCAGACCGCCTGGGAATCGCCCCGGCCGCTGGCGGGCGCCTGTTACTCGACGCCGATGGTGTGGCGGCACGACGGCGTCGAGGAACTCATGGTGCAAGGCAAGGGACGCGTCGCCGCCTACGGTCTCGACGGAAGTGGCCCGAAGTGGTGGGTGCGCGGCTGGGGATTCACGGCCGTCACGACGCCGGTGGCGGGCGATGGTCTGCTGCTGGCTGGCGGCAGCGGCATGGGCGATCCGACCGGACCGCCGGACCCGCTGCTGGACTGGGACAAGCTTCTGGCTCAATACGACGCGAACCACGACGGCCGCTTGGCCGTTAGCGAAGTTCCCGAATCGGTCGTCTGGCACATTCGCAAGGAGATCCCGAAGGAAGTTCCAGGCAATTCATTTCCGCTCCGCTTCATGCTGGGCTCCTTTATGGACAAGGACCGCGACAAGATTGTGACCAAGGCGGAGTGGGACGCCATGCAGACATTCACGCATGACAAGTTCAACGCGGACCGTTTCGTGGCCATCCGTTCCGGCGGGAATGACGACAGCACGGAGACGCATGTCGCGTGGGAATCCACTAAGGGACTCTCGGAGATGCCCTCGGCGTTGTTTTACCGTGGGCGCGTTCATTTCCTCCGCGATGGCGGTTTGTGGACCGTCATCGACCCGAAAACCGGCCGGCGCGTGCTTGACCGTGAACGGCTGGGCATCGGCGGGCAATCCGTCGCCTCCCCGGTGGCCGCCGATGGCCGCATCTACGTCGTCAACGAATCGGGCACGTTCGCCGTGCTGCGTGCGGGCGACTCTCTGGAAGTGCTCGCGGTCAACAAGCTGGGCGAAAGCGTCCGCACCACGCCGGCGCTGGTTGGCAAACGAATTTACGTGCGGAGCGCCGGACATTTGTGGGCCTTCGGCGAGCAATCGTCTGCAAATCGCTGAACCAAACCCGCAGTGCACAACCGGCAACCCTCTCGTGCCAAACACCAATCACGAAACAACCATGAAGACCCTCCTCACAACCACGCTCATCCAGTGCCTCGCTTTCTTCCACCTGTTCGCAGGTGAGCCAACACCGGCCGGCAATCATCTGTTTCAGGCCATCCGCTCTGGAGATCGTTCCGAGGTCAAAACGCTGCTGAAGAACGGCGCGGATGTCCGGGCGCGCGACGAGTTCGGCAACACACCTCTGATGGCCGCCGCGTGGCTGGCCGATGTCGGTATGCTCGATCTTCTGCTCAAGGCCGGAGCCGAGGTGAGCGCGACTAACAAGGCCGGGACGACCGCGCTGATGCGGGCCGCGACGGTCGAGGACATGACCCGGTTGCTCGTGTCGAAGGGGGCCGTGGTAAATGCCCGCTCTCAATTGAACAATTCCGCACTCATCCTCGCCGCACGCAAGCCGGGAAACAGCCGCACGGTGAAACTGCTGCTCGATCGTGGCGCAGAGGCCAACGCGACAAATGTCTTCGGCACGACCGCACTTATGTGCGCGGCTGCCGCTGGTGACATGGACTCCGTGCGCCTGCTGCTCGACGCCGGAGCCGACATCAATGCGAAGCCGAACATGAATGTGGACGGTTTTATCTTCGGTGGCGGTCGCACGCCACTGATGTGGTCCGCGTTCCTCGGCGCTGAACCGCTCGCGAAGCTGCTGCTCAAGCGCGGAGCGAAGATCGACGCCTTCACACAAGTTGGCAGCGCGCTCGGTCAGACCGCATGGGGCGGACACGTCGGCATGGCGCGACTGCTTCTCGATGCTGGAGCCCCGGTCGATCAGCGTGATTTCATCGCGAACTACACGCCGCTGCATTGGGCCGCATCGTCGGAGTTGTCTTCGTCCGCGTTGGTCGAATTGCTGCTCTCGCATCGTGCCGATGTGAATGCTGAAGGCGGACAACCCGTGGACAATTTCCTGGGCGTCACGCAGACGCCATTGATGCTCGCTCGCAAACGGGGCGACACACGGATCGTGCAAGCCCTGCTCAAAGCTGGAGCCAAAGCTCCGGTGCAAGATGGCAAGGCACGCGAAAAGGCGCAGGGTGAGACCAGGACGGTGGCCGAGGCCATTCAACGCGCGCTGCCATCGCTCACTCGCACCGCGGAGGAGTCCGCAGCCACGTTTGTGCGGCACGCGAGCCAGCAGAAGTGCGTCTCTTGTCATCAACAACAGCTTCCGCTGGCCGCGCTGAACGTCGCCCATTCTCGGCAGTTCACGACGGATCGCGAGGTCGTGCGGCATCAGCTTGAGCTGCTTAACAGAGACCTCGCGGACCCGGAGATCGCCATGCAGGGCGTCATGCTGCCCGATCCCGGCATCTTTGCCGGCTATGTGGCGATGGACCTGGCCGGCGCGGGCGAGCCAGCCTCACAGATCACCGATGCGATGGTTCACATGCTCGCCGTGGTCCAACATCCCGACGGTCATTGGAGCCGCTATATTCCCCGGCCGCCGATCCAGGCGAGCGACATTACCGCCACGGCCTCAGCGCTCCACATGATCCAGTCCTACATCATCCCGGCACGTCGGAAGGAACTGAAATCGAGCGTGCAACGCGCTCGCGCCTGGCTGGCCAAGGCTGAAGCTGAAACGAATGAGGAGCGCGCCCATCAATTGCTCGGTCTCGCGTGGGCTGACGAGAAACCTGGCACTCTGAAACCTCTCGCGGAGAAACTGATTCAGCAGCAACACGCCGACGGCGGCTGGGGCCAGTTGGCCGGCTTGGACAGTGACGCTTACGGCACGGGTCAGTCGCTCTACGCATTGATGGAGGCAGCCAAGGTCTCGGCACAGCATCCTGCGGTGCGTGGTGGTCTCGATTTCCTGAGGCGCACCCAACTCGCCGATGGCACCTGGTTTGTCCGCAGCCGCACGCACACCTTCCAACCGCCAATGGAGAGCGGCTTTCCACACGGCCGGGACGGGTGGATATCCGCCGCCGGAACCAGTTGGGCGGTGATGGCGCTGGCCACGTCGCTTGATCCTTCGCAGAAACCGCCAACCTCAACAACGCTTGCGAAAGCTGCGTCCGCCACGCCGGCAATCGCCGCGTCGCGTGCTGACAACATGATGCCAATCGAATTCACCCGCGACATTCAGCCCCTGCTCGAACGCTCCTGCGCGGCCTGTCACAGCGGCGAGCGAGCCAAGGGCGGCTTCCAAGTCACGGATCGCGCGGCGCTGCTCCGAGGGGGCGCGCGCGGAGAGCCAGCCGTGGTCGCCAGCAACCCCGACGCCAGCCCCTTGCTCCGCTTCGTCCAGGATCAGGTGGAGGATCTCGAAATGCCGCCCGTGGCGAAGCGAGGCAAGTTCCCGGCCTTCACGAAGGAAGAGGTGGCGAAGCTGAGAGGGTGGATTGCTCAAGGCGCCGGATGGCCGGAAGGCGTCAGCCTGCATGCACCCGGCCCATGAGAACCCCAGGCGCGAGGAACCAACCCTTGGCTTTCGCTCCGGTCGCTCCTAGCGGCCGGCATTCCGCTGGCGTGCGGCTCGGACGGCCCGATGAACCCCGGTTTGAACATCCTGTTCGCCCAAATTCACCCATCGCGGCCCGGCGAAGGCATCACCCGCGAACAAGCCGTCGAGGCTTACACACGTGGTTCCGCCTTTGGCGAATTAGCCGAGAAGGAGAAGGGCAGTCTCGTCGCCGGAAAACTGGCCGACCTCGCCGTGCTCTCGTTTGCCGAGAGCCCGCCGCGGGTCGAGATTCCGCGCGACTACAATGCCGCGCACGACCTGAT
>CAYQBV010000397.1:0-3970 GCA_964415705.1 uncultured Chthoniobacter sp. | reverse complement strand
GAGTGATCGAATTCATGGTGCGGTGGACGTTATGCAGAAGACGCTCGGGGGAAACTGTTCATTAGAGATAACGCGTGGCGCGGACGCCCCGTCCGCGATGGTCCGACGGACGCCCTCGTCCGTCGTTCGGCGAACGGGGCGTTCGCCGGACAGCCGCGGACGAGGGCGTCCGCGCCACGCCGCGCCCTCACGTCAGCCCTCCCATTTTCCGCCCGATCCAATAAAGCGTGAGCAACCCCAGCAGCGCGCCGCACCACCACGGGTCGCACCACAGCCGGAAGCGTTGCTCCTCCGGCTTGCGCTCCGGGAGCAGCGTCAGCCCGCTGACCATCTGCGCGAGGTCGCCCGTCCCGCCGCTCTTGCCGGCGGTCAGCGCGGCGATTTCCCGGAGCACGTCGAGCTTCGCGGGCAGCCCGGTTTTTTCCAGCGACGGCACCGTCGCCGTGAGCTGCGTTTTCAACCGCCGCCCGGCGCTCTCGCACTTCACCTCGACCGCGTATTTGCCACCCTCGCGCGGGACAAACTGCCCCGCGTGCATCGCCCATTCGCCGTTCTCCGGCACGAGTTCGATCGTCTCACTTGTGCCGCTCGGCGCGGTCAGCGTGACGACCACTTTGCCCTCGATAATCGGAATGCCGAGCTTGTCGAGGATGGTCGCGTTGAGCCGCACTTTGTCGCCGCGCTTGGGCGTTTCCGGGGAGTAGAAAAAGCGCACGCCTTCGTCCTGCGAGAGGTGCCGCTGATGCGCCATCCACCGCACCACCTGCCCCCAGAACCGGTAGTGATACGTGTCCTCCACGCCGCGCCGCCAGCGCCACGCGGAATCGGTGCCCATGTAGAGCACCTTGCCGTTGCCCGCGGCGCGCGTGACGAGCAGCGGGAGGCGCCCGCTCTGGTTGCGCGCGGCCTCGTGGACGGCGAGCACTTCCGAGCCCGGCTTCGCCTTCACAACCGGCGCGTACCAGTAAAATCCCGGCAGCCCGCGCCACACCGCCTGGTTCGCGGCGGGGTCCGTGGCGAGCATCGTCAGCCAGTGGTCGCGTCCGCGAAACGTCAGCTCCAGCCGGGCTTCCGCGCCGCTGGCGAAACCGCTGCCTTTCGTGAAATCCGTCTCCACCGGCACGAGGTCGGCGAGCGCGGAATCGGCGAGCGATTTCTGCCGACCGAGCGCGCCCGGCAGGAGCACCAGTCCGCTCGCCTGCTGCTCGATCAGGCCCTTGATCATCGTCGCGTTTTCCGGCGTGAGCATCCCTCCGCCCACGCCCACGTCGCCGAGGAAAATCACGTCGTAACCCTGCAAATCCTCGCGCTTCGGCGGGAACTCCTTGAGGTAGCCCGCGCCTTCACCGGGGCCGAGTTCCGGGTGATAGAGCACCGTGTTCACGAGCACGCCGGGATCGCGCATGAGCGCGTTGCGCAGATAGCGAAACTCCCAGCGCGGCTGCGAATCCACGACCAGCACCTTGAGCGTTTCCTTGCGCACCGCGAGGTGGAAGGTGCGCTCGTTGTTCGCGGGAAAGACCTCCTCGCGCTCGACCGGCACGCGCACCGTGAAGTCGCCCTCGCCTTCTGCCGTCGGCGTGAAAACGACCGAATCCTGCACCTGCCCCATCGGCGGCAGCACGATGGCTTTCGAGCCCTTCACATCGCCCGGCCCTTGCACCGTGACGGTCGTTTTCACCTCGCGCGGCAGATGATTCTGCACGGTGAACATCACGCTGATCCGCTCGTTCACGAGCCCGTAAGTCGGCGCGAGCACGGACTGGACTTCCACATCCGGCAGATACGTCTCGCTGCCCACACCGATGGTGAAAATGGGCACGTCACGCTGCGCGTAGCGCGTCGCCGGAGTGACCGGACTCTTATTTGGTTCCTTGCCGAGATTGTGATCGCCGTCGCTCAGCAGCAGCACCGCGCGGAGATCGGGATACTGCGTGAGCACGCGGGCCAGCGGCTCCGCGATGTCCGTGCCGATTTCGGTTTCCACGTCGGCCTTCGCGTCGGCGGCGGGCGGCTGGGCAAAGGGTTCGAGGCTGACCTGATATTGCTTTTCCAGCGGGCCGGAAAATTTCGCGGCGAGCTGCTGTTTCACCCACTCGGCGCGTGAGAGCGTCTGCTTGTCGCCGGTCAGCACGTCCTTGGTCTCCATGCTCCCCGAGGCATCGTAGAGCACGACCACGCGCGGCTGTTCGCTGCGCTTTTTCACCAGCACCCGCTCCGGCCGGAGCAGCGTCACCGCGATCGCCACCGCGACGATCAAGCGCAGCACATGCAGGACAGTCATTCGTCCGCCGCGGCCCTCGCGCTTCAGGCTGCGGAAGAAAAACCACACCGACGCGACGACGAACGCCACCGCGACAGCGACGACCCATGGGGTGGTGTTGATTTGCCAGTTACCGATCATGGCGTGGGGAAGTCGGAAGCGGCGCGGCGGAAGATTCCGGGGAGCACACGCGTCCCGCGTGTTGGTCGCGTCGTCCCGACGCGACGAACTTTCGTGGTGCGTGATTCGTTGAGAGCGCGGACGTCAGCCGATTGCCACCCGCCGGGAAGTTCGTTTCGGCGGGACGCCGAAACCAACACGCGGGACGCGTGTGCTCCCCGGAACCCGTCGCCACGCGCCATCCCATTCATGCCGCCACCTCCTCGCGTCGCGGCGGCCCCGGAGTGCGGGGCGCGGTGGACCGCGCGGGCGGCTTTTGCGGGAGCATCGCCTTGCTCGTGGCGAGCGCCATTTCCACGCACATGAAAAGCATCGTGATGATGATCATCGCCGGCCAAATCTCGCTTTGCAGGCTGTCGGCTTTCAACTCCAGCGCGCCGGCCATGACGGTCAGCTTCACCCCGCGCAGCAGCTCGGGCAGGCGCGCGCGGTCGGTGAGTTCGGGCGCGTCCTCAGCCTCGGGACGATTCAGCGCCAGCCGGTTCGCGCCGCTTTGATACACGCCCGCGTGCCAGCGCCAGTCGCGGCGTTTGTCGGTCTCGATTGCGGTCCATGTTTCCTGCGCGTCCGCCGGTTTCCACTCGCCGGCCACCGCCATGCTCGGCGGGGCGAAACGCTGGCCGCCCAGCACGAGGAGCCGCTGGACCATCGGCAGCAGCACGAAGCCGTCGCCGAGGCTGCTCCACTCCGGTTCCGGCAGCGTGGCGCACGCGAGCACCTGACCCGCGCCGAATTTGCGGCTGACCAAAAACGCGCGCCCATCGGAAAACGAGCCGTCGGTATGCGCGGCCTCACCCGCGACGGGAATCTGCCGGCGCGCGACTTCCAGCCGCGCCAGCGGGAGCGGCGTGCCGCTGTCCGTGCGCGCGAGCGGACCGTCGAGATCATCCCAAGCGGACACGCGGAACGGCGCGTCTTTCGGCGCCGACTCGACCGCGCCCCACGCCAAGCCCAGCGGACCCGCGCCACCTTCGCCGCCGGGCGGCAGGCAGAGCAGCACGCCACCGGCTTCGACCCACGTTTGCAACGACTTCGCCACCGCCTCCGACGGCGCAGCCGCCACCCAGATGATCAGCGCCGTCTCCTTCCACACGATGCTCTCCGCGCGCGCCGCCGGCAGCAGTTCAGCCGTGCGGTCGGTGCGCGTCTTGTCCGGCGCGGTGGCGAAACGGACGCGCTGCGCCGCTGTGCCCTCGCCGACCACGACTGCCTTCAACGCCGCCGGCGGCGCGTAGGCGAAATACGCGGTGTTGTCCGCGAGGTTGTCGTCCGCGGGCAGTTCGACTTTGCCCCATCCGGCCTCGGTTTTCGCCAGTTCGGATTTCAAATTCTGCCGCTGCACCGCGGCGGTCAGCGTGACGTCGCTCTGGCCCTTCGCGCCGTCGCGCGTGACGAGCAGCGGCAGCGCGCCTTTGCGCTCGCCCTCGCTCGTGAGTTCGAGGCCGAGGCTGAGCTGCGCCTTGCCAGTCTTCGCATCGCGCACCCGCAGCTCGGCGGATTTCGCGGCGACGGCCACGTTTTGCCCCG
>CAYQBV010000396.1:0-3971 GCA_964415705.1 uncultured Chthoniobacter sp. | reverse complement strand
TGCGGGTGGCAGTAGGTGCAGCCGGGGAAGATGGTCACTTTCTTCGGCTTGAAACCGGGGACGAACATGCCCTCGATGGCCTGGATGGCCTCGTAGCTGGCCACGTGCGCGAGCCACGGCGGCCCGATGATGTCGCCCGCCGCGTAAAGTCCGCGCACGGTCGTCTCGTAGCGGTCGTTCGTCTGGATGTAGCCGCGGTCGGTGAGGCCGATTTTCAAACTCCCTCCGGGGAGCAGCGGAGAGACGCCGATGGCCACGAGGCACACGTCGGCTTCGAGCACTTTCTCCGTGCCGTTCGGATCGGCGACGGTGATTTTCACGCCTTTGTCGCCGGCCTCGGTCTTGACCGTCTTGTGGCCGAGCAGCGCGGTGATGCCCTGCTTGGCGAACGACTTTTCCAGCACCTGTGAAACCTCGGTGTCCTCGACCGGCAGCAGGTTCGGCAGCATCTCGACGACCGTCACTTTCGTGCCGAAGGCGTTGAAGAAATACGCGAACTCCACGCCGATCGCGCCCGCGCCGATGATGATGATGCTCTTCGGCTGCACCGGCATCGCGAGCGCTTCCTTCGAGCCGATGACGGTCGTGCCGTTGAACGGCAGGCCGGGCATGGGGCGCGACACGCAACCGGTGCCGATGAGGATCTTCGCCGCGGTGTGCGTCTCCACTTTCCCGTCGGCGAGCGTGACCTTCACCTCGCCCACCTTGTCGAGCGAGGCCTCGCCTTTGATCGAGTCGATCTTGTTCTTTTTGAAAAGGAAATCGACGCCCGCTGCGCCTTTGTCCGAGACGACGCGCGAGCGTTTGATAATTGCGGACCAGTCGTAGCTCAGCCCCTCGATTTTGAAGCCAAACTCCGCCGTGCGGTGCGTCATGGCGTGGTACATCTCGGCGTTCTTGAGCAGCGCTTTCGTCGGGATGCAGCCCCAGTTGTTGCAGGTTCCGCCGCCGCGCTCCTTCTCGACGCAGGCCACCTTTTTACCGAGCTGCGCCGCTTTGATTGCCGCGACATAGCCGGCGGGGCCGGCACCGATGACGATGAGATCGTAGTTAGCCATGTTGGAAGAAAATCTGGAGTTGTTGGTTGAGTGGCCGAGCCGCTGCTCGGAAAAGGCGGACGGAAGATGCGGGCGGGGCGCGGACCGCGTCAAAAGATTTCCGCGCGGTTGCTCGTGGGCCGGATTCGAGGAATGGTCCGGCGATTTCCGCATGACCGCACTCCCTCATCGCTTCCTCGTCTGCCTGCTCGTGGGGTTCGCCCTCCTCGGCAGCGGAACGCGGCTGGCCGCGCAGGTGGTGACGGCGTTTTCCGCGGGCGGTCTCACGTCCATCCAGTATGGCGGCGTCGAGTTTCTCGCGAGCGACGCGGTCCAGCCGAGCGTCTTTTTGCAAAATGCCTCCGGCACGAAATATCAGGTGGGCTCGACTGGCTCGGTCTTTGATTCCGTCCTGAAGCGCAGGACCATCACCTACCCGTGGGGCTCCGTGGCGGTGACTTACGTGACCGCGGGCAACTGGCTGACTTTGCAGGTCGTGGTCACGAACAACAGCGACGACCCCATCGTGGAGTGCGCGGTTGGGTTGCTGAGTGTGCAGTTTCCGAGCGTTCCCGTGGGGCAGGGCTGGGCGCAGGGCTTCGAGATGACGGGGCTGAACACCGACGACATCACCGCCATCCCCGCGAACTACAGCACGGGTTTGATGGTGCTCTGCAATGATCAGCCGGGGCCGCCGCTGAAATTCGGCTTCACGTCGCCCAATGGCTTGGGGCAGCGAATCGTGCGGATGACCACCCTGGTCACTTCGTGCCCGGATGATCCGCGGATCGCGGCGCACAGCGCCGCGCAATACAGCTTTTCACTGCGCTTTGCCCCGCCGGGTACGGAGCCCGAGTCGCTGCTCGGCGATCTGCACGCCGCGCTGCGCGCGCAAACGCCGTTCGTCCTCAACTGGCCCGACCGCCGGGCCATCGGCACGGTCTTTCTCTCCAGCGGCTCCCACGCCACGACCGACAATCCCCGCGGCTGGCTGAACAACAGCCCACCGCAAAACACGAATACCCCGTCCGGACTCGCGGCGTTCCGGACGGCCATGCTCACGAAGGCCGACGACATCGTGGCGCGGCTCCAGTTCATGAACGCGCAGGGCATGATTTTCTGGGACGTGGAGGGCGAGCAGTATCCCTCCATCACCTACGCGGGCGATCCGCGCGTGATCGGCAGCCTCGCGCCGGAGATGGATGGGGTGGCCGATGAGTTCTTCGCGAAATTCATCGCCGCCGGCCTCCGCACTGGCGTGTGCCTGCGGCCCTCGCGCATCGTCCCCGGCTTTCCCGGCAACGGCCATGTGTGGGATCACGACAATTTCGGCTTCGATGTCCTGGCCAACCTCAGCGACAAGATCTCCTACGCGAAGAACCGCTGGGGCTGCACCTTTTTCTACATCGACTCGAATGTGGACTGGACGCTCGACAACTACGGCACGCCCACGCCGCGGCTGCTGCGTTCCTCGATTTACACCGCGCTCGCTGCGCTGCATCCCGACGTGCTCATCATTCCGGAAATTCCCCGCACCGCGGACTGGGCGGCGGCGGCTCCTTACCGCGAGCTAAATAGTGGCGGCTTCACCTCCACCAGCGCCCGCAGCCGCGCCGCGTATCCGCAGGCCCTGACGATCATCGAGCCAAAGGAAACCGACTGGGTGGGCAATCACACGCTGCTCGTGGACGCCGTGCGCGGCGGCGACATCCTGCTCTTCCGCAGTTGGTTCACCGACCCGGCTAACACCTTCATCAAAGCCATCTACGACGAGGCGCATCCCGCGCCCGCGATCACCAGCGCGGGCAGCGCGAGCGGCGATGTCGGCGCGGCGTTTAGCTACGCGATCGTAGGCACCAACCAGCCGACGCAATTCTCCGCGACCGGGTTGCCCGCAGGGCTGACGCTGAATGCCACCAGCGGTGTCATCTCCGGCACGCCGCTGGTCGCGGGAAATTTCACCGTCACGCTGGGTGCGAGCAGCCTCTGGGGTGCGGGGCAGAAGACGCTCACGCTCACTTTGCGCAGCCTGCTCGACCAGTGGCGCGCGCAGTATTTCCCCGGTCTCGGCAACACCGGCAACGCTGCGGCGGCGGCCAACCCCGATGGCGATGCGTTCACGAATCTCTTCGAGTTTGCGCTCGGCCTGAACCCCGGTACGGCTGACCCCTTCAGCCGCATGCCGCGCGTGCAGGCGGTCAGTGACGCGGGTTTCAACTGGCTCGCGATCACCTTTCGCCGTCGCAAGTCCGTCCCACCCGGCGCGAGCTATGTGGTCGAGGAATCCAGCCTTCTCACCGGCTGGAGTGTCGTCGATCCGGTGACCCATCAGATCGGCTTGCCGGTCGATCAGGGTGACGGCACCGAAACCGTCACGATCCGCGGCAACTACCCGATCGGCATCGGCCAATCCTTTCTGCGCCTGCGGGTGAGCGAGCCGTAGGACGGGTTTTGGCGCGCTTCAACGACGCCTCGATGCCGCTGTCAGAGCCGCCCCCGCTGGTTTCACCACCGGCGAATTTCCGTGCGGCCCGCCGGGCTGCTCAGCCACTGCGGTTCTCATGCCCAAGCTCCAGCTTGGCCATGCCCTTGTCCCCGAAGCTCGGCTTCGCCGGCGTGGCGGGAATCGGTGGGCTCCATCTTCAGCCGAGCGGCAACGAAGCGGAGCTTCGCAGACATTGGCATGACCAAGCCGGAGCTTGGTCACGAGGGAGGTCTCCAGACCAACTGTTCTCGCCCGTGAACACTCGGTTCTCAAAGCGCGTGACTATTCCACTCATGCGTCGCGCAATACTGAATCACACCACTTTCCCCACCAAATCATAAACCTGCGTCCCCGTGATCTGCACGTCGATGAACTGGCCGACCGGCGCCGGTGATGTGAGGAGGATGCGACCGTCGATGTCCGGCGCGTCGGCGGTGGCGCGGGCGATG
>CAYQBV010000395.1:0-3998 GCA_964415705.1 uncultured Chthoniobacter sp. | reverse complement strand
GTCCGCGTCCGGCCGTCTGCGAACGCGCTGCGATGACGAAGCCTTCGGGCAGCGCCGCGTCGTTGCGGATGCGGTCGGAAAGAAACGTGTTCGTCGATTCGAGTTCCTCGTGCCACTCGACGATGAACCGCAATTGCGCGTCCCCGGTCATCTCTTCGTGATGCTCCATGCGCAGCTTGTAGCACGACCGCGCCGACAATTTCCAATGACGTTCACTCAAACCATCCGAAAATGCGCGAGTGACAACTCCCTCGCCCCGCTTGCGGGGAGAGGGTTGGGGTGAGGGGTCGTTCGAAAGCATGCCGCGCACTCTCCCCTCACCTCGGTCCTCTCCCCGCAAGCGGGGCGAGGATGAACGGATTTCGGCACGAGCGATTCTCGATGAATTTCCAATGCTTGGAAAAATTCGTTCGCGATGAGTTCCAGAGGTTGGAAAAAACCGCAGCGATGGACTTCCAATCCTTGGAACTTCATCGCATCGCCGCGATCCATCGCCGGCTCGAAAGCGGTTAATCGGCGCGGTCGCCGTGGACGGGGGCGCGGGGGCGTGTTATCTACGGTCCCATGAGCGATCCTGTTTCCATTCCGGTTTTGAGCCACCAGACGGCGGCGAGTTTTGAGGCGTTGCTGAAGTCGTGGGGCGAGCCGGCGTTTCGCGGGCGGCAAATTTATCGCCACGTGTTTTTGAATCTCGCGAGCGATCCGCTTCTGATGACCGACCTGCCCGCGAAGCTGCGCGAGCGGCTGGCGAAAGAGACGAAACTGTTCGGACTCGAACTCGCGACGGTGCTCGTCGGCGATCAGGGGCTGACGCGCAAGGCGCTGTTCAAATTGCCGGACGGATCGCCGGTGGAGACGGTGCTGATGGTGTATCCCGATCGCGCGACGGTTTGCGTTTCGTCGCAGTCGGGCTGTCCGATGGCGTGCGTGTTTTGCGCGACAGGCAAGCTGGGCTTTCTGCACGACCTCACGCCGGGGCAGATCGTCGAGCAGGTTTTGTGGGCGGCACACGAGCTGAAAAAAATTCGCGCGGAGAATTCCGACGGGGCCGCGCTGCCGGAGCGCATCAGCAACGTCGTGTTCATGGGCATGGGCGAGCCGTTTAACAATTACGACAACTGGTGGGAGAGCGTCGAGCGGCTGCACGATCCGAACGGGATGAACCTCGGCGCGCGCAGTTTCACCGTTTCGACCGTCGGCCTCGTGCCGGGAATTTTGCGGCTCGCGACGGAGAAGCTGCAGGTGAACCTCGCGATCTCGCTGCACGCGCCGGACGACGCGCTGCGCAGCGAAATGATGCCGGTGAACCAGCGCTACCCCATCGCCGAGCTGATCGCCGCGACGCGCACCTATACGGAAACAACGCACCGGCGCGTCTCCTTCGAATACGTTTTGCTCAAGGAAAAGAACGACTTCCCCGAGCAGGCGATCGCGCTCGCGCGGCTGCTCCACGGCCAGCCCCACGAGCGCACCGTGCTCTGCCACGTGAACCTGATCCCGTGGAATCCCGTGCCCGGCACGCCGCTCGGCCGCTCCGACCGCCAGCGCGTGCTCGACTTCCAGCAGGTGCTCACCGACTACAAAATTTCCTGCACCGTGCGCGTCGAGCGCGGCACCAAGATCTCCGCCGCGTGCGGCCAGCTCGCCGGCGGCTCCGAAATCGGCAAGAGCGTCGAGTACGACGACGACATGGCCGTGACGGAATGATCGTCCGTCATTCGCCGGCATCCAGGAGCACGCGCTCGATCAACGCTTCAGACATCCAGAATCCGGCGTCATCGCGCAGCCTTTCGATCAACGGCTTGATGGCAAGAATCAGTCCGTTTTGCTTTGCCCGCCGCAAAACGCCAAGCAGACCGAGCACGCGCAGTCCTTGCTGGATCGCCAGAACGCGACCCGCCGTCTCGTCCATGAGCAGAAATTCTGCGCCGGTCTCACGCGCCAGAATGATCGCCTCGGCCTCTCCTTCGGCCAAAGGTCCGGTCGCAAGCACCCGCGCGGCCTCCGCATCACAAACGGGAACCATCCGCAAAAAGGGCGGCAATGACAGATGGCCGGCCTCCAACTCGCGCCAGACCGCCCCGGGAACAATAACTTCGCCGAACATCTTCTGAAGCAGATCGGCGTGGCCGATGGCCAGAAGGTTTGTCACACAAGAAGTGTCGCTGACAACAATCACGATCCGCTGGTCTCGCGAAGCGTCAACACGTCGCGTTCGTAGTCTGCGACGTCATAGTGAACCGGGATGTGCCGGCGGCCCAGCTCGCGTTGAAACTGCAAATGAGGGATGCCCGCAAGCCGCGCACCGCGCGCGAGCGTCACCCGGCCGTCCGCATACAATCCGACAGCCACCTCGATGCGGGCCTGATCGGGCGTAAGTTGCACGCCATCGAGCGCATCATCTGGAATCGTCAACGTCATGGAAGGAATCTAGTCCCCGGCATCCGGCAGCGCAAGGTCTCCGACGAACACCGGAAGGGCCGTCACGGAATGAAATGACCAATGACCAAACCCCAATGACCAATGTTCTGCACTCTTCCTTGGTCATTTGGAAATTGGTCGTTCGACATTTTCTGGCATTGCCTCCCGCGACGCTGAACGCATACGTTCGCGCGCTGTCACAGAGACAACACAACCAGCACGGAGCCCCCAGATGAAATCGAACAACCACTTCACCCGCGCCGCACTCGCCCTGCTGGCCCTCCTCGCCATCGTCTTTTCCGGCTGCGAAGTCGGCAGCCCCAACACCGTCATCCGCGGCGTCGCCGTCGACTACTCCGGCTTCTACCGCAGCGTCGTCGGGGCCATCCCCTCCCAGCAGTCCGGCGCCCCCGTCGAAAACATGAACCTCATCCAGACCGGCGACAACCTTCAGGCCATCGACAACAACGGCGCCATCTGGAAAGGCCGCATCAGCAACTCCCCCGACGCCCAGAACCTCATCGCCCAGTTCACCATGGAAGGCAAAACCACCGCCGGCTCCAAAGTCACCATGGCCGGCAACCTCAGCAAAGACTCCGCCGGCGCCACCACCGCCCGCATGGACGGAACCTGGATCGAGCCCACCTTCTACGCCACCTTCAGCGCCATCGGCCAGGTCTCCGCCACCTCCACCAACTCCGGCAGCACCTTTGCCATTTCCCCGCCCAGTGCCACCGTCGCCGTGGGCGGCAGCGCCGCCTTCTCCGTCTCCGGCGGCACCGGCACCATCACCTGGTCCGTCAGCGGCAGCGGCAACCTGAGCACCTCCACCGGCAACTCCACCACCTTCACCCGCAACGCAGCCGGCGCCGTCACCCTCACCGCCAACGACACCTCCGGCCACTCCGCCACCGCCACCATCAACTGACCATCATTTCCAACCTTTGGAAATTGCCCCTCCCGCAACTTCCAAAGATTGGAAAAAACCGGCGGCGAATTTCGGACCGGACATCACCATCGCAGTGCGAACCACGGGTTCGTAGTAGGCGCGCAAGAGCGCCGTTCTTTGCGTACCGAATGAACGCGGCTCGCGCGCCGCTACAACAAACACAGCCTCCTGCCCCATTCCCGATCCCGGCAAGGACGAGCGTGCCACTCCGACCAGATCACCCGCCTGATCTCGCCGGATGAATCTCGGGAGGCCCGAAGGGGCCGGAATGTGACAGCCCGGGCCAGCGGCCCGGGACGGCGGCCCGGGACAGACCAGATCACGATTCATCAAAGCCCTGTAAGGGCGAACCACACGCCTCTTTCGCCCCTACAGGACTCCGCTGATTTCTTCGCTCATAGCCCGGGGCTGCGCCCCGGGCTGTCACCTCGCGGCCTTTCAGGCCTCAATCCGGCCGTGATCGTTTCCGATGCCGATCAGCCCCCGCTTCAGCCTGATCTGGCGACGTGCGAGCCTTCCATCGAATAGGAATGTGGCCACTGCCCCTTTCTGCGTGATATAGGCATGGGACGGCAGCAATGAGCCTGACCATCTATGGAGGAAGACCTCGTGAAACGACGAACGAATA
>CAYQBV010000394.1:0-4011 GCA_964415705.1 uncultured Chthoniobacter sp. | reverse complement strand
GAGGTCCTTCGACTGCGTTCCCGCCCGCCTGCGCCCGCCGGGAACTCCGCTCAGGATGACCGGCTGATTTTCTACCCCGGCAGCGCGAAGCGCGAGGTCAGCGCGAGGACTTCGGCGCGGACTTTCGCGTGCTCGGCGGCGTTCTCGATGTTCGCGAGCACGCGGTGCATGAGGTCGGCGATCTCCATCATCTCCTCCTCCTTCATGCCGCGCGTGGTGACGGCCGGCGTGCCGACGCGGATGCCGCCGCCTTTGCTGATCGGCTCGGTGTCAAAGGGGATGCCGTTCTTGTTCACGGTGATGCCGGCGTGGTCGAGCGCGTCGCTGGCGATCTTGCCGTTGAGACCTTTCGGGCGGAGATCCACGAGCATGAGGTGGTTGTCCGTGCCGCCGCTGACGATGCGGTAGCCGTGTTTGGTGAGGCCGGCGGCGAGCGCCTTGGCGTTGTTCACGACCTGCTGCGCGTAGGCCTTAAAGGACGGCTGGAGCGCTTCGAGGAAGCACACGGCTTTGGCCGCGATGACGTGTTCGAGCGGGCCGCCCTGGATGCCAGGGAAGACCTGACCGTCGATGCCCTTGGCGTATTTCGCTTTGCAAATGATGAGGCCGCCGCGCGGGCCGCGCAGACTTTTGTGCGTGGTCGTGGTCACGAAATCGGCAAGCGGCACGGGGTTCGGGTGCAGCCCCGCGGCGACCAGCCCGGCGATGTGCGCCATATCCACGAAAAGATACGCGCCCACGCTGTCGGCGATCTCGCGCATGCGCTGGAAATCAATGATCCGCGGGTAGGCGCTGGCGCCGGCGGTGATCATTTTCGGCTCCACTTCGTGTGCGACGGCGGCGAGGTGGTCGTAGTCGATGCGCTCGTCTTTCTGGCTCACGCCGTAGTGGGTCACGGTGTAAAAACGCCCGGAGAAATTCGCCTTGTGCCCATGCGTGAGGTGCCCGCCGTGCGCGAGGTCCATGGTCAGGATGTGGTCGCCGGGCTGGAGCACGGAGAAATAGACGGCCGTGTTCGCCTGCGAGCCGGAGTGCGGCTGGACGTTGGCGTGGTCGCCGCCGAAAAGCTGCTTCGCACGGTCGATGGCGAGTTGCTCCACCACGTCCACATGCTCGCACCCGCCGTACCAGCGGCGGCCCGGGTAGCCCTCGGCGTATTTGTTGGTGAGACACGAACCCTGGGCCTCCATCACCGCGCGGCTGGTGAAGTTCTCGCTGGCGATCAGCTCGATGTTTTCAAACTGCCGGCGCTTCTCCGCCTCGATCGCGCGGAAGATTTCGGGATCACCGACTTCGAGCGACGGATGGCTGGCGTTCGAGGTTCCGAGGTGGTCGAGCTTTTCCACGCGGCGCTCATGACGGCCGCCCTCGAAAGCGGTGGTCAGAAACGCCTCGACGATGTTCGGCGCGGCGCTCGGCTCGACGTGATTGGCGGCGAGGCAGAGCACGTTGGCGTTGTTGTGCTGGCGAGTGATCGCGGCCTCGGCGGCGTTGTCGAGCAAAGCCGCGCGAATCTGCGGAAAACGGTTCGCGGCGATGCTCATGCCGATGCCGCTTTTGCAAAACAGGATCCCGAAATCGGACTCACCCGCGAGCAGGTGCTGGCAGACGGTTTCCGCGTAATCCGGGTAGTCCACCGAGTCCGCGGCAAACGCCCCGAAGTCCGTGACGATGTAGCCCTTTTTCGTGAGGTGCGCGTGGACGGTCTGCTTGAGTTCAAAGCCGCCGTGATCCGCGCCGAGCGCGATGCGCAGCGTGCGGGTCGTCGGGGCGGTGGTGGAGGCGGTGGTGGTTTGCGTGGTGCTCATTGGAGATGCGGATTGGAGAAAGCGGAGCAGCCCTGGGAGGCTGCGCTGGATGGTGTCGCGGCACTCGAGGTAGGCGCCGATGCCGAGCCCGATGGGGTCCGGCACGTCGAGATCGCTGCCGGCTGTATCGAACTCGCGGATGAGGAACGTCTTTTCCGCCGCCTCGGGAAAATACGTGCAGATGGCGTCGAGATGGCCGCGCGTCATGACGAAAATGTGGGTCGCCTTTTCCGCCAGTTCCTCGGTCAGCGGCTGGCTGCGCTGGTCGGAAATATCCAGCCCTATGGTGCGCAGCACCTCCACCGCATGCGTGCTCGGCGGCTGTCCGTAGCCCGTCGCCACCCCGGCGGAACTGATCTCGAAACCCGGTAGATTTTTCACCGCGTCGCGGAAGAGCCCCTCCGCCATCGGGCTGCGGCAGATGTTTCCGGTGCAAACGAAAAGGACGTATTTCACGAAGGCGGTTTTCTTAGGAAAAGGCGGGAAGATAGGGAGACGCGCGGGGCAAGTCAACGCGACCGGAAAAAGCGTCTGCACCTTTCCGCGCTTGAGCCCGTGCGGGGCGCGTGCGTATGGTCGCGCGCCTTGCAAACCTCTCCCCAGACCAACCCATCCGGCCTCGCCGAGCTCTACCGCTTGGCGCTGCTCCTCACCGGGCACGCGAAGACGGCGGAGCAGGTGCTCGGGGAAACTCTCGCCGCCGCGGAGGCGCATCTCGATCAAGTCCGCACGGAGACGGGGCGGCAGGCGTGGCTGGTCCAGGCGATCCGCGAGCGCTGCCTGAAAAACAACGCATCCTCGCTCCCCGCCGCGCCGCGGCTGCTGCGCACCGACGCCCCGGCGGGGGCCGCGCCCGCCGTGCTCCCGATCGAGGCCTTTCTGCTGGCCCAGCGCTTTCACGCCCTGCCGGAACCGGAGCGGAGCGCGCTGGCGATTTTCTACCTCGATTTTTTCACGATCGGGCAGATCGCCGAGCTTTTGAAAATGGACCTCGAGACCCTCGCCGACACGCTCACCACCGCGCGCGAGCTGCTCCGCCGCGCGCTGCACCCCGCGGAGGACGCCACCCAACCATGAACACGACCGAAGCCGGCCTGCTGCTGAGTTGCCACCGCGCCGGGCGCGAGCCGGAGGGCCGCGTGCAGAAGGCTCTCCGCGTGGCGGAGGGCGACGCCGAACTCGGGCGGCGGCTGAATACGCAGGCGGAGTTCGACGCGCAGATCGTGGCGGTCATCCACTGCCTGGCTCCGCCCGAGAATCTCCGCGCGAAACTCGGCGCGCAGCAGGAGGCGACCGGCGGCGCACCGCCCAAACTGCGCTCGCATCTCGCCACACCCGCGATCCTCGCTGCCCTCGCCGGAGTGCTGCTGTTCGTCAGTGTCATCGTTTTCTTCATCGTGGAGAGCATGTCCGACTTCCGCGGGCGCGAGTCCGTCGAGCAGATGCTGGTCACCACGAGCAGACTGAGCGGCGGCGAGTTTGAGACCATCAAAACGACCACCGCGCAACTCGCCGACTGGCTGCTGCTGCGCGGCTACGAGGGTTATGAAGCACCGCCCGAACTGGCCGGCGTGCCGGTCATCGGCGCGCGGGTTTTCACCCAGGACGGAAAAAATATCGCGCAATATCTGGTGGATCGGCACAAGTCCGTGGCGTGGGAATTTCGCGCCTCCGATTTCGGGGTCGAGGCGCCGACCGAAGGCCAGATCATCGAGAAAAACGGGTGGGTCGCGGTCGTGCGACCCGGCGGCGAACAATGCTCCGTGATCGCGTTTCGCGGGAGCAAGGCCGAGATGCAGGCCTTTCTCGAAGCGCTGCCGAAGCCATGACGCGCCGCGCCCACCGGATTTCGCGAGCGTTGCTGGCCCTCTTCTGCGGCACGCTGGCGGCCTGCTCGTCCTTCAACGCCAAATGGCAGGCCGCCGGGAAAGCGGCACCCAGTTCCGGCGTCAGCCGCTGGGAGGGCCGCTGGGAAAGCGCCCAGCACAAAGTCCGGGGAGGTGCCGCGGAAGGCGGGCGGCTGCGTGCCGTACTGACGAAAACGCCCCTCGCGCCTGGCAGTTACCTCCCGCCCGGCTCACCCACCCAGAGCGGCGCACCACTCCGCTCCGACTTCCGCGCCAACTGGAAGTCCTTTGCCAGCAGCTACACGATGGCGCTCACGCCCGTTCCCGGCTCGCGCACCGACTTCCGCGGCACGCAC
>CAYQBV010000393.1:0-4027 GCA_964415705.1 uncultured Chthoniobacter sp. | reverse complement strand
GAGGAAAAGCGCACCACGATTGACTTCGACGCGCCGGCTGCGAGCGGAAGCGTCCCGCTGCTCTTGGAGCCGCCTTGCGCCGTGGTCCGCAATCACCGGGGCGAACCGCAGGTGCATACCTACAAAGACGCCGGTAATGCCACGGTCATAATCTTCGTCGGGCGGTTGGCGGAAGTGCTCCTCCCGGATGGAAAAACCCGCCAACTGCGCGGCACGCAGTCGCAGGCCATCCTCATCCGGGACGGACGCGCCACGGCCTCAAAGCGTGTGGTCAGCGACGGACGCTGGAGCCCGACGCAAGGCATCGACGAAAAGGAGTTCTGGCTTTTTTCCCACCCGCCGAAGGGTCGCTAGGCCCGCGCCACGGGTAGCTTCCGCTTTCGCTTCGCGGCAGTGCCTTCTACGGGATAACCGCCCAGACTTCGACGACCCGGTTCTTTTCCTTTTTGTCGGCCCCGAAGAACTCCGAACTGCCCATGCCGACGGGCTGCAGTTTGTTGAGGATTTTGCAGCGGTCGCGCAGCGAATTGGTCACGGCCTCGGCGCGGACCGTCGAGAGTTTCAATCCGGCCTCGTCGCTCCCGACGGTGTCCGCAAAGCCGAGGATGACAAAGACCACGGTGGGGTCTTTGATCAGCTTCTGCACTTCCGGCCCGTGGGTCGCTTCGCAGAGTTTTTCCGCGACGCTCGGGGAGAGCGTTCGCTTCCCGATCGCAAACGGAATGGTGATCACTTTCATCATCACCTTCGCCTTGTTCACGCGGACGTACATGCCGGATCGTTCGGAGGGCTTGAGGTTGGGGATATGGTCGATGCGCTTGAGCACTTCGGCCCGCATGCCCTTGTTTTCATCGCTCTGCGGATTCCGGTCGATGACGGCCGTCGCGCGCGGCATTTCCTCGTCCTCCGGCTGCGGAGTCACCGGGACGAGTGTGGACGGGGCCGGCTTAGGGGTGACTGGCGGCACCGGGGTGGTCGGCGGCGGGGGCTCGGGAGCGGGCGTGGCCTGCTCCACGGCGGGCGGGCGGGCTGGGCGGTGGAGCAGTGTTTTGAAAAGGAAAAATGCGCCGATGCCGAGGATCAGAACGCCCGCGCCGATTCCGCCAAAAAGCAGCGCTTTGTTCGGCGCTCCGGATGGGGCAGTGAGGGGCGTGACCTCGCGCAGAGGCTGGCCGCATTCCGGGCAGACGAACTCATTCTCCGCTTCAATGTCCGCGTTTTGATAGGCGAGTTTGCAGGTCGCGTAATTGGTACATTTACCGATGCGGTGGGACATTTTTCGGGGAACCTACGCGCGGCCTTACGCGGGACGCAAACCAAATGCTCCGCCGCCGAGGGGCGGTCCCGGCTTCACGCATTCCGCAAGGAAACAGGCGTGCTCAGCCTCGAAGCGCACCATCGTCGCCGGGCGCCCGAAGTACGACTGGGCCAGGAGATCGTTCACCTCGCCCTCGGTGCGGTGAATGAGATCCACATTCAGAATGTAACTGAGGAAACTCCGGTCGGGCTGCCCGGAGTGGTAGAAGCCCAGGACCAGCCGGCCACCCGGAGCCAGGAGATCGTAGGCGCTGTTGATGACCCGAAGGAGAAAGCGATCCTCCAGCATATCGGCCAGCCCCGCGCTGCAGACGAGATGCTGATCGCGCCGGCCGGCATTGATTCTGCCAGCGACCAGCGCGAGCAGGTGCGTATTGATGCAGGCAAACTGCCCGGCCCGCCCGGCGACCGCGCTGCGCTGCGCCACCTGGTCGAGCGCCTTGGTATCGAAATCGTAAACCGTCACCTGGAGATGCTCCGGCGCGGTGGTGCGACTGAGCGCGGAGAAAGCCGTGCGGCCCGCGCGATCGGCGATGGTCGTGAAGCGGAAAGGTCCCTCCGTCTGACTGCGCGCCAAATGGAGGATCATCTCCCCGAGCAGGAGTTCGCGATTGCGGAGCGCAGCAAGGCTCGGCAACTCCCGCAGCGCGGCATCGAGCGCGGTCTCCTCCGTGCGCACGTCATCGGCGATCAGTTCCATGGTTTGGAAATCGAGCGCATAACCGCGGGGCTTGTAGTAGAGCCGCTCAGCGACCTCCGACTTCAGGAAATAGGGCAGCAGCTCCTGCTGCACCCGCGCTCCGAGTTCCTCGCGCAGATCGAGCGTGACCGGTGAATCCTGTCCGATATGCCGGTTCAGCAGCGCCGCGAATTCGGCGAGCGCCTCGGAGAGCTCACGCGTGGCGGCGGGCACATCCTCCGCCCGCTCCGCAGCGATGAGCTTTTCCTTGCACCGCTGCGTGGCGGTGGCGAGTTCCTGCGAAGTCGCGCTCGCCGCGAGGGCCGCCGGCGCCGCCTCCTGCGTCCAGCGGCCAAAGACGCCGAGCAGTTCGCGGAGACGCTGGGAGGTCAGCCGGGCGATGGAACGATAGAGCCGGGCAGCAAAGCCGGGATCTTCCTCGATTTTCGCGCGCAGGATGCCAGCAGGCAGGCAGATGACACGGGAAAATTCCAACGCAGCGACGCTGGCCGAAGACGGGCGATCTTCGAGAAACGACATCTCGCCGACGATCTGGCCGGGGCCGAGGACCGCGACCCGCCCGTCGCCATCGGTCCCGAGGAAAACGCTGAGCATGCCGCTCGCGACGAGAAAGATCGCATCGGGCCGCGTGCCTTCCCCGACGACGAGCCCGCCTTGCGCGACGTCCTGCTCCAGGCCGTAGTCGAGCATCCAGTCGATGTCCGCATCGGTCAGTCCGTGCAAAACCGCGAGACCGGAACGCATGTAGCTCAGTTGGTTTTTCACGGGCGATGGATTCTATGGGGCACCGAGGAAAGAGCCGATCACGGCGCGGATTTCGCGGTGCGCGTGAACGTCGGAGACAATCACACTGCGCGAGTGCAGGAGCAACCCGTCGAGTTCGGCGCGCGGCCCCTCGAAGGCCATTTCCAGCGCCGGAGCCGGCGCGTCGGCGTAGTCGCGGCAGTAGCTTTCCGGGGTCACGCCGGGAAAGAGCCGGACGATCCACGCGATGATTTCCCACCACAGCGCCTGCGGGAACGCGGCCCGTGCATCCTCCGCGGTGAGCGCGTCGCGCATCATCCGGTGCGGACCCAGCGATTCGTGCCAGCGCGCGTCCGCGGTCGCAGCCTGCGCCACCCGCCCGGCCAGCGAGCCCGGGCCGGCGGGCTGGCTGGCCAGGAGGCGGGCTAGGGAAAGCACTTCATCCAACGCGATGGGCAGAGTGTTGGACTCATTGACGAGCAGGGTGCGCACGGCCAGCACGCCGAGCGCGTAGAGATCGCACGGCGAACTCAGGAGCGGCACCAGCTCGAACGGCACATTCGGAAACGGCGCACCTTCCGCCTGCCGCAGCGCGACGACCACCGGCTCGGCGAGTTTTTGCGGCTCGCCGTAAAACCGGACTTCTCCACCCGCTGCGGCGGTCGCCTCGATGCGCCCGTAAAGCGCCAGGCGGCCCGAGGGCAGTGGGAGATTGATCCACAGCAGGTCATTGCCGGAAACCGTCAGCCGCTCCTGCATGACCAGGCTGGCTTCGACGCGGGTGGTCTCGCCGCTTTCCGGCAGGATTTTCCGAATCCGAAATTCCCCGGCGCCCTTCACCGGGGCGCCCGCCGCAGCCGGCCGGTAGATCGACGTGTCGCCGAAATCGGACGGCACAAAATAACGCGCCTCGGTGGTCTCGATCGGCAGCGCCACGGCATCGCCCGGCACCGCGAGCGAAGTCTGGCTCGCCCACAAAAACGGCAGGCCGGAATCGAGCGCCTGCAAACTGACACCGAAGCTCGCGGCGCTCAGGTTCAGGAACGGGAGCTGGGTCGCCTGCACCGCGGCCGCGACCGACCGGAAGGCGGTGGCGAGGGTCTGGAGCTTGAGGTGGCACGTTTCGATAAGCCGGCCTCCTGCGCCGCGCGCGCCGAGCAGAAAATGTCCGCCGCCATTCCGCATCGCATTGAGGTCGCCCAAGGTTCCATGGACACCGCCGATCCTGACCGGACGCCGCCCGCGCGGCAGGCCGTTCCACGGCTG
>CAYQBV010000392.1:0-4030 GCA_964415705.1 uncultured Chthoniobacter sp. | reverse complement strand
ATGTCCTGCCGCAGCACCCGCACGCAGAGCGCGTGAAAGGTGGACATGGTCACCGGCTTGGCCTGCTCCGGCGCGACCAGTTTCGCCAGCCGCTCGCGCATTTCCTTCGCCGCCTTGTTCGTGAAAGTGACTGCGAGGATCTGCGCCGGGTCCACACCCTGCGCGATGAGAAACGCCACGCGTGCCGTGATGACGCGCGTCTTGCCCGTGCCCGCGCCGGCGAGGATGAGCAGCGGCCCCTCGGTCGTGCGCACCGCGCGTTCCTGCTCGGGATTGAGGTCGAAAAGTCGGAAGCCGGACATGAGGGGCGAGAGAATGGCGGGGCGCGCGCACGGAGCAAGTGACGAGTTCAGCGCAAACGCGCTGGGGGTGTGATGAAAAGTGAGTCCGCGATTTGAACCCCGGAGGGGTTTCCCGTGAGTAGCCGGGGGTGTCGTGAGCAACGAACGATACCCCCGGAATTCTCGGCGAACACGTTGAACCCCGGAGGGGTTCCCCCATGCGGGAGCGCGTGCCCATCGCCATTTGCATGACGATGCGGACGGGCAGGCTGCATGGGGCTACCCCTCCGGGGTAGATGCGTCTCTCTCGCCTCACCGGGGGTCTGCGACCCCCGGCTATTCATGGGGAACCGCGCTGCGGTTCGGAACAATGGAGAAACTCCAGGCCACAATATCGCGGTGGCCCTTGGTGAACGGCCTCGGTCCAGGCTTCCGCCTCCGCCATTTTCTTACCTCCCTCCGGGACACTCGGGGCCGACCGCTTGGCACGATGCCACGTTTCGCCTCGCCATCGCGGACGCGCTTTTCATCACGCCCCCGCGCGGGCTGGCGACGATTCGAGGCTTGGCTTTCAGCGCAGCCGGTCTCATGGTCCGCGGTGCCCGCCTGAGCGGATGAATCGTGAACGCACCTGCCCCCTCCACCACCCCGCAACCCGGCACTTTTTGGTTGAACGCCATCGGCGGGGGCGTTGCTTTTGCGGGTGCTCTCGTGCTGGCGGCCTGGGCGCTGGATACGGCGCGGGGGCTGTCGCATCTGCTCGCTGGGGTGCTGCTGCTCGCGGGCGGGCTGCTCTGGCTGTGGCGCGAGGCTGCCGCCCACCGGCGCACAGCGGAACTGCTGGCGAGGGAACGGCGCGCGCTCGAGGATGCCAATGCCGCGCTCAATGCGGAGGATGCCGGACGGAAAAGGGTGGAGGAGGAACTGCGGGCGGCCAGCCAAACGCTGCAGCTCTTTTTTGAGCAAACCCCGATGGCCGTCATCGAATGGGATCTGGATTTCCGGGTGACCCGGTGGAATCCCGCAGCCCGGACGATTTTCGGTTACCGCCGCGAGGAGGCCGTCGGGCAGCACGCGTCCTTCATCGTCCCGGAGGCATTTCGCCGGCACGTGGACGCGATCTGGCAGAACCTGCTGAAGCAAAGCGGCGGCGAGCGCAGCTCGAATGAAAACGTCCGCAAGGATGGCCGGACAATCGTCTGCGAATGGTACAATACGCCGCTCATTGACGAGCACGGAGCCTTCACCGGAGCAGCCTCCATGGTCATGGACATCACCGAGCGCAAGCTCGCGGAAGAGGAGATCCGCGAGTTGAACACCTCGCTGGAGCAGCGCGTGGCGGAGCGCACGCGCGAACTGCAAGCCGCCAACGCCGCCCTGCACGAAAGCGAGGAGCGCGTGCGCCTGGCCACGGAGGCCGCCGAGATCGGCGTGTGGGCGTGGGACGTAAAGACCGACGATCTCAGATGGGACGCGCGGATGTATGCGCTCTACGGCCTCCCGCCGCATCCCGAGGGACGGGCCGTTTAAGGGGACTGGCGGGCGCGCGTGCTGCCGGAGGATCTCGCCGCGCAGGAGGCCCAGCTGCAGAAGACGGTCGCGACCTGCGGACGCAGCCACCGGGAGTTTCGGATCGTGCGCGCGGACGACCAGACGGTGCGCTTCATCCAGGCGGCGGAAACGGTGGTGGTGGGAGCCGACGGGAAAGCCGCGCGGGTGGTCGGGATCAACCGCGACATCACCGCCCGGAAATTGTCGGAGGCGCGCATCAGCCGGCTCAATGCGGATCTGCTCAGCCGCGCCGCGGAACTCGAAACGGCGAACAAGGAATTGGAGGGCTTCAGCTACTCCGTGTCGCACGACCTCCGCGCGCCGCTGCGCGCGGTGGATGGCTATGCCCGCATGCTGACCGAAGACTGCGCCGAGCGGCTCGACGACGACGGGCGGCGGATGCTCGGTGTGATCCGCAGCGAGTCGCAGCGGATGGCGCGGCTGATCGACGACCTGCTCGCCTTTTCCCGGCTCGGCCGGCAGACGCTGGAGCCGCAGGCAATCGACATGCACGGTTTGGCGCGGGCCGTTTTCGACGAACTGGCGGCGCTCGAAACCGGCCGGGAACTGCGGCTCGCGCTGGCCCCGCTGCCGCCCGCGCGCGGCTCGGAAGCCATGCTGCGGCAGGTGTGGGTGAATCTGATCAGCAATGCCATCAAGTTCACGAGCGGGTGCGCGGTCGCGCAGATCGAGATCGGCACACGGGACGACGCCGACGGCGGCGTGGTCTATTTCGTCAAGGACAACGGCGCCGGTTTTGACATGCGCTATGCGGACAAACTTTTCGGCGTCTTCCAGCGGCTGCACACGCAGGATGAATTCACCGGCACGGGCGTGGGGCTGGCGCTCGTGCACCGCATCGTGAGCCGGCACGGCGGGCGCGTCTGGGCGGAGGCGGAGGTCGGCCGGGGGGCCGCGTTTTTCTTCACCATCCCAAAACGACAGCCATGAACCACCAGCTCGAAATCCTCCTCGTCGAAGACAACCCGCAAGACGCCGAACTCACCATCCGCGCGCTCAAGCGGCGGAACCTCGCCAACCAGCTCATCCATGTGCAGGACGGCCAGGCCGCGCTGGACTTCATCTTCGGCACGGGTGCCTGCGCGGGGCGCGATGTCCACGCCCAGCCCAAGGTCGTGCTGCTCGACCTGAAGCTGCCGAAAATCGACGGCATCGAAGTCCTGCGCCGCATCCGTGCGGACGAGCGCACGAAGCTCCTGCCCGTCGTGGTGCTGACCTCCTCGCGCGAAGACCGCGACGTGATCGAGACCTACCAACTCGGCACGAACAGCTACATCGTGAAGCCCGTGGACTTTGAAAACTTCTCCGAGGCGGTCAGCAATTTGGGCCTCTACTGGCTCGTGCTCAATCAGCCCCCCGTCAGCACGCCCTAAAAACCTCGGAAGGCAACGGCCTGCACATTCTCCGCCCGCAACGATGGCTGACGGATCGAAGTTCCACTTTGTACCGGTCAGCCGAGCGTTTCCTTCATCCGCGCGCGGAGGGCGGCGAGGGAGAAGGGTTTTTGGAGGAATCCGGCGAGTCCCTGGCCGATGAATTTGCGGATGGCGTCCGCCTCGTTGTAGCCGCTCATGAGCACCACGCGGAGATCGGGGCGGAGCTGGCGGAGCGCGCGGAAAGTGCCTTCGCCATCGAGTTTCGGCATCGTGAGATCAAGCAGGACGGCCCGGATGGTTTCCGGATTGGCGCGGAAGATTTCCACGGCTTCGACTCCGTGCTCCGCGATGAACACGCGAAACCCGATGGCCTCGAGCATCCGCGCGGCGGTGACCCGCATCGTCGGCTCGTCATCGACCACCAGCACGGTGCCGGTGCCGCGCCAGAGCGGGGCCTCCGGGTGCAGGGCGGCGGACGGCTTGGGGCGATGGTCGGTGGCGGGGAGGAGGATTTCGAAAGTGGTGCCGTGCTCGGGTTCGCTGGCGACTTGCAGGATCCCACGATGACTCCGCACGATGCCCTGCACGGCGGCGAGGCCGAGTCCGCGACCGGTGAATTTGGTGCTGAAAAATGGATCGAAGATTTTGCCGACGGTCTCCTCGGTCATGCCGCTCCCGGTGTCGGCGATCTGGAGGAAAACGTAGCCGCCGACGGGCTGCTCCGGCACTCCGGCGAGGCCGGGGTGGTCGGGCTGCGCGCGCCCGGTGGAAATGCGGATGACGCCGGTCCGTTCGCCGATG
>CAYQBV010000391.1:0-4049 GCA_964415705.1 uncultured Chthoniobacter sp. | reverse complement strand
TCTGCTCAGCGGCGCGGGCGGTGGCATCACGAAGACCGGCCTCGGCACGCTGCTTCTGAGCAATACCGGCAACTCTTACACCGGGACGACGATCGTCAATGCCGGCACCCTGCGCACCGGTGCCAGCAACGTGATTCCGAATGCCTCGAACGTCACGGTGAGCGGGACGGGTGCGGGCGTGACCGCCACGTTCGACCTGAACGGCAACAGCGACCAAATCGGCACGCTCGCCTTCGGCGGCTCGACCGCGACCAGCGGCGCGGCCGTCAGCACCGGCGCGGGCACGCTGACCCTCGGCGGCAACGTCACCTACACGGCCACGAACCATCCGCTCGGTGCGACCCTCAGCGGCAACCTCGCCCTCGGCGCGACCCGGATTTTTGACATCGGGAATAGCTCGAGCACGTCCGAAGAACTGACCGTCTCCGCCCTCATCTCCGGCGTCGGCTTCAAGCTGACGAAGACCGGAGCCGGCACGCTGGTCCTTTCCGGTGCCAACTCCTTCACCGGCGGAATCGAGATCGGCAGCGCCGCCAGCGACGGCGGCACCATCCGCAGTGGCGCCGCCAACGTCCTGCCAAATTTTGGAATCACCATGATGGGAGGCACGATCGACCTCAATGGCAACAACGACACCGTCGGCAGTGGCAGCGGCTCCGCCATCTACTACGGCGCAACCAACGGTCCGCTGTCTGCGGGACGGACCTCCACGATCACCACGGTTGCCGGGACGCTGACCCTCGCCGGCAACATCGTCGCCGACAGCAATGCCAAACAGCAGATGATCATCAGCGGCAAGCTGGATCTGGGTGCCGCCACCCGGGACAT
This sequence comes from uncultured Chthoniobacter sp., assembly GCA_964415705.1. Classification (GTDB taxonomy): domain Bacteria; phylum Verrucomicrobiota; class Verrucomicrobiia; order Chthoniobacterales; family Chthoniobacteraceae; genus Chthoniobacter. Next base: position 3,221 of record CAYQBV010000391.1, on the reverse strand, counting down.
TCAAAATCATACCTACAGCACCACCCCGGGGCATGGGGCCGAAGGAGTTTCGATCCGCATCCAAGCGGATATCTCGGGCACCGGCGTGGGCGTCAATCTCATCAAGGGCAACGACGGAAACGCAAAATTCGGGGCGACCTTCTCCGGCACGAACACCTACAACGGCACCACGTTCATCAACAATTCAAGGCTGCAACTGGGTGAAGGCGGTTTGACCGGATCGCTGAACACCGCCAGCAACATCACTTCCGCCAACGACGCCACCCTGATCTTCAATCGGTCGAATACCGTTACGCAGGGGACGGACTTCGATGGCGCCCTTGATGGAGTGCTGAAAGTCACCCAGGCCGGCAGCGGCATCCTGATCCTCAACGGCGCCAATACCTACAGCGGCGTCACCACCGTCAATGCCGGCACGCTGCAACTGGCGGGCGTCGGCGCGACCACGGTCATCGCCAATGGCGGCTTGACGATCAACGCCGGCGCACTGGCCCAATACACCGGAGCCAGCACCAACATGATGGGCACCGGCACGGTAACCGTCAACAGCACCGGCCAGTTCGACTTCAACGGCCAGACCGACACCATCGGAGCGATCACGATCGTGGCCACCGGCGCAACAGGCAACACCACGCCGGTCATCAACCCCGCGGGTGGCGGCGACCTGAATGCCAACGGCTTGAACTTCACGCCCGTGGCCGGTTTCACCAGCCAGATCAACACCGGCACCGGCACGCTGACCCTCGCCAACAACGTGAACTTCACCGCCGCGACCACCGGCAAGGCTCAGATCACCGGCAGCCTCGCGCTGGGAACTGCGGCACGCACGTTCACCATCGCCTTGGGCACCGGCACGAATCACGACCTGCTCGTGGACGCGATCATTTCCAGCGGCGCTGGCGGCGGGATTGGCAAGGCCGGGGCCGGCAGGCTGGCCCTTTCCGCCAATAACACCTATCTCGGCGCGACCTCGGTCAGCGCGGGCACGCTGATCCTCTCCGGCGACAACACCGCGGCGACCGGAGACATCGGCGTCACCGGCGGGGTCGTGCAGTTCGACACGACGGATTCGATCAACGGGGGAGCCTTCAACGTGTTGAATCGCGATGTGACGGTCACCTCGCCTGGCGCGGTGGTGTTCGGTTCGTCCTTCGGGGCAGGCAATATTCCGGATGCGCTGGCCAACCGCATCGTGGCCTCGTCCACCGGAGCCATCGCCGCCGACAACTATGGCGGCACCAATTTCGACTTCAACACGGCGGGACTCACCGCCGCGACACTCGGCGCGGTGGGCAGCGTGACCTACACCGGGACGCTCACCCCCAATGGCACCACCTATCGCCTCGGCGGCGGCGGTGGCACGCTGACTATGGGTAGTGCCATGACCGGAGGGAATTCCGTCATCATCAGCGGCAACGTCAATCTGGCGGACGCTAACACTTATACCGGCAGCACGACCTTAACCAGCGGCATCGCAAACCTCGCCATCGCCGAAAATGTCGGCGTCTCCGGGCCGCTGGGAAACCCGACCACGCCCCCCGGCAGCATCATCTTCGGCGGCGGCACCCTGCAATATTCGGCCGTCAACCAGTTCGACTATTCCAGCCGAATCACAGGCGCCGGCGACAATGCTTACAAAATCGACACCAACGGCCAAAATGTGACGTTTGCGACGGGGTTGTCCGCCAGCGGCACCAGCGGCCTGACCAAGCTGGGCGCGGGCACCCTGACCCTGAGCGGTGCCAATACCTACAGCGGACCGACCACGGTCAGCGCCGGTGTCCTGAAACTGAACCACGCCCTGGCCGCGCAGAACAGCACCGTCACGGTCGCGGTTGCCAACGGGCTGACCTTTGGCACCGGCTTGAGTCCCTTCACGATCGGCGGGTTGAGCGGGTCCACCAACCTCCAGCTCCTCGATACGGGCAGCACCGCCATCGAGTTGAAAGTCGGCAACAACAACACCACCACCGGCTACGGCGGCGTCCTGAGCGGTGCCGGCGGCAGCCTGACCAAGATCGGCACAGGCACCCTCACCCTCACCAACGGTGGCAGCACCTACACCAGCCCGACCAAGATCACCCAGGGCATTGTCAACACGAGTGTCGGCTCCACCACAGCCTTCAACATCGGATCCGCCAGCTTTCTCGGCGCGGGTGTCGCGACCAGCAACGCGACCAACGCCGCCAGCCTCGTCTTCGACGGCGGCACCCTCCAGTTCACCGGTGGCAGCACTCCTTACATCACCAACCGCTTGTTCACCATCACCGGCGGCACGACCACCTCGGCCATCGACCACTCCTTCGCCAATCGTGTGGAGTTCACCAGCACCGGCACTATCGCGATCAGCGGCACGAACACGTCGCAGACCTTCACCTGGACCGGTTCGGGCCAAAACAACGGCAACAATTACTTTGCCCCGATCATCCCGGACAACGGCACAGGCAAGACTTCGATTGTGAAAGCTGGCGGCGGCTACTGGAATCTCCGGAGCGCTAACACCTTTAGTGGCGACACCTTGGTCAGTGGGGGAAGACTGATCTTGAATAACAACCTGGCGATACAGAATAGTGCGATCGACACCTCGGGTGCTGGTGTGTTGGCTATGTCCGGCGGAGTCAATGGGACCGTCGTGGTTGTGACGACCCCCACTTTCGGCGGCCTCAAAGGCAGCAAGAATCTGGCGTCGGTCATCACCACAGCCTACACCGGGGTTACCAACCTCACCCTCAAACCCGTGGCTGGCGCGGGTTACTACTATTCGGGTGGCATTGCCAACGGCGCCGCAGGTATGACCCTCACCAAGACCGGCGCAGGCCACCAGACTCTCGCCGGAACCAACACCTACACCGGTGCCACCTCGGTCAACGTCGGCACCTTGAATGTCACCGGCAGCCTGACTTCCGCAGTGACCGTCGCCTCGGCGGCGATCCTCTCCGGCCAGAATGGCACGACGAGTTCGACCCTCGCCTTGAACGCGGGGTCCACCATCCTCGGCGTGCCCCAGGTCGACGGGGCCGGCAACGCTTTCCGTGCCACGGGCGCAGTGACGGCCCCGGGTGGTGCCGCCTCGGTGCTCGTTTCCGGCTCCGATGGCAGCGCCACGGTGGGTGTCCACAATCTCGATGTGGTGGGCTATGGCACCACGCCGGGTGTCGCCAATTTCAGCACCGCGAACTACCGTGCCGGGGCGGTCGTCGATGACACTGGCGCGACGGACA
>CAYQBV010000390.1:0-4050 GCA_964415705.1 uncultured Chthoniobacter sp. | reverse complement strand
CCGGCCTCCCCCACTTCATCTACACCGACCACACCCACCTCGCCAACCTCCGCTCCCCCACCTTTCACCGCGCCTTCCTCGCCACCGAGAAATGGCTCGCCCTCGAGCGCTCCGTCTATCAGCACGCCACCCGCGTCTTCGTCATGGGCGAAAACACCCGCCTCTCCCTCATCGAGCAGTACGCCTGCGACCCCCGCCGCATCCGCTGCGTCTATGCCGGCAGCCACATCGACACCTCCCCCGTCCCGCTCGACAACGCCGCCTTCCACAACCGCACCATCCTCTTCGTCGGCATTGATTGGGAGCGCAAAGGCGGCCCCGAACTCCTCGCCGCCTTTCACCAAGTCCTCGCGCGCCTCCCCGACGCCCGCCTCCGCATCGTCGGCGCCGCGCCCGCCCTCACCCACCCCCAGATCGAAGTCCTCGGCCGCGTCCCCCTCGACCGCGTGAAGCAACTCCTCACCCAATCCACCCTCCTCTGCCTCCCCAGCCGCTTCGAGCCCTTCGGCATCGCCGTCCTCGAAGCCTTCGCCGTCCAAATCCCCGCCGTCGTCACCCGCATCGGCGCCCTTGAGCACCTCGTCACCGACGGCGAAACCGGCCGCGTCGTCCCCCCCGGCGACATCCCCGCCCTCGCCGACGCCCTCACCGACCTCCTCAGCAATCCGGAGAAAAGCCAGCGCTTTGGCCAAAACGGACACCGCTTTGCCCGCGAGCACTGCACCTGGGAAGCCGTCGGAAAAAAGCTCCGCGCCGAGATCGTGCCGCTGCTCGGCGAGCAGCCCTGAGTCCGCCACGGGCTGAGCTCAAATCAGCAGCTTCAATCCCTGGCGGATGAGTTCCTCAGTGGTCGCGGTGCCGGCGGCTTTTTCCTGGACTTGCTTGACGGCTTTGTGGGCATCGACCTGCTTGTAGCCGAGGGCGATGAGGGCGAGGACGGCGTCGTTGACCACGGTCTCGGCGGGCGTGGGAGCGTGGGCGGCGCTGGCGGCTTCCCAGGCGGCGGCGATGCCGACTTTGTCTTTCAACTCGACGATGATGCGCTCGGCGGTCTTTTTGCCGATGCCTTTGGTTTTGGAAAGCAGCGCGGCGTCGCCGTTAACGACGGCGGCTTTGAACATGGTGACGCTGATCCCGCTGAGGACATCGAGGGCGGTCTTTGGCCCGATGCCGCTGACGTGGGTGACGAGGAGGCGGAAGAGGTCGCGCTCGGCGGCGGTGGCAAAGCCGTAGAGGACGTGGGCGTCTTCGCGAACCTGGAGGTGGGTTAAAAGCTTGATGGGCTGGCCGACGGCTGGGAGTTTGTCGTAACTCGAAAGCGGGATGCTCACATGATAACCAATGCCATGAACCGCGATGACGACGTGGGTGGGAAGGGCTTCGTGGAGGGTGCCTTCGAGGAAAGTGATCATGGGGCAACGATGAATGATGAAGGCGGAGGGATGAAGGGCAAAGATGCGCGGCGGGTTTTCCGCGCCCTCATCCTTCATCCTTCCGCCTTCCTCCTTTTCTTCGCGCTCGCGCTATTCGCCCACGCGGGCGGGGCGGCGGATGAGCGGACGTGGCGGGTGTGGCTGGAGCCAAAGTCGTCGCGCGCGCCGGTGACGCTCCCCATCGCGGGGGCCGAGCGGACGGTGCTGTGCGCGGGGTTTCTCGAAGAGGATGGGCTGCGGGCGCTGACGCGGGCGGAACTGGCGGCGATGGGGATCGGGATGGATCGCTTCGCGGGCCGGGCGCGGGAAAATGCGGCGGACGATCTGGCGGGGCTGAAGCCGCGCTATGAACGGAACCGGAACAAGGTGATCGAGTACGCGGAGCTGCAAAGCACGCGGCCGGTGGTGACGAGCGCGGTGCTGGGGCCGAAGTTCCTCGCGCTTTTCCAGGACACGCTCGGGGAGAAGGTGCTGGTGGCGGTGCCAAACCGCTTCACGGCGTTCGTCTTTCCCGCGCTGGCGAGCCGGTATGAGGATTACGGGCCGATGGTCCGCGCGGCGCTGGGGACGACGGCGTGGCCGGTGAGCATGGAGGTGTTTGAGGTGAGCGCGACAGGGGTGCGGTGCGTGGGACGCTACGCGGAGCCGTAGGCGGGTGAATGACGGAATGACGAAATGACGAACGGGGCGCCCTGCTCTCGTCATTCGTCATTCGTCATTCGTCATTCACCTTTCCCTCGCTCCGGCACGGTTCCCGCGTTCATTGCCGCTTCGCATGAAAAAACTCCTCGTCTCACTGGTCGTGCTGGTCGCTGTGGCGACGGCGGCGTTCGTTGTTTATAAAAGGACCATCGGCGCGCACGTGGCGGCGGCGCTGCTGGTGCCGGGGGAAACGCTGCTTTTCGTGGCTGTGCCGAATGTGCCGCGGACGGCGCTGCGCTGGCCAAAGACGGGGCTGGCGCAGATGCTCGCGGAGCCGGAGATGGAGAAGTTTCTGGAGAAGTCGCGGTCGCAGCCGGGGCTGATGAAGTCGCTGGACGAGAAGCTGGCGCAGTTGGTGCGGCTGGCGCCGCGGGAGATGTTTGTGGCGGTGACTTCGATCGACGGGCCGACGCCGAAGTGGATCGCCGGGTGCGCTTTCCTCGGACGCAAAAAGGAGGCGGTGACGCTGCTGGCGGAGCCGCGGGGGGCGCTGAGGGCGGCCTGGCCGGCGGGGAAGTCGGACCTCGCCACGCACGGGACGACGGAGGTGGAGACGTTCACGTATGGGGATGCGGTGGTGGCGGAGGCGTTTCAGGGCAACTGGTATCTGGTGTCGAATGACGTGGCGCTGCTGCACCAGACGCTCGACGCGGCGGCGCTGCCCAACGGGGCCGCGGATGCGCTCGGGACGCGGGAGGTTTTCAAGAAAGCGACGGCCCCGCTGCCGGCGGAGGGCGACACGCTGGTCTTTGCGCAGCTCGGGACGCTGACGGACCGGGTGAAGTCGCTGCTCGTGGCCAGCGGGCAGGCCGTGGACCCGAAGCAGCTCGCGGAGTTGCAGCGGATGCAGGCGGTGGCCTGGGGGACGAAGCTGGAGGGAGCCCAGGTGCGGGACACGATCTATCTGCTCGCGCCCGGTGGCGCGGCGGAGGTGGCGCTGCCGCGCAACGCGCTGGCTTTCAGTGCGGCGGAGACTTTCCTCTACTACGGCATGGCCCTGCCGGCGAAAATCGAGATGCCGGAATCCACCGGGCTGCTCGGCGGCTACCTGACGATGCTCGCGCCGATGGAAAAGGCGCTGGCCGAGAAGGGGCTGAAGTGGGCGGACTTGAGCGTGGCGTTCGGACCGGAGGTGGGGGTGGTGGCGGATTGGGGCGCGGAGGAACCGGCGCCGTCCGCGCTGCTCGCCGTGGATGTGCGCGACGCGGCCAAGGCGCGGGCCTTTGTGGACGCCTTCACCGCCAGCGCGCCGGGCACGCCCGGCTGGGGTCGCTCAGAAAAGGATGGCGCGACCCTTTTCCAAAGTCCCACCGGCGCGGGCCTGCTCCCGGTCTCCCCGTCCCTCGCGCTGACGGGGAAGTTCCTGGTCCTCGGGTTTAGCCCGGTGTCGGTCGGAGCGGCGCTCACCCGGCTGAAAAGCGGGCAGGCCGGGATCGCGCAGACGCCGGCTTATCAGGGGGCGGTGAAAACCGTGGGCGCGCCGACTTCAGGCTTCGGCTACCTGGACATGAAGACGCTCATCGAGCGCTCCTACGCGACGCTGCGCCCGATGCTCGCCCTTTCGCTCGCCACCGCCGGGGAGGGCGAGGCGACGTTCGATGCGGGAAAACTCCCCGCCACCGAGACGATCAGCCGCCACTTCACGCCGTCGGTCTATTCCCAGAGGGTGACCGCCGAGGGCACGCTGGTGGAAAGCAGCGGGACGCTCACCTTTAACCAAGTGCTCCTCGGGGCCATCGGCGGCGGCGTGGCCGCGGCTATGCCTCTGATCGAGAGCACCCTCAGCGCGGGGTTGAAACTCGACGACGACCTCCTCTCCCCCCCGCCGGCTAAACCCGCCCCCCCCCCTCCCTGAGCCGGAAAATTTCGTTCGTGAGAATGCCAAAGGGTGATAGCATCCGCACTTTATTTTTCA
>CAYQBV010000389.1:0-4067 GCA_964415705.1 uncultured Chthoniobacter sp. | reverse complement strand
CCACGAAGCCTGGGAGCGCGGGCAGACCCTCACCATCCACGGCTGGACCTACTCCCTCCAGGATGGCCTCGTCCGCGACCTCGGCATCACCATCCCCGGCCAGGACGAAGTCACACCTACCTACCAGCGTGCGGTTGCCGCGTTGGGGTGAAAGCGCCCGCGCGCGTCATCGTCTGATGCCTCGGCAAAGAAGGACGGCACGGCGCGCCCGGCCGTCCCCGTACCGCCGAGGGCTTCCACGACATTCGAAGCTGGCCGTAAAGTAGCTCGGGCTTCAGCCCGTTTCGCAGGACGTCTTTGGACTAAAGGCCAAGCTACTTTCACCCTGCGGGCAAAGCCGCGGGCCCATGGCACATGCGCTGCTGCAATTGGAACCCATGTTTAGCTTTCAAATTCTCAACCTGCTGCGGCTCCAGCACCCGCATTACCGCCCGGCCCGGCTTCACGCCTTCCGGACGCGCTGAATATCGAACGGCCCTTCCGTGTCTGCGGTCTTGTAGAACGGAGCCAAATTCCATGCTGTATCTCACCCAAAAGCCACAACTGCACAGCACCCAGACGTACGGTGCCCTGCGAGCCGCCGACGGCTATCTTTACCTCGGCCTCGTCGAGGAGGCGCTCGCCGAACTCAACCGCATCCTCAAACACGAGCGCGACGATTCCGACGTGCTCCTCTCCCGCATCCGGGTGCTCCTCCACATGAAAAAATGGACCTCCGCCGAGGCACTTTCCGGCCGCGGCGAAAAGCTCCATCCGCATGAAGGCGAATTCACCGTGCAGCGCGCCTTTGCCCTGCATCAGATGAAAAAAGCCGCCGCCGCCGAGCAGGCGATCCAAGCCGCGCCCGATTGGATCCGTCGCACCGGCATCCTGCACTACAATCTCGCCTGCTACCAAGCCCGCCTCGGCGATCTTTCCCACGCCCGCGAGTGCATCGACGCGGCCATCCAGATGAACGCCGGCATCAAGAAAAACGCCCGGCTCGACCCCGATCTCCAGGCGCTCTGGAACTGACTGCGCCGCTATGGTAGCGGGCGGACTTGCACCTCCTTGAAGCCGGCCTTGGTCAGGCACGTGCCGAGCGAGAAATCCTTCCCGGACTTGATCGGATCAGGATCCGTCCACGAGCCGAGCACCTTGCCGTTGCGCGTGATCTCCAGCAGTCCCTGCGCGGCATCGTAGGTGATGCGCAGATCGATCCACGCGCCATTCGCCGCGTCGGTCGGGAACACTTTCATCCGACGAGGTCCATCGTTCACCACCTTGTTGATGGAAACTTCCGCACGTCCCTTTTCGTCGAGCGCATCCGCGATCAGATAGCAGTCGCCCCGTTCGATCCGCTCGCCGGACGAGCACATGATGTAGATCATCGTGCAGGCGGATTTCCCGCCCACGTAGCGCTGCTTGAGCCGATACTCCATCCGCCCGCTTTGCGGAATCGCCTTCCAGGCATTGGTGACCGTCAGCTTCGGATCGCGCTGCTCGATTTCCGCGTCGCTCACCACCGTCCATTCGCCCTTCGGCAGTTTCCAGTCCGCGCGAAAATTCTGCATCCCATGCACGGCGACCGTCACCGGGACCGTCGCCGCCGCGCGCGCCAGAATGTCCGTCGCCGCCGGCGACACCACGGCCTGCGCCGCGCCGATTTCCACGATCACGCGCCCGACTTCCACCCGCCGCACGCGCAACGCCATCCCCACGTTGCCCTGGATCGAACCGGTTTCGCGGCCCTTGTCATAAAGCTGGAGCGGCACTGCCTGCGTCAGCTTCACCTCCTTCGGCCAGAGTCGCTCATCCGCCGCGAGTTGCTCCATCGTCACCTCCGCGCGCAGCGTGCCGGCGAGGAAAAGCGCGCTGAGGAGCGCGGCGAACGTGGCTTTGATTTGCATGCGGAGTTCGGCAGATTTCGCGTGGAGCTGCGGCAGCGGCAAGCCCATTCGACGCCTCCTGCCCGAACTGCGGAGCGCCGTTGCGCACGACCGGGCTTCTTCGCACCACATCATGGGCGCTTGTTCGATGCCGCGCCGGATGCTCCACTCGCCCTCACCAATCCATGAAACGCCTGCTCCCACTCCTCCTCGTCTCTCTCGCGACCTTGGCCCACGCCGTGCCGCCGCCGCCGTTGAACCGCTTCGCGCCGGATTCGGTGGTGCCGCCGGTGACGACGCCTTTTCCGGGTGGAAAGTTCACGCTCGGGGAAAAGGAGACGGTGGTCTTCGTGGGCGGGACGAATTTTGTGCGGGAGGCGAAGTCGGGGGAGTTGGAGGCGATGCTGACAAAGGCGTTCGCCAAGCAGAAGCCGGTGTTTCGCTCGATGGCGGTGGATGCGGACACGGTTTATTTGCAGGAACGCGAACTGAACTTCGGCACGTGGCGGCAGCAGCTCGAAGCGGTCGGCGCGACGGTGGTGATTGCGCAGTTCGGGCAGATGGAGGCGCTCGACGGCGTCGCGAAGCTGCCGGAGTTCGTGGCCGCGTATCACCGGCTGCTGGATGAATTTTCCGCCCGCACCGTGCGCCTCGTGCTGGTGTCGCCGATTAACTTCGAGGACGGGGTCCCTACCAAGCGCAACGCAGACGTGCGTGCATATACGGAAGCAGTGCGTGCTATCGCGAAACAACGTGGATCTGTGTTTGTTGATCTCATTCCAGCGAGCACGCCAATCCAAGAAGGCTCTATCGCTGCACGCTTTACGGACGATGGAATCCACCTCTCATCCTATGGTCTCGAACGTATTAGCAGAAAGGGAATCATCAATGAGCTCGGTGTGCCCTATCCCAACATCGGGAGTAGCGACCGAAAGGAGCTACTTGCCGCCATCGTCGCGAAGAACCGCCTGTGGTCCCAATGCTGGCGGCCCGCCAATTGGAACTTCGCCTACGGGGACCGCGCCACGCAGCCGTTCGCCAGACCTGCCGCCGGACAGCCGGATTTGAAGGGCGCTTTTGCCCAGCATCGCGCGCTGCTCGCGGAGGCCGATGCCCGCATCTCCGCGCTCGCCAACGGCGAGAAAGCGCAGCCTCCTCCGTCTCCTTACACGCCGCCGACGGACGAAAAGGCGCTCACTCCCGAGGAGCAACTTGCCACTTTCACCGTGGCCGATGGCTACGAGGTGCAGCTCGTCGCTTCCGAGAAGGATGGCGTGGTGAAGCCGATTCAGATTTCGTGGGACGAGCGCGGGCGGATGCTGGTGGCGTGTTCGCCGGGCTATCCGCACCTCGAAGTCGGCGCGCCGCCGCACGATTCCATCGTGATGTGCGAGCTGACCGATGGCAAAGTGACCAAGTCGTGGAAATACGCCGACGGGCTGACGATGACGAACGGCATGGAGCCGGGCGACGGCGGTATGTTTGTCTGCGACTACGACGAACTGCTGCACTTCCGCGACACCGATGGCGATGGCAAAGCCGACCAGCGCCGCGTGGTGCTGTCCGGCTTCGGCATCGGCGACACGCATCAGCTCATCAACTCCATCAACCACGGCGACGACGGCTCGCTCTGGCTTTCGCAAGGGCTGCACGTCCGCTCCTACGTGGAGACGCCGTGGGGCATCAAGCGTCTCGATCAGTCCGGCCTCTGGCGGCTGCGTCCGCGCACGCTGCGGCTCGATGGCTTTTTCAATCAGGCGCGGGCGGGAGCCAATTGCTGGGGCGTGGTCACGGATGATTGGGGCCAGATTTTCCACAAGACCGGCGACCGCCCGACCGGCTACTACAGCCAGCCCGGCCTCGTGCGAGCTGCAAACGGATTCACGCCCGAAGACTACGACCGCGTGGGCGCGATGTTTCAGACCGACGTGAAGAGCGTGGCGATCGATTTGGTCGGCTCCAAGGCCCTGCCCGACGACGCGCAAGGCTCCGCGGTCATCGCCGGGTTCATGGCGAGCAAAGTGGAGATGCATCGGATCTTGGAAGCGGGCTCCGGTTTTCGCAGCACGCAAATGTCCATGCTCCTCCGCTCGTCGAACAACGCCTTCCGCCCCGTGGACGTGAGCCAGGGGCCCGACGGCGCAATCTACGGCGCCGATTTCTACAACCCCACCATCGCCCACTACCAGGCCAGCTACC
>CAYQBV010000388.1:0-4067 GCA_964415705.1 uncultured Chthoniobacter sp. | reverse complement strand
CGTAAACGTACACATCATACGGCTCAGCGAAAGGAGCCACATCCGTGGTGATCGTCCACGCGGTGTCCCCGAGCCGAAGGCCGGTGTTATACAGTTTTTGAAAATCCGAGGTCGTGGCACCGCCGCCATCATTCCCGCCTTGGTCGCGGTACATGGGTCCAAAGTTGGTGTGATACTGGTCCGGAAAATTGACATGGAGAGCAATCGGATGGCCAAGATTGCTGTCCAGAATGTTGGTGTGGATATCGCCGGTTAGGTACGAATTTACGCATTGCTGCGAGTGAATGTTGTTCCAGTTTGCCTGACTGGCCGCGCCCGGTCCAAAGGTGCCAGTGATGGGGCTGACGTTGTAGGGTGCCCCGTAGTCGTTGGTGTTACCATTGAAGGTTGGGTTGTACTGGGAGTCGAAATTGACCGCGTACGAAGCCGCGTCCGCCGATCCAACCGCGATCTTCGCAAAAACAGCCGCCCAAGCTACCGAGGCAATCCACTCTCGGCTCCGCCTATGGAAGAGGAAACTCCGAGAGACGCGGCGAATAGACCCAGTGAGTGGATAACAGCGTGTGCCTGCGGGTCTTGGGGTTCCGGTCATTTGGCGATGGGTCTTCATGGTGGTGCTGGAGGTGGAGGAACAAGGTAGCCAGCCCGCCCGGGCTGGTTCGGCCGGCTTTCGCCGGCAGTGGTTTGCTATTCCTACGTTGGTCGGTTTTCACAGCCTGACAAGAGGGAAGGCGAAGCTATTGGATGTCCTTTTTTTGGACTCTCGGCCTTCGCTCACGGCTGAACCGCGACTCCCATCAATACCGTTGCCACCGCGCTATTTGATGCTCACCCACATGCCGGTGGGCACCTCGGCGAAAATCCGCCGGGCCACTTTTCCCGGCAAGCGCACGCCGCCGTGGGACGGCGGGCGACCCCTGACACGGCCTTCGTGCAGCCCGAAATCCTTGCAGCTCAGCCGCATGAAAAAGGGCAGGCGGCCTCCTGATAGATCGAGGAGGTGTGGTCGCAGTGTTTGTCGGTCACCACGGATGCTCCGGGCTTGGTGGCGAAACCCGTGCGCCCCGTGGAGATGCTCGTTTCGAGCACAGCCTCGCCGTTTTTGTAAAAGGTGGTCTGCTGCTGGTTGAGCGAGATTTCGATGCGCAAGCGGTCTTGCGAGAGCGCATTTTCGAGCAAGGCCTGGGTGCAGACGGGCTGCCGGCCCAGCACGCGAAATAGATCGCGAGGAGCCGGGCAACGAGAGGCGCGTCTCCGTGCGTCACGGCGATGCGCCGCGCCGTTCGTTCGCCCTCCGTTGTCGCGTTGACGTCCACTTTGGCCCCGAGAGAAAACTTGGCGAGCGGCCGATGGCGCGAAGCGCCCGCGCGGACAAAGGCTTCCGACGTCGGGGTTTCGCCGAGCACGGCCAACTCCGTGAGTGCGCGCCCGTGCTCGTTTTCAGGCGAGGCGTAAACCGGGTGCGTGAAGAGCAGCGTCGTGGATCCGATCGTGTTCGTCTCGCCGGGAGATCCCGTGACGCTGTCCCAAAACTGCGGGAGGATTTTATATCCATTTTTGATGGAACTGCCACCACCACCGATCGCCTCGCCTCCGCGGTCTTCACCCAAAAGCGTCGTCGCCACCCCATTGATCGGAAGCGGAAAACTTATTGAACCCGCATCGCCGAGGGCAATCCTCATTCCCTGCGGGTTCGCGCTATTTCCCCGGACGGAAACAGAACTGAACCACGTCGTGCCTTCATTGCTGAAACTGGCCGTCACACTTGGATCGAGCGTCCGCCAAAGTTCCATGTGATCCGTCAAATTGGTCCCGCCCATCCCGAAATAGCCTTCGGTGGTGGGCACCCCGGGAACGGTGCCATTGAATGAGTTGCGGGCGCCGGCAGTGATATCGGTGCCCGAAATGCCTTTCTACAACGTGCAGTCACGGGAACTCGTGCAACCGACGTTGCGATATTTGGCCCAACTACCGGCGAGTCCAATCCCGACGCTCTGACCATCAAGTTTGGCCCCATTCAATGTGGACCCCGAAGCCACGCCCGTCGTGTAGTCAAATCCCTCATAAACCAGCAAATCGGCTTTGGCATATTTCGTGGCGACCAAAACGACGACTGAGGCGACGGCTAACTTGAGCTTGAAACTCGTAAAATTCTTCATGGGAACCCGATAAATCCTTTCTCTCGGGAGGTCAAACTAAATTTATTGTTTTCCGCTCGGACCACCGGTACCGTCAGGGTGGCGTTGGATCTCATTTCCCCGCCCACGACGATGTCCGTGGTGCCCAAATGAGGCGAAAGCACGCCAGCGATGAGTTGCCACACGGGGAGAGGCGATTCAATGTGGGCCATGCATGATCTCGGCAAAGCGCTTTTTCTTTTTGGCCTGGCGCTCACCGTAACCGGCGGCATCCTGTGGAAAACGGGCGGCTTGGGCTGGCTTGGGCGGCTACCCGGCGATATTTTTGTGGAGGGAAAGAATTCGACTTTCTATTTCCCGATCGTGACGTGCGTGGCCGTGAGCGCGGTGCTCACGCTGTTCGGCTGGTTGTTCCGACGGTAGGTCGGCGTGCAGCGACGGCTTTCCTTTTTTTGCGCCGCATGCTTTTAGTGCGACATGCTCGAAATCAAAGACCTCGTGGTGAATTACGGATCGATCGCCGCGCTGCACGGCATTTCGCTGAAAGTGGCGCAGGGGAGCATCGTCACGCTAGTCGGCGCGAATGGCGCGGGAAAGACCACGACGCTACGGACGATTTCCGGGATCGTGCCGGCGAAATCAGGTTTGATTACCTTTGCGGGCGAGGAGATCACGAATCAACCGCCGCACCGGATCGTGGCGCGCGGGCTGGCGCAGTCGCCGGAGGGGCGGATGGTTTTCGCCAACCTGACAGTGATGGAAAACCTCCAGATGGGCGCGTATCTGCGCCACGACAAGCCGGGGATCGCGAAGGATCTGGCGTATATCTTCGGGATTTTTCCGCGGCTGAAGGAGCGCGAGAAACAAACGGCCGGAACATTGAGCGGAGGGGAGCAGCAAATGCTGGCGATCGGGCGTGCGCTGATGAGCAAACCAAAGTGCCTGATGCTCGACGAGCCGTCGCTCGGGATCGCGCCGCTGCTCGTAAAGACGATTTTTGAAAAGATCGTGGAGATCAATCGCGAGTTGGGGCTGACGATCCTGCTCGTGGAGCAAAATGCCAATTTGGCGCTGGAGGTCTCGCACTACGGCTATGTGCTGGAGACAGGCCGGATCATCCTTGAGGACCAAAGCGCGGCGCTCCGGGAAAACGCCGAGGTTCGCGCCGCATATCTTGGGGGCTGATAAAACGAATTGCTGGACGTGCGCCGCGACCTGTGGCAAGGAAGGCGCTGAATCCACATCTTTATGAACAAATCCGCTCTCCTCACCATCGGCTCTGCCCTCGTTTTTGGCCTCCCGACGATCGCGTCGGCGTACGATGATGATCCCGGCTACGGCCAGTTTCGCCCTTGGTACGGCGGCGAGGACCGCACTTACCGGCGGAGTGATTCCGGGAACTACGGGAGTGGTGACCAGCGGTATATCGAGCCCATTTACTATCGCCCGACCCAGCGCTACTACGCCAAAGGATACACGGTAAGTTATCGTTACATGCCGGTTCACTGGCAGGACATCGGGCAGCAGAACAACTCATCGAATTTCCGCACCGAGGCGTTCCGGATCGCGAACACCGACATCGGGGCTTGGGGTGCCAAGCCGCCGCGCCTAATGGTAACCAATCGGAAAACTCCGTCGCAGACCGCCATTACTTCGATTGTCCCGACCAACAAGGCACCGACCCCCGTTTACTACAGTACGCAAGACCTGCCCGTGCCTTCGGCCCCGCTCTCGACACCGAACCTCGATCCAGTCTTGGCTCCAGTTCCGCCCGCGCCTGCGCCCG
Organism: uncultured Chthoniobacter sp.; assembly: GCA_964415705.1. Lineage (GTDB taxonomy): Bacteria > Verrucomicrobiota > Verrucomicrobiia > Chthoniobacterales > Chthoniobacteraceae > Chthoniobacter. The sequence continues at coordinate 143 of CAYQBV010000388.1, read as the reverse complement.
CGCCTGTCGCACCGGTGCCGGCGGCCCCCTCTCCCTTGCCGGTCGAAGCGCCGAAGCCCTGACGGCCTGCCGCAGCAGCATGGTTTGACAGGCCTTGCGGATTAGCGAGACGCGGGTAATGACGCACCACAAATTCGGTTATC
>CAYQBV010000387.1:0-4068 GCA_964415705.1 uncultured Chthoniobacter sp. | reverse complement strand
CCTCGGTGGCGCAGACCTTGGGAGCAGGACTCAAGACCTCGGCCCATGCGGTCATAGATTTGGCCTCCTTGCTGGCGGGTTTCGAGCCGCTTTCCTGAGCGCTGGTCTGCGCCGGACTCGCGATCCCTGGCGGTCGTGCGGTTGTCGCAGTGGTGGGATGCAAAAACGGCAAGCGCCAAGCCGGAGCGGCACCGCAATCTTCAGTGTCGGCGCAGGATTTCCTGTCTGTCCGGATCGATCTGTGGCACACATGAGGGATGCAAGTCGAACGTCTCAAATACATCCTCTGGGCGGCCGATATGCAGCGGGCGGTGAACTTCTACACAAAGGTCTTTGGCGGTGCCGTGCTCAAGCAAAACGAGGTCATCAGCGAGATCGAAATCTGCGGCGGCATCATCGGCATCCATGGCGGAGGCGAGGGTCGGCGCACCTGGACCGGGCTGAGCTTTCAGGTGCCGGATGTCATTGCGGGTGCCGCGGAGATCGTGGCGGCCGGTGGCCTGCTCGTGCGTGAACCCCAGCCCGAGGATGGCGAGCCGCCGCATCTGGCGATGTGCGTGGACCCCGAGGGCAACGAGATCATGTTGTCGCGGAAACGGTCGTAGCGAACATGTTCCACCCTCGGCCGGACGAAAATGCCGCGGGGGCACAAGTTGGCGGTCGTGAGGGAAGGCATGGCCGAGCGCACCTTGAATTTCCGCGCCTCGTAGCTGGCCGCGCAGACCACCCGCGTTGATTGGGCGGTGAGCCCACGATCACCGGCTTTCCCCGATAGGCGGGGTTGTCCTGCTGTTCGACCGACGCGAAGAAGGCGTCCATATCGACGTGGAGGATGACGCGGGGCATGTCGAAATGTTGCCGGAGAGCCGGCGACAGTCACGCCCCCAGCGAATCCCAAAACGGTGCCAGGTCGTCGTCGTCCAGCGCCATCAACCAGCACTTGAAGTGCTGCGCCCCTGCGGATCGGTGATCGCCACGATGGCCTGTTCGTCGAGCGCCGCCCGCAAGTCGGTCGCTTCCTTCATCCCCGGCGGGAGCGTCTCCTCGGGCTCCGGCGAATGGCTGGCGCGGCTGGCTTTGGCTGGCTTTGGCGGGTTTCATCGCGCCGCCTCCGAGGTCGCAGGCGCCGCCCCTGGGGCTCCCGCGCACCAGCGCCGATACAGCGCGACGCCGCCGAAGAGCCGCGGCACGGTGACGAGCAGGACCCCGGCATCGAGGATCAGTTTGAAATTGTGCAGGCTGCTCAGCAGGAACATGGCGCGGAGATTTCTTAGTGCGTATCACCACACCGGTAAATGGATTCACGCGCCCTCTCCTCGACGATGGAAGGCGCAGGAACGATCGGACCGCTCGGGCTGCGACGGAACCGATGCGGGCCTGCCGGTGCGCAAAACCCTTGGCAATATCCACGGCGAAAATAAGCTCCGCGCCACTCATGAAAAGTTCCGGTCGCCTCGCCCCGCTCTCGTTTGCTCTCCTTCTGCCAGCACTCGTCCTTTGCAGTGGCTGCTCCCTCCTGCCGCGTTTCAATGCGAAGCTCCCCGGCGATCGCGCCTTCATCGCGCACTGGCCAGACGCACCGGGCGACCGCAACCTGCGCCTGGCCGTGAAAGACAACATCGACATGAAGGGCGTGGTGACCACCGCCGGATCGGAGTTATTTAAGCTGACCCACAAGCCCGCGGAGAAGGATGCGCCGTGTCTCGCGATCGCGCGGCAACGCCAGGTGCAGATCGTCGGCAAGGCGAACCTCACCGAGTTTGCGGTCGCACCTTCGGGCTTCAACGAGCACTTCGGCACGCCGAGAAATCCCTACAATACCTGGCGCAAGCTGATTCCCGGAGGTTCGTCGTGCGGCTCGGCGGTGGCGGTCGCTAATGGAAGGGCGGACGTGGCCTTTGGGACCGACACGGCCGGCTCGATCCGCGTGCCCGCGGCGTGCTGCGGTATCGTCGGCTTGAAGACGACGCACGGGCTGATCTCCGTCGCGGGCGTTCACCCGATCGAGCCGGAGCATCTCGACACGGTCGGCCCGATGGGGAAGACGATCGCGCGCACGGTGCAGGGGATGGATCTTTTGCAGAGCGGGTTCGCCGCCAAATATGAGGCGGCGAAGACGGCCAAACCTTCCGCCCAAGGCATCCGGATCGGGCGTCTGAAGCTGAAGGGGACGGACGCAAGGATCGATGAAGCGATCGACGATGCGCTCGCCAAGGCGGGCTTTCAGGTGATCCCGTTGGGTGAGGAATTTGTGAAAAAATGGGGGCAGGCGAAGGGGGACGGAAATGCGCTCGCCACGGCGGGAGCGTGGATCAGCGACAAGCAATATCGCTTCGCGTTCGGGGTGACGGCTCGGACGAAATCGGCCATCCGCGCCGGTCAGGTGAGCATGGCGACGAAATACCGCGGCGCAGTCGCGCGGCAGGGCGCATGGCAGGAGACGCTGCGCGGGACCTTCAAGAAGGTGGACTTCATCGCGCTGCCGACGATGCAGACCACGCCGCCGCCGATTCCGCCGAACCTAAAAGTGGGCCTGCTCGAAGCGCGCGTGCTGGAACTGCAAAACACCGTGCCGGTGAATTTCGCGGGTAATCCGGCGCTGGCCATGCCCGTTCCCCTGCCCCACGCCGGAGTTCCGGTGACAAGCCTCCAACTCGTCGGACCGCCGCGCAGCGAGGCGGCGCTGCTCAACGCGGGCCGGTTCGTGGAAGCCGCGGTGCAGGCCAGGTGAAGGTGAAAATTCCTCCGCCCATTCACGTCACGCTTGCGAGGCCGCCCCAAATTGCGATGAGTTAGAGCCGTTCAGGATTTTCCTACCATGCGCCCCTTTACTTTTCTCCACACTCTTTCCCTCGCGGCGGCGCTGGCTCTGGTGAACACGGCTTCTGGTGCGGAGTCGGTGGAGGAGCTGATGCGGAAAGGCAACGTCCATTACGACAAGCTCCAACCCGCCGAGGCGCTGAAGTATTACCTGCCCGCGGAAAAACTGGTCCCAGACAACGCGGACTTGCTGGTGCGCATCGCCCGGCAATACCGGCACCTCATGAGCGAATCGCGAAGTTTGGAGGAAAAGATCCGCCTTGGCACCGTGGCGGTGAAGTATGCGGACCGTGCGGCTGCCCTCGCACCGAACGATCCGGAGGCCCAACTGGCCGTCGCCATCAGTTACGCCAAGCTGTTGCCTTTTCAAAGCAACAAGGAACAGATTACCAACTCGCGCGCGATCAAGACCGCGGCAGACAAGGTGATCGCGCTGGACCCCCGCAACGACTTCGGCTGGCTGATTCTGGGCCGTTGGAAATTCAACATTGCCGGCATCGGCGGGCTGAAGCGGGCTCTCGCGCAGACCATCTACGGCAAGCTCCCGGCGGCAACGTATGAGGAGGCGCTGCGCTGCTTCGAGAAAGCGATCGAACTCAACCCGAAGCGCCTCATGCACTACATCGAACTCGGCCGCACCTACGCCGTGATGGGCAAGACTGCGGAGGCGCGGAAGTTCATCAACCAAGGACTCGCGATGCCGGACACGGAAAAAGATGACCCTGAAACCAAGCGGCAAGGGCGCGAAATCCTCCAGCAGCTTCACTGACGAACACGGCGGCTGAACCTCCGGCGAGACGGAAAGTCCGCGCACGATTCATAGAATTCACGCCCCCGGCAACTCGGTGAGATTCGCGTCGATATAGGTGTGGTGCCAGAGTTGCGTGGCGACGACGGCGGCGAGGCCGCTCTCGGCGGCGACTCGCGGGAGGGAGCCCGGTCGCAGTTTGCGAAAGGCGCGCCGCCAGTGATGCACCGCGGCGACATCGAAGTAGCCGGTGCGGCGGAGCGATTCGTCGCTCAGGAGCTGGCCGATGAAGGGTGGCTCAGGGTCCATGTGGAAGCTGTCCAGAGGCGCGCGGAAGATGACTTTTCGCCGTTGATAGACGGACGCCGGCAGCCAGCGCTCGGCGAGCAGCCGCAGCAGATGTTTGTCGCGGAAACCGCGCAGCTTCCACTTCGGATGGAGTCGGGAGGTGAAGTTGAAGACTTCCTCGTCGAGGAACGGATACCGCACTTCCACCGAGG
>CAYQBV010000386.1:0-4070 GCA_964415705.1 uncultured Chthoniobacter sp. | reverse complement strand
CGAATGACGAATGACGAATGACGAATGACGAATGACGAATGACGAATGACGAACAGGCGCGCGTGTTCGGCGATTTTCCATTCGGGCTTCCCTCGTCATTCCACATTCGCCATTCGGCATTTTCCTCACCCCTTCCACACCGGTCCGAGGCTCCCGCCGGGGACGAACTCCGCAGGAAAGGTCACGTGCTCGCGATCGGCGTCGCCTTTGGCCACCCCCGCCAGCCAGCGCACCACGCGGCGGATTACCGGCAGCGGCGCCCAGCGCACGTGGGCGAGCGGGGGATCGCACCACGCCAGCGAGCTGTCCCACTGCCCCACGAAGAGCGACACCTGCTCCGGCACCCGCAGGCCGCGCGCCGCGAGGAAACTCAGCGTGGCCACGGCCCGCGGGGTCTCATCGAGCAGCAGTGCGGTGGGTGGAGTGGCGGAGAAAAGCCCCTCCAGCAGCCGGCGGAACCCCGCCGGCGTCTCCTCCCACTCCGGCACATTGTAGGAGTAGTTCCACCGCCGCCCGTGCGCGGCCACGGCGGCGGTGAAGTTTCGCACCGCGATCCCCGGCTCCGGCTGGCGCAAGCGCTCCAGGCAGATCATCACGATTCGCTCGTGCCCCAGATCGAGCAGGCGGCGGACGGCCTCCGCCCGGGCGGGATGCGTGAGCGTGCCGACGGCGGCCATTTTCACATCCGAGGCACCGCCCAGCGCGATGGCGGGCAAGGGCTGTGCCGCGAACCACTCCAGCACCTCCCGCCGGGGGGCCACCACCACCCAGGCATCGGCCCGCATTTCCGCGAGATAGCGGGCGATGCGCCCGGTCTCGTGGCGCAGGCTGGCCTGGCAGGGTCGGGAGAGAAAACAAACGTGCCCCGCCTGCTCGACCGCGTGCTGGAGTTGGGCCAGCGACGCCTGCATGCCGGGGTTTTCGTCCACCATCCGCTCGTGCAGCAGCACGCCCACCCGTAGCGCCCGCCGCCGGGAGCCGGGAGCCGGAGCCGCCACCACCGAGCGGCTGCGCCCGTGCCCGCCGGGGGTCAGCACGCCCTCGGCCTCCAGCCGCAGGATCGCCGCGCGCATCGTGGCTTGGGAGACATTCAGCTCCGTGCAGAGCCGGATCACGCCCGGCAGCTTTCCTCCCCAGTCTCCAGCGAGCAGTTTGGCCCGCAAATGGTCGGTGGTTTGGTCGGTGCGCGAGAGGGCAAGGAAAGGTTTCATGGCAGGCCGCCAAAGTGCATCGTTTTGTGAGCTAGTCGCGGAAAAGATTTCCCTCCATTGGTAGGGATAAATATTGCGCCGCTACGAATGTGCGCCGAGAGCACGTTGCTTTTTACCGGTCTCACCTTCCGAAAAACCTGAGAAATCAATTAAGAAAAACATTTATGAAGCTCTCGAAACACACCTCCATCACCACCACGCCCTCCATCAAAAACACCAACGCACCTCGCCTCCGCAAAACCACCCGCGCGCTCGCCGGTTCTATCGCCGCCCTCCTCGCCGTGCAGACCGTTCACGGGGCCGCCCTCACTTGGGATGTCGCTGCCGGCGATGGCGCCGTGATCACGGATGGCTCGGGCACTTGGACAGATGGAGCCGGCAACTGGAACGACGGCGTGGGCGACGCGAACTGGTCGAACGCCAACCCCGATAGCGCCACCTTTGGCGGCGGCTCGGCCGGGACGTTTGGCACCGTGACTCTCGGCTCGGCGATCACCGCTGGCAGCATCAGCTTCGCCACGCCCTTTGGCGGCGGGGCTTACACCATTAACACCAGCACCTTTGCCCTGACTCTCAATACCGGGATCACCGCGAATGAATCCGGCACCATTCAGAGCGGGGTCGGCGGCGGGGTCAGCCTCGGGGCAAATAATCCCTGGTCGGTGGGCGCAACGAAAACCCTCTCGGTGGCTTCCGACATCAGTGGCACCGGCTTCGGCATCACGAAGTCCGGCACCGGCACGCTCCTTTTGAGCGGCACGAATACCTACGACGGCGAAACCGCCCTCAATGGCGGCGTGCTCGCCCTCGGGAGCGCCGGAGCGCTCGGCACCGTGGGGACGATCAGCTTTGGCGGCGGCAAACTGCAATTCAGCGCCGCCAATACCACAGATTATTCCGCGCGCTTCAGTGCAGGCGCCGGCCAGATCTACAACCTCGACACGAACGGCCAAACGGTCGTCTTGGCGACCGCTTTGACCAGCACGGGCGGCACCCTGACCAAGACCGGCGCGGGCGCGCTCACCCTCAGCAACACCAACACCTACACCGGCCTGACCACGGTCACCGCAGGCACGCTCAATGCCTCCGCGACCGATGCCCTCGGCACGGGAGCCGATCTGCTCGTCAATGGCGGCACGCTGGCGATCTCCACTTTCAATAACAACGTCGGCGCGGTCACCCTGACCAGCGGCAGCATCACCGGGTCGTCCGGCACGCTCACCGGCACGTCCTTCGCCGTGCAAAGCGGGACGATCAGCGCCAGTCTCGCGGGCGTGGGGGCCACACTGACCAAGACCACCGCAGGCACCGTGACCCTCAGCGGCGCGAATACCTACGACGGCGGCACCACGGTGAACGCCGGGACCCTGGCCCTCTCGGGCAGCGGCACGCTCGGAGCGTCGACCGGCGGACTGACTGCCGACGGGGCGACGTCGATTCTCGATCTCGGGACCACCAACCAGACGGTGGGAGCGGTCAGCCTGCAAAACGGCGCGCAGATCAACAACGGCACCCTCACGGGCACCTCATTCAGTCTCGATAGCGGCTCGATCGGTGCCAATCTCGCCGGTCTGGGGGCCGTGGTGACCGTGAACGGGGTAGGTCCCGTGACCTTGACGGGCAACAACACCTACGACGGTGGCACCGTGCTCAGTGGCGGCTCGCTGACCCTCGGCAGCAGCGGTGCGCTGGGGACCACGGGGACGATCAGCTTTCCCGGCGGCGGGCTGAAATTCACCGCGAGCAACACCACGGATTACTCCGCCCGTTTCGACAACACCCCGGGACAGCTCTACACGCTCGACACGAATGGCCAGGCAGTCAGCATCGCGTCGGCTTTGACGAGCGTCGGTGGCACCTTCACCAAGAAGGGCGCAGGCACGCTCACGGTTTCGGGGCTGAATACTTACGATGGGCAGACCACGATCAATACCGGCACGCTCCGGCTCGGGAACGCCGGGGTCGGGCCGGCGAGTCCGCTCGGGGATGCTTCGACGGGCACGGTGGTCAATAATGGCGGCGCCCTCGACTTAAATGGGTTCACCCTCGCCACGGCCGAAGGGCTGACTTTAAATGGCACCGGCGTCGCGAGCGGCGGCGCGCTCACCAATAGCTCGTCCGCGGCGGCGACCTACAGCGGATTGATCACGCTGGGCGGGGTGATCCAGGCCAGCATCGTTTCCAACTCGGGAAACATCATCATTTCCAATCTCGGAGCGATCAGCGGCAGCGGTCTCGGCGTCGCGCTGAGCGGCAGCGCCACGGGCAGCAGCATCGCCAGCATCCTCGACTCCACTGTGGGCGGACTTTCCAAGAGCGGCTCCGGCACTTGGGCGCTCACCGGCGCCAACGCCTACGATGGCGCGACCACCATCAGCCAAGGCGCCCTGCGCATTTCGAACGCCACCGGCGCCGGCAGCACCGTCGGCGGCACCACGGTCTCGGCGACTGGGGCGGCCCTGGAACTGAACGGCGCGAGCATTACCTATGCGGCGGAAGGTCTTGCGCTCACCGGCACGGGCATTAACTCCGCCGGTTCCCTGGTCAACATCTCGGGAGACAATACTTGGCAGAGTGCGATCACTTTGGGCGGGGCCGCCAATATCGGGTCGAACAGCGGAACCCTGACCATCACCGGCGGCATCAGTGGCGCCCAGTCGCTGACCTTTGCCGGCGCTGGCAATGTCAAAATCACGACCGCGACGATCAACGCCAACGTGACCCCGATCAGTAAGAACGGGACTGGGACGCTGACCTTTGATGTGACCAGTCCTTTGGTCGTGGCTCCGATCAACGTCAACGCGGGCACGTTTGAAATCAAAACGGGCGTGATCGGTGGCACGGGGGCGATCATTGTGA
>CAYQBV010000385.1:0-4102 GCA_964415705.1 uncultured Chthoniobacter sp. | reverse complement strand
GGGAAGATGAGCCGTGAGGGGTGGGCGGCGGTGGGAGGGGCGGTGGGAGGGGCGGAGCAAAAAAGCGCCGTCATCCTGAGCGGAGTTTCGCCGTGGGCGTAGGCGGCGGGCGAAGCGGAGTCGAAGGATGACGGCTTTTTCCTTCCTCCCGCATCCCGCATCCCCAACCCCGCACCCCGTCACCGTCCAGCCTGCCGGAGATGCTCGCGCAGGATCCAGGTAAGTTCCGCGATGGTGGGCGGGAGGTCGTAGGAGCCGTGTGGACCGGGGACAATGAGTTTTCCTCTCGTTCCCAAAGTTCGCGCAGCGCTTTGGGAACGCTCGTTCCGGCGAGTCCGTCTCCCTTCCGGCGACCGGCAAACTCGCCCGCGGTCCCCGGACGCTGCCGCCAGCCACCGAAACGGAGTTTCGCCTTCCGCATCCGTTCCCAAAGCGCTGCGCTAACTTTGGGAACGAGAGCGGGAAAACCTCCTATGCCCGATTAATGGACCAACCGGATTCATCGCGTTCTGCATCACTCGATTATTTGAAGTGCCGGGCGTTCTTGAAGATCTCCGTTCCCCCGTAGGAAAGAAGCTCCTCCAGCGACGGCGTGGCGATGTCCACGCCTTCCTTTGGGACCTCCAAATTCAGCGTCCAAAAAACACTGTTCGCGACGGATTTGAAGAAGTTTGGATTCGCCCAAGTGTGATAGAAATGCGCCGAAGTCATCGCCACCGAACGACCGCCGTTTTCACGGGCGAACGACCAATAGACCGCTTGCTCGCGCCAATTTTCCTGATTGTCCATATCACTGCTGTGACTTGGAGCCTTCGCCGAATGCAGAAAGGTCACGCGATCCGAACCGGGGTTCCGGCCTCCCGCTGCGGTGAAAAAATTGAAGTAATACTCGTCCTGCAATTGGAAGGTCGCAGGCAGCCCGCTTGAGATCGGGTGGCTCGTGTTCACCTTCAAATCCAGGATGGGAAACTTCCAAGTCCAGCTGCTCTTCGGGTCGTTGGCCTTATCCACCCAGTAGTAAACGGCCCCGATCCACTGCATCATCATCGCGGAGTTCTCCGGATGAAGCTGGCCCATGCCACCGGAAGGCGCATCGGTGGCCCAGTGAATCACGATCAGCCCGGTCTTGTTTTTCTGCAAAACGCTATCGAGATGCTTGGTGTGTTTGGTCGGGTCTCCCTTGTTTCCCAAGGCGTGGCCTGCTCCTCCATCGCTCGAAATAATGATCAGTTCCGCGTTCTCAACCAGCGACAGATCCTCGGGGTAGTTGAGGGTCGTTTTGACCGTGAACTGTTCGGCGTATTTCGACTTCTCCAGCTTGTCTTTGATGAGCAGTCCGACCTGGTCATTTCTGTGGCAATCCTTGCCGTGGGTCGAGGCTCCCCGGATGATCAGGATGTCCTTCTTCTCCGCAAGAGCAGTGCTCAGACAACAACTGGCGAAGGCGACGATTAAGAGCAGTTTCGATTGCATATTTGGTTTCTGAGTAAGGGTGGAAAGACGGAGCATCAGGCTGCCGGGAATTTGCTTTCGCGCCCGCCGCACCGGGGACGGTCAGACCGGGGAACGGCGGCGGGGAGTGAGGGGGTCTGGTTCATTAGAGAGGTCGAAGTTGATGGTGGTCAGGAACATGTCGTTCATGGCGTGTTGCGGTGTGGTTCTCTTTGAAAAATGGAATGCACCGGATGCTAGGACGCGCGCCCCGAATGAACAAACCATCTTCGCGGATTCCCGCCGCGCCCGTCATTGACACGCGCCTCCCTCCCGCCGCAGCTTCGCGACCATGAATTCCCCGCACTTCCCCAGCAGTTCCCGCCGCGCCTTTCTCAAAGCCGCCGGCACCACCGCCGCCGTCTCCGCGCTCGCCGGCATCAAGATCCCCTTCGTCCACGCCGCCGATGACAGCACCATCGAGATCGCCCTCGTCGGTTGCGGCGGACGCGGCACCGGCGCCGCCGACAATGCCCTCCGCGTCTCCGGCCCGCCGCTGAAGCTCGTCGCCATGGCCGACGTCTCCCAAAAGAAACTCGACGCCAGCCTCCAGAACCTCAAAACCCAGCACCCCGAAAAAATCGACGTCCCCGCCGAGCGCAAGTTCATCGGCTTCGACGGCTTCAAGCACGCCATGGATTCGCTCAAGCCCGGCGGCGTCGCCATCTTCACCACCCCGCTCGCCTTCCGCTGGGTGCATTTCCAGTACGCGATCGAAAAAGGGCTCAATGTCTTCATGGAAAAGCCGGTCATCGCCGACGCCACCAGCGCCAAAAGGATGTATGCCCTCGCCGACGAAGCCGCGAAGAAGAACCTCAAAGTCGCCGTCGGGCTCATGTCGCGCCACAGCAAGGCGATGATCGAACTGCACGAACGCGTCTCCGACGGCGAAATCGGCGAGATCATCCTCATGCGCGGCTACCGCATGGCCGGCCCGCTCGCCTCCGCCTTCTCCGAAAAGTGGGACGGTAAAGGCAGCGAACTCCTCTGGCAGATCAGCCGCTTCCACAGCTTCATCTGGGCGAGCGGCGGCTGCTTCAGCGACTTCTACATCCACCACATCGACCACTGCTGCTGGATGAAAAACGCCTGGCCCGTCAAAGCCCACGCCATCGGCGGACGCCACTACCGCTCCAACTATGTGGACCAGAACTTCGACAGCTACTCCGTCGAATACACCTTCGCCGACAACACCAAATTCATCATGGACGGACGCTGCATGGTCGGCGCCGTGCCCATGTACAACAGCTTCGCCCAAGGCAGCAAAGGCATCGCCGTCATCGCCAAAAACGGCGACTGCGGCACGCCCTCCAGCACTTACCGCGGCCAAAACCCCGGCCGGAAACACCTCATCTGGGAGAGCACCGCCACCTCCAATCCCTACCAGAACGAATGGGACTCCCTCATCTCCGCCATCCGCGAAGACCGCGCCTACAGCGAAGTCAAACGCGGCGTCGATGCCAGCGTCGCCACCTCCATGGGCCGCATGGCCGCGCACACCGGCCAGGAGATCACCCTGGAGGACTTCATGGCCTGCGAAGACGTCTTCGCACCCGGCGTGGAAAAGCTCACCTTGGACAGCCCCGCCTTTCTCCCCTGCGACGCCGAAGGCAAATACCCCGTCCCCCAGCCCGGCATCCTGAAGAAAAGCGAATACGCGATCCCGAAACTGGCCTGACGGATCGGCGCCACGCTGGCTTTCTCGCGGCTCGTCACTTCCCCGAGGGGCCGATGGATTCTCGCGCAATGACGAGGTTGTCGAAGGAGACGATGCTTCCTTTCGTTCCTCTCGTTCCCAAAGTTCGCGCAGCGCTTGGGGAACGCTCGTTCCGGCGAGTCCGTCTCCCTTCCGGCGCCCGGCAACCTCGCCTGCGGTTGCGGGACGCTGCCGCCAGCCACCGAAACGGAGTTGCGCCTTCCGCATCCCATTCGGGCGGGCCGTTGAAGAGCGAAATAATCGACGGCGGGATCTACTTGCCCCTGACATGCACGGTCGCGGTCGCGGTGAACTCGGAAAGATTGAATTTCTTGTCGAAGGCATACTTCCCGATCGACACCTGCACCTCGAAATTCCGGAAAATGGCGGACTTGCCCCCGTCAACCGGCCCAGGGTTCTTGCTGGTGCCCGTTTCCTTGTAGGAGGTCACCTTGCACGTCCCCTTCGGAAGTTCGACTGTCGAAGTCGGCTCCGGAACGTCGGGAAAGAGACCATCCGAGTGCTGGTTGTTGATCCATTTCTGCAAATCGTCGCCGGTCATCTTTTCGTCAAAAAGGTAGACTTTGCCAGTGACCGGGAATGTCTCGTCCTTGTTGTCGATCGACAGCACGAGGATCGCTGGCTGATCTTTGAAGACGTAGAACAACAGCGTGTTCCGGAATCCCAACATGGAATGTCGGACTTCCTGCTTGTTGGCTTTCTTTCCGTCGAGAACCAGGTCGGCGTAAAGCGTGCTGGAAACGATGGCCAGCGCCATCACGAAAATCGAGTATTTCATGGATTTCATCATATTGACTGAGGAGACGGTTGGAAAACGCCAGTCTTAGAGAATTGTTGCTAGGAAATTGCTTTCGCGCCCGTCGCACCGGGAACGCTCAGAACGGGGAGCGGCGG
>CAYQBV010000384.1:0-4107 GCA_964415705.1 uncultured Chthoniobacter sp. | reverse complement strand
GGGGGAAGAAACGGGGACAGGTCCAGTTGTTTGCGAGCGGGTCACGAAACTGGACCTGTCCCCGTTTCTTCGCCGGGATGTTTCCGAATGATGTTAAACCGTCACTTCCAGGGACTGTCCGCTCGTCATAGTCACGGGATTTTCCAGAATGATGGCCAGACGGCCGTCGCGGGGTTCGATGCGGTGTTCCAAGGTTTTTCCGGCGAGCGTGACTTGGGTGACAGCCGCTTTTCCAGCAGGTGATGTGAGTTCCAGGCAGGCGAGGTGCATGGAACCAAATCGCACGGAAAGCGTGGCCGATAGTCCTGTGGCGGAGTGTTTCTGCGAGAAACGCCCCCATGCACCGGCTCCAATGAAGGGACCGGCAAAATCCCTGGCACCGATCTTGGGTTCGAAACGCAGGAGACCCGATGGCGCATGGCAGTAAAAACCACAGGCGGCGATGAACACGCCATAGCTGGCCATGGCGCGGGCGTAGTGGTCGGAGCACTCGATTTCGTTGTAGGGATTCCGGCGCGAGGCGTCGTAACGGTCGTGGACCGCGCGACAAATCGTTAGTCCCTGGGTGAGCAGTGGGTCGCTTTCATCCTTGGCCAGAGAAACCATGAGCGCTGCGGCGGAATGTTCGAATCCACTCATGCATTCCTGGAAATACATGAACTGCCAGGCTTTCTTGCAGGCTTCCGGCAGGCCGCCATGTGGCCAGGTCGCCATGACGAGACCGCCTTCACCGGCCAGCGCGTAGTGGCGACCCGAGTGAGGCTTGGTTTGCTCGCGGAACACGCCCATATCGGGAACGAAGTTGTACTTATACAAACTGTCCATTGCCTGGCGCAGTTGCTGCCTGTTACCGATGGCTGGCAGGCTGACCTGGGCGAGCCAGAAATCGCCGAGGCACATGTCGATGTGGCAGCCGGGGCCGACGTGGACAGGAAGCATTTCCTGCTCGGTGCATTTGGCTTGGTAATAGCCGCCCTTGGTATCGAAATGTCCAGAATAAGCGGCACTGCCCTTGGCAATGATTGCGTGCCAGCGCGCTGCGGCGGGTTTGTCGCCCGCATCATCGGCCATGGCGGCAGCGGCGGTGAGACCGGCGAGATACATGCCGACGATCCACGGGATTTCGCCGCCCCACTGGGCGTCGAGGGTGTTTTCAAAGCGGCGCGTGAAGATACCGTCATTGCCGCCGGATTTGCCCTCGGCTTCGGAACGCACGAGGAACTCGGTGGCTCTTTCGATATGTTGCCAGTTGCGTTTGAGGAATTCCCCGGTGGGATCGGATAGATGCTCGCGGTAGCAGCGCAGGAGAATCCCGGCCTGGCCATCGATGCACGGGTGATCGACCCCGGAGTAGGTTCCCCGGAAGCGGATGAGCCCTTCTGGCGTCATCACTTCCGGGGTGAAGTCGGTGCGCTCGCGTAGGTCGGTTTCCAACTGGGGGAAAAGGCGGCCTGGGCTCTGTGCGTAATGCCAGACATGGGTGCAAGTCCCGTGGCAACAGCCGGTGCCTTCCCAACCCCAGACGCGGCCATTCGTAAGCCGGTAGGTGACGTTGGTGGTCAGGGTGGAAAGGGTCCATAGAGCGCGCTCTAGCAGCCAATGCGGCAGGGTGCCGCGGTTCTTTCCCGTTTCGCTACCATACCAAGTGTCGCGGAAGGCGTGGGTGAGGCCGGATAGTTGCGGTAATTCCTTGGCGGTGTAGGTGGCGACTGCCGCAGCATCGGCGAAGCGTTCCGCCAACCAGCGGCGTGGGTCCGGCAGTTTGGCCATATCAGGATGCAACCCAGGGAAATGCCAGGCAATGAGCACTGTGGTTTTGATTTCGCCTTTGGCTGGGATCACCAGAGGAGCGCGTACGGCCATTTCCTGGGCCTGGGAGAGCGGGGTTTCCGCTTGGGCTCCGGCCTGGCCGCGCACCGCCTGTACCGTCGCACCGGGAGCGAGGATGGCCAACGCCATGGAGCCACTGTCACGCCGTGTTTCGAGAGCCTGAGCGGGCTCGGCGCTATCAGTTAGGGCGAGACGGTCGATGCCGATGCTGCCCCATGCCCCCGTGGCCTTGTCAACCAAGCGCAGGCGCAGTTCCTTGTCCTGCCATGGCATGAGATCGATGGTGTGGAGCGAGAAATCATTGGAGTTGGTGCCGGTGACCGAGTGGACAACTTGATCGCCAAGGAGGATATCCACGGCAAGTTCCGCCGGGCGCTTGCCGCCCACCAGCAGGAAGGCGAGGTAACGTCGTTCCGCCTTGAAGGGTGGGCTGGTAAGGGTGCCAGTGAGGTTGTCCGGGTCGCCCTGGCTGGCGATGCGGACGTTGTGGGAGTGGGCATAGCCTTTGCCTTGGAACCCTTTGACATTGGGAAGTGTGCCCGCATGAGGGCCGGTTTTGAAAGCGTCGCCCTCAGCCACCCAGCCGGATTTCTCCCAGGTTTCGTCCTCGAAATCCGCGAGCGGCATGTCAGGACGGAGGCTGTTGGCAGACGGGGTGGGAGTGGACTTCAACTCCCCCATGACCATCGCGCCGCCGCTGATTGGCATCGCGCGAGACACGCGGCGCAGGCTGGCCGTGGTGGTGGTAGGCTGATAACGGATGGCGGCATTTTCCAGATAGGCTTCCAGTTCGACGTTGGCGGCGCTTTCACCTCCGTTTTTCAAGCTGATTTCTATCACCGTGACCGGCAGGCTGGAGTTGTCGTAATCGAGCGGGATGAATGGCGAATAAGTCTCCATCACGACGGAGACGGCGCTCGCTGGATCGTTCAGCTTGATCTGGCCGATGGGGTATTGGCCGGTGAATTCCACCTGCGGGAAGCCGGTATGGTCGAGACGTTTGGGCTGGCCGTTGATGTGGAGCACCAGTCCATGGCTCACATTCCACGGCGACTCCATTTTCGGTGGCTTCACATAGTTGGCCCCGTTGCGTTCAGCGAGGCCGGGAACGGTGCCGGGAACTGCGCCCTCGTGCGGCACATTGAAGACGTCCCAACCCCAGAGACGACCGTCGCCTCCCAGATAGACCGTGCCGGTGCCGATGCCAGCCACGGGCATGCCGATGTGTTGGAGTGCGGACCAGTCAGTCCACGATGTCGGTTTGCCCCGTGCGGTGAGCGAGGCCAGCCATACGGCGCTGAGTTTTTTATCGAGCGGGACCGGATGCTTTGCGTCCAGACCGAGACCGGCGTTGGCATCGGCCTCAAAAGGACCAGCGAAGACGCGGGGGGAAATCAGCGCGGCGGCACCGAGGCCGGTAAAGCGGAGGAAATCACGGCGGTTGGGAGTGCAACAACCAGAGGAAGGCGAGCACGAGGATGATGATTTCATCGCAATTCTCTGATCTTTGTTTAAGTTACGGTGGGCAGGTTTTGCTTACTTTTTAATCGGCGGTTGAGTTACGGTTTGGAGCTTGGTGGTGTGCTCCAGGGCTGCTGCTGCAATTCGGCGAGATGCTTGGCCATCAGCTCGGCTTGCTCGGGAACGCAAACAGAATACCTTGTTTTCTTCGGAGGAAAAAGTGGCGATCCGGAAGGCAGAAAGGGGTCGGGTCGAGTTCGTCGGGCGTGGCCGTGACGCCGTCGATGAGTGGTTTTTGCTGGGCCGGCGGAGTGGGATCGGGCTCGGCCTGGAATTCATCCTTCAGCCACGGCGGCGGTCGCTCGTTGCGCGGGCGAGTGTCCCAGCCCGCGCTGCCGATTTTGTCCAGTCGATGACCTTCCTCGACCAGACAATAGCGGATTCCACGTTTGTCTTTGGCGGCGAGATAACGGTTCAAGGCGATGCTCATGCCCGGAGCCTCATCCCAGTAATCCACGACGGCCCAGTAATTCAACCGCGCTGCTGCCGCATAGGCGATCTCCTGCTCCATGATGGCCTGAGAATCGCCGTTGATGCTCACCGAGCCATCGCCCTGCAATTGCGCGAACCACGGCAGCCGAAAGTGATACTTCGGCTGCCCGAGCGACGCCGCGACCGCCTTTGTCACGGTCGCATCTCCATACCAGCCATCCCAGCGGATCGCGCCGACGATGGGGCCATCGTCACCAGCCTGCAACGCAGCCAGCGGTGCGAGCAGCAGGGTTGCAAGAAGTATGGCGCTGGGTCTCATTGTTT
>CAYQBV010000383.1:0-4127 GCA_964415705.1 uncultured Chthoniobacter sp. | reverse complement strand
CTGGGCACCGCGATCGAGGTCGTCGATCGCCGGAGGGGAGACGGAGTCTCGCCGAGCGGGCGTTCCCAAAGCGCTGCGCTAACTTTGGGAACGAGACGAAGCAATCCGGCAAAATCCACCTCGAAATGAACCCATCGATCCCGCCATCTTCCTGACACTCGGTGAATTTCCAGAAAAATTCTTGCGCGGCCTTTTTAAAAACGGCCTTCAACACATTCCTCTGCCATCCATTCCCTTGCCAAAAATCCCGCGTTATTTCACCTATGATTCGCCCCTCTCGGAGGTCTGCATGAAAATGATCACGTCCAGACGCAATTTCCTGAAACTGAATGGCGCGACGATTGCGCTGCCTTTTCTGCACTCTCTCTCCTCGGCTTTTGGCAGCGTGGTGAAAAGTAACCCGGCCCCGGCTCGCAGGCTGGTGATGATGTATGCTCCCAACGGTCTCGTGCGCCGCTGCTTCTTCCCAGGCGAGGAGACGATCAAAACGATGGAGGGATTTGTCGGCGGCTTCGACTCGGAGAAATCCAAGAGCCAGAAGCGGATTCCGAACAAGCCTGGGATTTATCCGGTGACGCTCACGGAGACGATGCAGCCGTTGTCGCCGCACAGCGGTGACATCACTCTGGTGACGGGTCTGGACCGGACTCCTCTGGACGGGCAGGACGTGCACGCTCAGGGTGCGTCCTGCTATCTCACGAGCGTTTCTCCGCAGCAGGCTGTGGCGAAGGGCATGAAGCATCCGAATGGACGCAGCCTCGATCAAATCATCGGTGACCACATCGGCCACGCCTCGGCTTTCAAAACGCTGGAGATCAGTTGCAATGGCTTCAAATCCGGCAAGGAGGACATCTACTTCGACAACATTTCCTGGTATGGGCCGGACCGCATCGCGCCCTCCATCAAGGACCCGAAGAAGCTCTACGATCGGCTCTTTATGGCTGGCGGCACCGGCCAGCATCTGGCCGATGTCACCGACCTGATGCTGGCCGACGCCAAGGCCCTTTCGAAAAAGCTCGGCCACGCCGACCAGGAAACCCTCAGCGAGTTCATGGAGATGATTCGCAACGTGGAGGGCCGTATTGCCAAGATGCAAAAACTGGTCGCCACCGCCGACGTGCGAATCCCCAAGGACGAGATTTTGCCCCGCGGAGAATACATCCGTTTGCAGGCGGATTTGATGCTCCTCGCGCTTCAAATGGGCATCACAAACGTCTGCACATTCATGATCGGGCCGGAAAGGTGGGAGGCGCCGATGCTTTACGAGGGGGTCTTCGACAAACCGGTGAACCATCACACGATGACCCACAATCAGGGGGGCGACGGTTACAAGGGCGTCCAGAAGATCGATGTCTTCCACATGGAGCAATATGCGTATGTGTTGCGGCGGATGAAGGAGATCAAGGAAGCCGACGGCACCTCGCTCCTCGATAACTCGCTGGTCACCTACGGGGCGGGGATCGGCGATGGGGCGACGCACCAGTTTTTCGATCTGCCACTCATCGTCGCGGGCACGGGTCAGAAGCAGATCAAGCAGGGGCGCTTCATCCAATGCAAGAGCGGCACGCTCAACTCCAACATGTGGCTGTCTCTCGCGAAGCTGATGGGCGCGGAGATAAACCAATACGCCGACAGCTCCGGCGTCATCTCGGACATGTGGACCTGAGTTGATGTCCATGTTTGAAAAAAAGCGCATCGTCCATTTCATTCTGCTCCTCTCACTCGCTGGCTTTGCCTTCGAGTCTCGGGCGGCAGACGCCTTCGATGCGTTCATCAAGCCGCTGCTCGACGCGCAATGCGTCAAGTGCCACGGCGGTGAAAAAACCAAGGGAAAGGTCAATTTCAAGGAACTCGTCGGCACGGCGCAATTGCTGACCAAGCCGCAGTTGCTCAACGACGTGATCAAGGTCGTCGAGGACCTGGAAATGCCGCCCGAGGACGAGCCCGCGCTGACTGACAAGGATCGCTCGCGGTTTCTCGCTGAGCTGAAATCCCTGCAAAAGCAATCAGCGGCGCAAGGTGGCACGCCGCGGCTCGGCCTCCGACGGCTGAACCGCTATCAATACAACAACGCGGTGCGGGATCTTTTTCAGATCCGGCGCGATGTCTTCAGCCTGCCGGAAAAGCTCATGACCAGGAATGAAAACTATCTCAACGCCGGGGCCAAGGGGATGCCCGCGAATGTCAACGTCTCCTGCCTCACCCTGCGTCCGGAAAACGGCTTTCAGGGCGTGGAGCCGTTCCCCAAAGACCTGCGCGCAGCTCACGGTTTCGACAATCAAGCGAACCAGCTAACCCTCTCTCCGCTTTTGTTGGATTCCTTTTTGAAACTCAGCGTGTCCATCCTCCAAAGTCCCGACTTCACGGAAGCCAACGTGGGCATCTGGAACCAGTTCCTCAAAGCCCCGGAACCGAACACCGATTTGCGCGGCGAGATCAACCGACGGCTCGCGCCATTTTTGAAACAGGCGTTCCGCCGTGCGGTGGATGCCGATACCGTCAATCGCTACACGGAATACGCATTCAAGCAGACCACCCGCGGCTTTTCATTCACCGACAGCATGAAGAAGGCGGCATCCGCAATCATGTCGTCACCGAGGTTCCTCTACCAATTCGCATCGGAGGACGCGGCGGACAAACCATACGAACTTGCCTCGCGGTTGTCGTTTTTCCTCTGGGGTAGTAGCCCGGATGCGGAACTCCTCGACCTCGCGGAACGCGGTGAACTGTCCCGCGCAGAAGTCCTCGACAAGACGATCACCCGCCTGCTTGCCGACCCGAAAATTGAGCGCTTCCTCGACACATTTCCCGCGCAGTGGATGCAGTTGGAGAACGTGCTCTCGGCCACTCCCGATCCTGCTAAAGCCCGGCTCTTCAACGTGGATAAGACCAACCCCGCCAGCACGCACATGGTGCTCGAACCGCTGCTCCTCTTCGATGCGGTCTTTTTGGAAAACCGCCCGATCATTGATCTCATCAAGCCGGACTTCAGCTATCAAAGCGACTTCCTCCACACATGGTATGTCTCCGACCTGAAACCACCGGTGGTCGGTGCCACCAAAATCGTCGAGGAAAACCAAGCCAACGAAGCGAAAAGCCGTTCTTTGGAAGCGACCGCGCAGAAAGCGCGAACCGAACTCAACGCGCTGCTCGAACCGGTGAAATCCCGGTTGCTCGCCGCCCGCCAGAACGCCGACGCTGCCGCAAAGCCGGTGGATTTGAAACCAATCGCGGCTTGGGATTTCGCTGGCGGCCTGAAGGATTCCGTCGGCTCGCTTCACCTCCGGGCTCACGGAAAAATCCGCCAGCAGGACGGCCTGCTCATTCTCGAAAACAAAGCGTGGCTGCAAAGCGAGCGACTGCCCATCGAACTCAAAGCGAAGACGCTGGAAGTGTGGTGCAAAATCCATGACCTCGCTCAATCCGGCGGCGGATTGATGGGCATCGAGGGCCGGGACAATATCTTTGATACCATCGTGCTTGGCGAAAGGAAACGCGGTCATTGGATCTCCGGCAGCAACGCGTTTGCCCGCACGGAGGACTTTCCCGATTCCGTCGCCGAAGAGTCGCCCATGGAGGATTTGCACCTCGTGATGGTTTATGCCGAAGACGGCACCACGACCCTCTACCGCAATGGCAAACCGTATGGAAAACCATACCGCAAGGGTTCAACGACCTTCGCGAAGGATGTCACCACCGTGCTCTTCGGAGTCCGTCACCTTCCGCCGGGTGGCGAAAAACACCTTTCCGTCAGCCTGGCAAAAGCGCGCCTCTACGATCGCGCACTCACCGCCCACGAAGTCGCCGCATCAAACACCGGGGCCGGCTATCTCTCCGCCGACGAGCTGGAAAAAGCCCTCACGGTCGAACAGAAATCGCTCAAAGGAACCTTGAGCAAATCAATCGCCGAAACGGAAGCAGCCCTCAAAGCCATCCCCAAACCAACCGACCTCCGCAAGGTGCAGGAACAAGCGACCCGAAACTTCGACCAGGAGATCAAAAACAAACTCAACTCCCGAAGCTTCAGGCGCGTGGCAACCACGGATCCCCGCTACGGTGGAGTCATCACCACAGCCGCCATGGCCAGCATGACCTCGGGCCCGGATCGGACTCACCCCATCGCGCGC
>CAYQBV010000382.1:0-4242 GCA_964415705.1 uncultured Chthoniobacter sp. | reverse complement strand
CAAGTGCCCTGCGCGGCGGGTGGCGTGCCGCAGCCTGCCAACTCCCGCCCCTCACCGCGAAGCAGAGCTTCCCCACGGAGCCTGCGTTCCTAATGCCTCACATTGGGAACGAGACGTAATATTCAGACATGGATTTTATCCACGTATTTGCGCCTAATCCGACAAGAATGTTGCTTCGCGCTCATTACGCGCATAAAGCAACCTCTATGCACCCCCAACCCCGGGATATTCCGACATTTTTGTCGGACACAAAGCTGCTGACAAACACACAAATCTGTCGATAAACTCCCTGTTCGCCCAACAAACAGCGCCACTCGTCTCAACTCCAACCACACACATTTATGGGTTACGAAGTCCACGTGATTAGACAGTCCGATTCAGGCGCAGAAGTCGATATTACACTCGAAGAATGGAACAGGTTCATTGAATCTGATCCCGATTTCCGTCCTCCCCCTGTCGGCAACATCAACCAAGGCAAAAACCTCTTCTATTTGCCGACAGATTCGAGCGATCCAGACGACTGGCCCTGGATTGCATGGTCGAACGGAAGAATCCATTCAAGGTATTGTGAGCTTAGCGTAATGAAGAAGCTCGGTCAGATGGCGCGTCTATTTGGAGCGGTTGTGATGAGTGATGACGGTGATATTTGGACCCTCGACGAGAACGGTCACATCATAGGTGGCTATTGACCCAAATCGCTATGGAGTCCACGGCTGAACCAAGGGCGAACAAGGCGCGGCTGGGCAACCCCAACCAGCCCGCTGTTTCGTCGGCGTTTATCCATAATTCAAACATCAATCGCCGTTTCGACGCTCGCCCCCGCTGGCAGGGGTGCCTGCGCTCAAACGTTCGGCGCTACTACACACCTTGATTGAAACACCTCGACTGAATATGTGGACACAATATCGCAAGTGGAAGCACGCTCTCATCCTCCCGCTCGTAGTCTTGGCGTGGCTCTTAATGAAAGGAGAGCCTGAGTTGTCTCTTCAGTGGTTTATCGGATTGGGCATCGCTGTGACGCTGGGAGTCGCCTACCTTGCCGAGGAGATTGTGTGGATGTCCAAGCGCCAAGGACGTCCTTGTGGTCATTGCGGCCAGAAGGTCCAGATGAAATCTTTCCGTGTGCTCACCACCTGCCCTCACTGCGACCAGCCGCTCGAATAGTTTCTCTCTCGTTCCCAAAGTTAGCGCAGCGCTTTGGGAGCGGATCGGGCAGTGGCGAAACTCTGTTTCGGTGGGGGGGCGGGAAGGCACCGTGAGGCCGCTTGGGCTGTCGATCGCGCGATGGGAGACGGAGTCTCGCTGCCGGGATGGCGCTCCCAAAGCGCTGCGCTAACTTTGGGAGCGAGGAAAACTTCGCACCGGCCCGGCCGTTTGGGCTTGGCCGCAGGCATCTAATTCTGCCATTCCTGCGGTGGCGAAGCGGAGGAACAAGCGCGGCTATCCATCTGAAGCCCGGCCCCATCCCCAACGACACGCTTCCGGCGCAATTGAACGGGCAGGTCTGCTGCTCGTCGGTGCGGTGGGCGTGCTGAATCGCCGCCGCCGACAGGATCGAGCGCGGGAAAGTAGCTGGGACTTTAGTCCCAAGTCATGGCGCTCCTTTGGACTGAAGTCCAAGCGACATTTTTGCAGGGCTGATTGGCGTTGGTCGCCGGGATGCGGAAGTCGGGAGCCTCTTCAGGGCGGCTCAGCTTTCCTCTTTCTCGGGTGACGAACAGGTGGATTCGGCCCGGAGATGGGCCGGTTGAGAGCGCGGACAGGATGCGTCTCGGTCTTGGCGAGATCGACATCGACCGCGCGTCATTCCACATTCGCCGCCCATGCCCGAATCCCCACGCACCCGCTTCCTGGCCAAACTCGACGTCGGGCTGCGCGTGGGCGCGTTTGTGAAAATCACGCTCAGTGAATACCGCGGCGCAGAGCCGGGGCTGCGCAATGTGTATGGCCGCGTGGTGGACCTGCGCGACGGGCCGCACGTCTCGCTCGTCTGGCGCTATGCCACGCGCGATGTGACGAAAAACGTGCCGCTGGGGGAGACCGTGCCGGTGCTGGACAAGCTGCTCGGCGCGGAGTTTGCGCGCGCGCATCTTTTCACCACGACCGGCGACTGGCAGCTCCAGTGCGATGCTCTGGGCGAAGGCCGGCTCAAGGCGAGCCGCCCGGTTTTTGCGGTGGCACCGGAGCCGGAGCACGATGTGAAAAGGCGCACGCCTCTCGCGGTGGAGCACGCGCCTTTTCTCCATGCGCTCGGGGTGACGGCGGCGTCGGGCGAGGCACGGCCGGGGATGGCGGACAAGCTGCGGCAGATTCAGCGCTTCGTGGAAATCCTCGGGCATCTGGTGGACGACTCGCCGCTGCGCGACCGGCGCGAATTGCGGGTGCTGGATATGGGCGCGGGCAAGGGCTACCTGACTTTCGCCACGGCGGCTTTTTTCCGCGACCGCGGCGTGGATGCGGAGGTGATCGGTGTGGAGGCGCGGCCCGATCTGGTGGAGCTGACGAACCGCGTGGCGCGCGAGGCGGGGTTCGCGCGGCTGCGGTTCGAGCGCGGGGCCATCGGCGACTTCGCGGCGGAGGGGGCGGTGGATTTGCTCATCGCACTGCACGCGTGCGACACGGCCACGGACGACGCGCTGCATCAGGGCATCCGCGCGGAGGCGTCGCTCATCCTCGCCGCGCCGTGCTGTCACAAAGAAATCCGCGCGCAGCTCGCGCCACCGCCGGTGCTGCGCGAGGTGTTGCGGCACGGCATCCTCGCGGAGCGCGAGGCGGAGATCGTGACCGACGGCATCCGCGCGCTGCTGCTGGAGATTCATGGCTACAAGGCGGGCGTGTTGGAGTTCATCGCGCCCGAGCACACGGGCAAGAACCTGATGATCGCCGCGCAGCGTCGCGCGCAGCCGCCCGATCCCGCGCCGCTGCGCGAGCGGCTGCGCGAACTGCTCGCCTTCTATGGCATCCGCGAGCAGCATCTCGCCCGCCTCCTCGCCGAATGATCAAATACTGGACTTGCCCCGAACTCGCCGCGCTGCGCCGGATGCGCGAGCGCTTTCTCGCCGGCACGGCGGGCGCACAGGATTACTGGCGGCTGCCCGAGGACATCGCGCTTTACGACCGGACCTTTGCCGAGCGCATCGGCTGGAAATGGGACGCCGTGCTGGCCGAACTCACGGCCCGCGCGTGGCAGCCGCAATGCCGGCACGTGCTCGACTGGGGCTGCGGCAGCGGCGTGGCTGGTCGTCGCGTCCTCGCGCAGTGGCCGCATCTCGAATCGCTCGCGCTGCACGACCGCTCGCCGCTCGCGGTGCGGTATGCGGCGGAGAAAGCGCGCGCGGATTTCCCGCAAGTCAGCATCCGGGCGGCAGAGCCGACGCTCCCGCCGGACACGCTGCTCGTGCTCAGCCACGTCATCAGCGAACTCCCGGAGCGCGCACTCGCCGCGCTCCTCGACTTGGCGCGGCAGGCGCGGGAAATCATCTGGGTGGAAGCCGGGACGCACGCCGACAGCCGGCGGCTGATCGCGGTGCGGGAGGCGTTGCTCGGGGAGTTTGCCGCCGTCGCGCCCTGCACCCACCAGCGCGCATGCGGGCTGCTCACGGCGGCGAACGAACGGCACTGGTGCCACCACTTTGCCGCCGCGCCGTCGGCGATTTTTCAGGACGCGCGCTGGATGGATTTCGGGCGCGAACTGGGCATCGACCTGCGCAGCCTGCCTTATAGCTTCCTCGTCCTGGAGCGCCCGCGCGCCATACCGCCGACGCCCGCCGGTTGGTCCCACGTCATCGGCGAACCGCGCGAAGGCAAAGGCCACCTCAAAGTCCTGAGCTGCCACGCGGACGGCGTCGGCGAACTCGTCCTGCAAAAGCGCGACGTGCCCGCGCTTTACCGCGCCCTGCGCAAAGGCGAGGCCGCACCCGTGCAGCACTGGCAGCTCGCGGATGGAAAGATCGTCGGCAGCGCGGAGTTTCCACCCGAACCCAAGCCGCCGTCCTGAACGCCGTTCCCAGCGGGCGGAGGTGGCCGGGACGGACGTGTATCACGGAGGTGCCGCGCGGCGGCGGGACGGCGGCTTTTGCAAGCCGGGCTAAACCGAACAAATAGTTCTTGAGCCCGTCGCGAGTGCCGCTAATTTCCCGACCTCCCAACCGCCGCGCGGCACGGACGAGTAGCTCAATTGGCAGAGCAAGCGACTCTTAATCGCTAGGTTCTGGGTTCGATTCCCAGCTCGTCCACCACTTC
>CAYQBV010000381.1:0-4281 GCA_964415705.1 uncultured Chthoniobacter sp. | reverse complement strand
CCCGCCCCGTTGGCGATGACCCCATCCACCTGCGTCGTTCCGATTCCGGCAAAGGTCACGGTTTTCACCCCGGCACTGGCCCCGCTACTGATCCCTCCGGCAAAGACAAGGTTCGCCACCCCGCTGCTATTGGTAACCGTGAACGCCTCCGCCGCCCCGGTCGTGCCCAGGCCGATCGCCGCGTCAAACTGCTCGTTGTTCACCACACTGGCGTTCACCGTCACTCCGCCGCCGGAACTCAGCGTGAGCGTTTCTCCGGCGAGACCAATATTGTAAACTGCGGCGTCAAACGTATCGAAGACCACCGAGCCGACGGTCGCGGTCCCACCCAAAACCACCGTCGTGAAATAGTTCACCGTCACGTCATCGGCGTTGAACGTCGCCGTGTCGCCCGCGCCGGGGACGGCGGTGGAACTCCAGTTAAAGACGTTGGGCCAGGCCTGGTTGTCCCCGAGCCAAGTGCCGCTCGTCGCCTCGGCCGTGTGCACGGCGACCAGCGCGGCGATGGATGTCGCCAGGATGCGGGTGGTTTTTCCGAGGCGGGATGCGGTGCTTGCGGTCGTGGTATTCATGGGTGGGTTTTGGCGTTGAGAGGAGATGGAAAATAGGAGTTGTGCAGGGATGATACGGAGTTTTTTCGGGGGAAAACACCAGCGACAGCAACCGTGCGGTCGCACAGAAATCCATCACCTCGGAAAAACAATGTTTTTTATCGGCGGTGCCGCCTGGGAAAAGTCAGCCCGGTCGGACCTTCGCCGCACTCACGGCACGAATTGCTTGCTGCTCACGATGCGGAAACGATACGGCCCCAGCGCCAACCCCGTGGTGTCGCCGGATGTGGGAATCGTCTTCGGCTTGCCGTCCTTGTCCACGATGTTGGCCGAGTTCGCATCGAGGTAGCGCTCAATGAGAAAGGAGCCGCGGAACTCTCCGGTCGGCTGTGCCTGGCTGGCTTTGAAGATGTAGTTACTGATCCTCGTATTCTGCGCCAGCGTCTGCACCCGCACATGCACGGTGTAGCTGTTCGACCGCGTGGTCAGCCGCGGATAGATGTGGGAGTAGGGGCGCTCGAGGCTGTTGTCCCCGGTGAGTTTGTGCTTATCCCAGAAAGTTTTCAGGGTGGAATCGAAACTCGCCAGCGGAGTCGTTGGGGTGAAGCCGGAGCTTACGTGACCCGCCAGATCCTTCGGAATAAGCGGGATGTCGCAAATTTCCGAAGCCGAAACAAAGGGCCGATTGCTGTCATAGCGAGCTTCGATGAGCCTGACCGTGTTATCGCGGTCGATGTCCCGGCGGTTAATCACCCCGACCCCGCCGCCGTCGTTGGGGCGGTCACCCACTGTTCCGCAGATTTTGTAGTTCACGATGTATCTGGTGCTTCTCTTGTCCAGTTGATCGGGATTTAAAGCGGTGATCTTCACAGATTTCATGACCGCGCGCAGTCCGGTCGTGCGCTTGATATTGATGAAAGGCGCGATCTGCTGGTTCAGGTTGATCTTTCCCGATGTGGCGAAAGGCTCGCTGATCGCGTAGGGCTCGACCACAGGCATCCAAAAGAGGTCCAGCAGCAGGTGATCCGGCGGCCCATACTTGGCACTTCCGGGATGCTCGACCGAGGCGTATCTGTTGTTCTCGGTCGGCGTAAACGCGCTGCCATCACCACCTGGGAGATAGTATTTTGCGGGACGGAAAAGCAGCGTCTGCCACGGCTTGTTCTGCATAATCCCGGTGGGCAGCGAACCGAGCATCACCGGAGACGAGACCTGCCGGTTCGGGGAAAAGAAGGTGACTTGCTGAGTCACCGCATCCTGGGGACACCAGTACCAGCCGATGTAGGGCGGCGAACTTTCCGCATAGCTGCCATTCTGGGCATGCAAATGCCGTCGCGCGCCTTCATCCGGTTTGTTGCAATACGGCCCGTCAGGCACAAACGCCGGTCCGTTGTCCCAGTCCCCTGCCTGGCCCAGGGAATTGACGACCCCATCAATGCCACCCGGAATGTCCGGACGGGTATATTCCGTGTAGCCACCCATGCCTTTGACCAGAGAGCCAAACGACTGCCCTCCCCATCCCATCCTGAAACCCTGGCGCAACGTATGGGTGCCGTTGCTTTTGAGTTCCTTCTTGTCATAGTTTCCATCGGGTGCCGGGGCAAAAAAAGTGTCGTCCACCTCCTTGCGCGCGGCCACCAGCCTCATGTCGCCTTGCAACCCATGCGCCTGCTTCGATGGGTTACCCACCGGCACCAGCGAGCGAATGACCGACTCACCTTTTTTGGGGGCATCGACCTTCGTCTCGGGAAAGTTGAACTTGATCGTCTGAATCACCGGTTCGCCACTGTTACTCGCCGCCTCCTTCGCCGGCGCGGAAATTTCAGCCGTCACCTTTCCCTTGATCGTCAGAGTGCCATTCGCCGTGGAAGCCACGGTAATCGTGCCTTTCGGGCGTTTGGAGTCGGGAGGTGCGCCCCAGTTGGGTGGCGCGCCTTGGGGATTCGGAGGCTCGATCAGGCTCTCCGTCCCAATGGTCCCACCCACTTTGGACTCCTCCGCGTCGATTTGGCTCATCCGCCCGAAATCGTACATGGTGGGCAGGGTGCCGGCAAATGGCTGCTCACCTCCCACTGTGATATCGATGTCCTTGAAGGTGATTCGAAAATTGTTCGCCAAGGCGGAAAATCCCGCCAAAGGGCAAAACAGTTTCGGCACCAGCATCACCTCCAGTTTGTTTCCTTGGGGATTTTGTGCGTTATCCGGATTGTCGATCTTTAGACCCAGTTCGGAGATCGTCGCTATGCGACCAAAACCCCGGGTCTGGCCAAGGACAATCGGGACGACCTGCCCTCGCTTCGTCCGGTACGAGCCATCCTGATCCGGCACTGTATAAGATGCATTGACGGCCAGTTCCTCACCATCCCCGGTTCGGTCCACGAGATTGGTGCAACGGATATAATCGAAGATCTGGGCAAGGAGTTGATCCCGGTCCGAAACGGTACCGGCTCCCGTGCCATATTTCTTCTCAAACGTTGTGGCTCCCGCACCAGTCGTGTCCCATCCGGGCACGGAGCGTCCCGTCAGCCCTTTCAAATACTCAATCAGCTCTTGGTTGCGTTTCGGCCTGGCGTCCTCCGTCATACTTTCGGGGTCCTTGCGGGTAAAATAGAACGGCAGCGCCGTGCTCGCCGTTTTCAGACCCACCGTTGAGCAAAATGCTATGGCCTTATCCAGCGCCGTGCGACGCGTCGGCTCCGACTGGAGCGGCCAGATCGAGATGCGCGGCAGGTTGTAAAGGTTCTGCTCGGGTGCCTTGCTGCTCACGGAAAGAAAGAACCTGGCCATCTCCAAGGTCTCTCTAGTGGTGTCCCGGTTCGCGGCGGCCGGCGCCAGCCTCCATCCGGTGCGCACACCGGTCGCAAACCTCGGGGAAAATAGAAACTCGTCGATCGTCGCGTAAATGCGTTCTCCGTCGGGACTGACTGAGTAGGCCGTCTCATCCGTCGAGCGTGCGCCCGTAACCCCCGCCCGCTTGGAGCCGGACGCCGAGGAGTTATCCCGGATCGCAATTCCGTTGCCGGGGTCGTACTCCGTTCCGCTGACCCTGGGAATCAGCTTGAAGATTTCCTCCGCAATGAGCGCACGATCACCCCGAACGGTATCCAACAACCCCAACTGGTTTCCAAAAATTGTCGAGAGACACGTCGTCGCCGGGTGTCCCGGATAGCGCTGAAATTCCTTCTGCGCTCCCTCCATCTCCGCCAGATCCCGCTCGTACATCAGAGCTACGTCGGGTTTATAGGGAGCACCGGAGGGCGTGCCGAATTGGGAATTGGCGACGGGCGTATCCCAGTAGGTTCCTTCCGAAGCGGTGTTGATGTTGACCTTCGCCGTCTCATCGTCGGTCCAAAACGCTACCCTCCCCACCACGGTGTTCGCCTCCCCCTGCGCCGTCTTCTGCTGTTCGCCCGGCACCACCACCTCCACGTCACCCTTCGTCCCGGACGCCTTCGCCGGCACCAGCGTCCCGTCCTTCAATATATACAGCCACTTCACCGGCATCGTCACCTGCCGGTCCTTATACTCCTCCACCTTGAACCCCTCAATGTCCGCCGGCGTTTGCGCGTTGATCGTCCCGAGCAATGACATCTGTCCGGTGCTCACTCCCTGCTCGGTCACCTCCGTGATGTGGTTGCCGTCAAAGATCGGGTAGATCTTCAGCTTCTTGTTCGTGTCCCGCCAGTCCGCACGCCCCAGATCAATCCCCGGCTGGTTCATGTCCACCCAC
>CAYQBV010000380.1:0-4291 GCA_964415705.1 uncultured Chthoniobacter sp. | reverse complement strand
GCGCCGGCGCCGGGCGCTCGAGCGGCATCCGCACGGGCAGCGCCTGAGGAATGCGGTAGGTCTTCAGCCAGCGCCACTGCTGCACCTGTGTGCCAAACCAGCCGCCCGGTTCGGTTTGGGTGTAGGCGGTGGTGCGGACTTTCAGCCGGTCGCCGGGCTTGAGCGGGCGGGTGGCGGTGACGGCGGAGGAGGGTTTGGCCTCCTTGGAAACGGCGCAGCCGACGAGGAGCAGGGCGAAAAGGGGACAGAAGATCGGACGCATGATTGAAGGGACGCGGAAGCGTGTGGAACGGATGGAATTTTTCATCGGGGGGAAAATTGGGGCCGCGCTTCATAAGCGCCGATTGGGAAGGGAACAACCCCTTTTTCGGCGCGACTTCGGGCGGTCTTTTCAGCCGCGCAAGATTCCCTTTGCCCCCGTTCTCCCGGCGCGATAACTAACCCGCATATGGCCGACGACGATGAGCCGGAAAAAGTCTGGGACGAATACGATTGGGAGCGCTTTCTGCAGCAGCAGGATCGCAAGACCGAGCAGTACATGGAGCTTCTCGAGCGCTACATGGACGACCCAAATCGCGACCAGATCATCGCCCGCGAGATGGGCTGGTATCACCTGCTCGACAAGGAAGGCGTGGAGTGGGAGGAGAAGGTGAAGTCGCTCTTCGAGGAGGTTTTCGAGGAGGATCGGGAGGACGAGGCGGAGCCGGTCAATTTTCTCGATGAGGTCCACGGCTACGAGGTCCACCCGCTCTATCAGGCGTCGTTCGCGCTGACGCTCTGGATCAACAATCTTTTCGAGGAACTCGGGGAGGCGCAGGGCAGACCGGCTTGCGTGATCCTTGCCAACCAAACCGCCGTGGCCAGTGCCAAGCTCGCCGGCGCGCTGAGTGATGACGACGTGGACGAAATCGGGATGACCATTGCTTACCTCAAGCGCGGCCTGAAGGCGATCATCACCGCCCTGGATGCGACCGCACAGGTGCGCGCGGAGACGAAGATCAGCCCGGAGCAGTTCGCCACGCTCAATGAGCGGCTGTTTCAGATTCGCGACGGCATCATCACGCTGATGGGCCAATACCGCACCGAGTTTCGGCGGCGTTACGACGGCCACTAGTGCCGGGATTTCCTCGAAGAAAAATTCCCGCCAACCGTGGTGAATGAAAGCATGACCGAGCCGTCAAAAACCCTGCCGATGCAGGCCGATTCCGCCGCCAACGAACCCGATGACCTCCAACTGGTCGCCCGTTCGCAGGCGGGCGACACTGCGGCCTTCAACGAGCTGGTCACCCGCTACCGCAGCCGCGCTTTTTCCATGATTTACCAAATGACCCGCAACGAACAGGACGCCTGGGATCTCGCCCAGGACGGCTTTGTGAAGGCGTGGAAATCCATCGGGCGCTTCCGCGGGCAGTCGTCGTTTTACACCTGGCTTTACCGCATCCTGATGAACGTGACGATCGACTCGATGCGCCGGAAGCACATCCAGAGTGGCACCGAGTTTGACGACCAAATCGGGCTGCGCCAGATCGAGCCCGGCGCGGCCACCGCCCCGCGCCCGGAGCTGCAGCCGGCGGAAAAAATCTCCGACCAGGAAATCCGCGGGCGCATCGACGAAGCCATCGCCAAGCTCTCGCCCGAGCACCGCGCCGCCATCGTCATGCGCGAGATCGACGGCCTCGAATACACCGAGATCGCCGCCGCCATGGAGTGCTCGCTCGGCACCGTCATGTCCCGCCTTTTTTACGCGCGCAAAAAACTCCAGAGCCTGCTCAAAGACGTCTATGAAAACATTTGAAGAACGCTTCACCGCCTGGGTCGATGGCCAGCTCACTGGCACGGAGCTGGTCGAGTTTGAAAAGGAACTCGCCGCCCATCCCGAAGCCGCCGCCGAGCGGGCGGAGGCCCGGAAACTCGGCGACCTCCTCCGCGCGCAACCCGCCCCGAAGATGGGCAACGAGGACTTTTTCAACCACCAACTCATGCAGCGCATCGCCGCCGAAACGCCGGCCTCCGTCGCACCGGTGAAAGCGCGCGGCTGGTTCTGGTCGCTGCCGCGGCTCGCCCTCGCCGGAGCCGCCTGCCTCGCCATCGCGGGCGGACTTTTCAAAACGCTCATCCCCGCCGGCCTGCCGCCGGGCGCGAAGTCGGACTACTACGCGGAGGTCATCGAACTGCGGCCCGGCGATCCGAGCATCTCGGCCAGCACGCTTTCCAATCCCGAGGACAACGTCACGGTGGTGTGGCTCGACGGGCTCGACTACATCCCGGCCAGCTACGCGCTGAAATAATCGCCGATGCGCCTGCCTGCCGCACTCCTCCTCGTCGCCCTCGCCGCCCGCACCCTCGCGGCGGAGGGTGATCCGGTGCCCGCGGAGAAAAGCGCCTCCGAAGCGCCCGCTCCCCGCGCCGTGGCCGGCACGGACAAAATCTGGAGCGCCGTCCTCCTCGCCACCAAGCCGCCGACCCCCAAAGCGGACCCGGTCGCCTTGGCTGAATTCGTCCCCCGCCTCAAGCGGATCTTTGGCTACACGCAGTACGAGATCATCGGAGCCACCACGGAAACCATCGACGAGAAATCCGAAAGCTGGCTCGTGCCGAGCCGGAACTTCTGGCTCCAAATGAAATCCCATCGCCTCGCGTCCAAGGATGCGCGCGGCACCTATCTCCTGAACCTCCAATTCTTCCAAGACAACCGCCCGATCCTCGAAACCGAAGCCAAACTCGCCCCCGGCAGCCCCCTCTTCATCCGCGGCCCGCAATACGGTACCGGGCAGGTCATCATCGTGCTGCAGGTGCTGCGGTAGGGGCTCCTTAGCAGCAAGCGGTCAGATCTTCGACCGAAACATCGCGAACCCGTCGTGATGCTTGGCCGTGATGACGATGTAATTCATTCCAGCCGCCCTCGGCGCGCTTCCCGGCGGACGCCGCCCGCGTCTGCTCGCCCTGCCCGCCGGCGTCGTTTTCCTCAACACCATGACCCTCCGCAGCCTGCACCACTACCTCACCCGCGCCAGCCGCACCGGCTGGAAATAAGCCTCCAGCGCCGCGCCCCTCAACCCAGCCGCTCGATGACCACCTCGCCACCGGTGATGTCCATTTGCGGGACGGAACTCTGCGCGGCGGTGAGCCGGTAAACCTCCCCGCCCGCCATGGCGAACGTCTCGCTGAAGCTGAACACTGTCCGCGAAACCGAGACAGGCTCAGGGCGCGAGTGCAGGAGATCGCGTTCCGGTTCGTCGTCCGCCGCAAGGGAGACAGAGTCTCGCCGGGACGGGCGCTCCCAAAGCGCTGCGCTAACTTTGGGAACGAGAGGTTGAAATGAATCTTGTGAGGCTAAAAGGTGGCGAACAGTGGATTGTCCGCGGCGGTCGCACTGGAACTGACTGGTCGAAGATGCTCGACGAGATTCATAGAATTAAGTTTCACTCTCACCCTCGCGTCATGGGTGGTCCATCTCCAGACGATCTCAATGCTTTGAAGTTCTTCGAACAGAAGCACTCGTTTCTCTGGGAGCGTGGTATGCCCGACGTATTAATGTTCGATCAAAATGGAAACATTATTCGCACCCTTGTCGGATTTTGATCTATGGCTCAATTTATCCCGAACTTCACTATTTGCCGCCTGTGTGGAAAACCGATTGCAGACCATCCATTGATGTTCCCGGCCTTCTTGCCTCGACAGCATTCATTATGGCGATTCACCGATGGATGCTTTCATCCCGAGTGCTTCCAAACTTGGGATGACCATCCACGTTTTGAAGCTCTGTTACATCGCTTTCATGCCATTGAGGCCAATCGACCACAGGACAAACCTAAGCTGTGCGAGGATGACAAGTGGTTCGTCGAACAAGTGCGCTTGTTTGACCTTGAGGCGTTGGGAGAGGACCAACGCTCCATCCTCCCCAAGTGATCAGTACATAGGAAGTCTTCAAGCAACCCATGCCTCCCGCTTGCGCGACAGGCATGGGACCCTTGAAGTGTTTCCCAAGCCCGGAGATGTCCGGGACCG
This sequence comes from uncultured Chthoniobacter sp., assembly GCA_964415705.1. GTDB lineage: Bacteria > Verrucomicrobiota > Verrucomicrobiia > Chthoniobacterales > Chthoniobacteraceae > Chthoniobacter. The sequence goes on along the minus strand of CAYQBV010000380.1, from coordinate 283 downwards.
AGGGTGGCGGGATGCCGTCTCTCTTAAACGGGAAGTCGGTGCCGCGTGTCGATGAAGCGGGCCACGGATTCCGAGAGCGTCAGCACGGTCCTGGGAGCGAGACGAAAAGATCACCGCCCTGCGAATGCGCCAGATCGATCAGGTCAACGCCCTCCTCGACCCGGAGACGCGGAACGCCCGCCGACCCGCCGCCGGGGCAGGAAAGTGATTGTCACCGGCATCAACCCGCCCATATTCTCCCGCCAGTTCGCAGCTCTACTCCAGCTATGAAAACCTCCCTCCG
>CAYQBV010000379.1:0-4298 GCA_964415705.1 uncultured Chthoniobacter sp. | reverse complement strand
TACCGGAGGTCACGCCGCTACCGAGCGCCGCCCAAGCCCAGGCCGACGCCGAGACCGCCGCCGCCGCCGCCGCCGCCGCCGCCCAAGCCGCCAAGGCCGCACCTTCACCCGAAGCCTCCGCCGCGCTTGCCGCTGCCGAGGCCACCGCCGCGGCCGCCGCCGCCGCAGCCGCCGAGGCCACCGAAGCGGCCGCCGAAGCCGCGGAAGCCTCCGCCGAAGCGGCGGAAGGAGCGGAAGCCGCCCTCGTCGCCGCCGCCAATCCCACCGGCGGAGCACCACCGCCTCCCGGCAGTCCCCTCGCCCCCGGCCAGCCCGGCCCTCCCGGCGCCGAGCCCCCTCCACCCGGCGCCGAGCCACCACCACCCGGTCCCGCCGGCGACATTCCCGGCGGCATCCCCGTGCCCATTCCCGGCGGACCTCCCGGCCCACCGCCGCCCGGCTCGCTCGCCGAAATGGCGAAGTCCGCGATGGATCGCATGCGCCAGGACCGCAACCCGCCGCCCTCGCCTTTCAATAACAAGCCACCCAAGGTCGGCCAGATGATGGCCGAGTCCAAGGGCGGTGCCGGCGATCCCACCGCCGGTCCTTTGGGCAGGACTCCGGAACTGGTCACCTTGAAGAAAGGCGACTGGGGCAAGCTGCCGCCGAAGCTGGCCGAGGACCTCGCCAAAGCGCAGCACGAGACCGTGGCCAGCGAATATCGTGAGGCGATCGAGACCTATTACCGCGTCATCTCCGAACGCTCGAAGGGCACCAAGGAAACTCCGCCCAAGCCATAGCTATGAGACTGTTTGTTGGGTTCCTCTTGCTCGCCGCAGGCGCGGTCCACGCGCAAACGCCTGCCGCGCCCGCGTCTTCTTACGGCGTCAACTACGGTGGCCGCTACCGCGCGGCCGCCGTGCAGGTGGAAGGTAAGCTGGGGCCCGACGCGGCCAACCAAGCGAACTGGAACAACCTCAAGTCGCCGGTGGACGTGAACACCAATGGCGGCGCTTCGTGGACGGCGGAGATCACCGATCAAAACGCTCGCAACCCCATCGCCCTGACCACCACCAACAGGGGTGCGGGCGGCAATGACGGAGGCGGTCCCGACACCACGAACTTTCAGCGCCTGTACAACTCCTTCCTGCGCGACGGCGGCGGCAACTTTGTGATTACGACCAAAGAGCCACCCTTTCCCGGCACCTACGATGTTTACGTTTACGCCTCCGGCGGCGGACAGGGCTTCGGCGTGAACAGCGGCACGACCATTACCTGGACCTCCAAATCCGGCGGCGCGTCCGGCACCTTCGACGTGGACCAGAACTACCATGTCTTTTCCGGCCTGAGCGGACCGCTGAGCCTCTACTGCGGCAATGCCATCGCCGGCTTCTCCATCGTGGACCCCGCCGCGGCATCCGGAGCACCTGCTGTGAACCTGCTCGCGATCCCGCTCAAGGACATCGATGGCAAGGACACCTCGCTGAAAGCCTTCGAGGGGAAAACGATCCTCGCCGTCAATGTGGCCAGCAAGTCCGGCCACACGCCGCAATACAAAGGACTGGAGGCGCTCTATCAGAAATTCAAGGTTCAGGGACTCGTGGTCGTGGGCTTTCCGTGCAACGACTTTGGCGCGCAGGAACCCGACAGCAACGCCGACATCAAAGCCTTCGCCGCCGGCAAGTATCAGGTGACTTTTCCGCTCATGGAAAAGCTCCACCTCAAAGGCCCCGCCCAGCACCCGCTCTACACCGAACTCTGCGGCCCGCGCGCCACCTTTCCCGGCGATGTGAAATGGAACTTCGGCAAGTTTCTCATCGGCCGCGACGGCAAAGTCCTCGCCCGCTACGCCCCCACGATCCTCCCGGAGGACACCAATCTGCTGAAAGCCATCGAAGCCGATCTGGCCAAGCAACCCGCCAAGCCGGCCGCCGCCGCGCCCCAGCCATAGGCGAGGTCTTTCCGCCGGATATCCGACGCCACGCCCGTCTCCGCTTGCACGCCCTGTCCCCTCTTCTCTAGCCTTCCGCTTTATGAAAAAACTCTTCGCTCCACTCCTGCTGGCCACGTGCCTGAGTTATCAGACCAGCCACGCCCAGGATGCCGGGGCCATCCGCGGGGAGCTGCACCGGCAGTTTCAGGAGTGGAACACGCGGGCGCTCAAGGGCGACGTCGCGGCGCAGACGCAGCTCGGCGATTTTCACCGCGACGGCAAAGGTGTGCCGCAGGACTTTGCCGAGGCCGCGCGGTGTTATCGGAAGGCCGCCGAGCAGAGCTATGGCACCGCGCAAGCCAGACTCGGTTACTGTTACTTCAAAGGTTCGGGTGTGGCGAAGGACTGGGTGGAGGCTTACGCGTGGTATGATCTCGCCTCCCTCACGGAGGAAAGCGCCGCGAAGACCCGCGAGGCCATCGCCAAAGCGCTCAAGCCGGCGCAACTCGAGGCGGCGAAAAAGCGCGTCGCTGCGCTGCGCGAAGAACTGGCGGCGATGCCCAGGCCGAATGGCAACCCGCTCGGCGCGCTGAGCATCGGCGTGGGGAACGCGGGTCTGCTGGGTGGCGACATGACGGACCCGGAGGACGATGTCGTGGGCAAGGATAACTCCGAGCAGGATCTCCCGGAAGATCAGTTGAAACCGGCCAACGCGAACTGGGTGGCGATGAAGTGCGCGCCCGTCAGCCCGGCGGGAACAGCGGCTCACCAAAGGCATCCTTACCAAAGCTGGCAGCGCAGTCCCGCCGCGGCGGTCTTTTTCAACCGGCCGGAAAAGCAGCGGTGGTATGTCAGTTTCGGAGATGGCGGCCTCGGCGGCCCCACGCCGGACAAGCCCTACTATGCCGCCGTGAAGTTTGCCGCGCCGTTTGTCCTGACCCACTTTACGATCACCATGGCGAAGGACATGCCCGAACGTGACCCCAAGACCTGGGCCATTCAGGGCTCCAACACCGGCGAGGACAACGACTGGAAGGACGTCTTCCGCTGCGACCCTGCGAACCGCGACGCCAGCCCGATCCCCGAAGCGGCGCGCCTCGGCACCACCCTCTTCACTTCCTTTACCTCGAAGGACCTCAATGAGGTCGTCTCTCCGGACAACGTGAAGAAGCTCAACTCCCGACTGAAAGGCCAGCCCCTCGGGTTCACCCAGTTTCCCCGGCAGACGGTAGCCTACGCATGGTATCGGATCGCCGTTTACTCCTGCTTCGGTGGCAGCGCCTTCTCGCTCTCGCAGTTGGAGCTATTCGGGACGCCCGCCGCCGCCGCCGCGAAGTAACCCACGACCCACCACCATGAACATCACCACACTCGACTGGATCATCGTCGCCATCTCGATCCTCATCTGCTTTGTCCCGGCGCTCTTTTACGCCCGGCGCTCGGGTGAAAACACAACCGAGTTCTTTGCCTCGGGGCGATCGGTCCCGTGGTGGCTCGCCGGCCTCTCGATGGTGGCCACGACGTTTTCCTCCGACACGCCGAACTGGGTAACCGAGCAGGTGCGCAAGTTCGGCGTCGCGGGCAACTGGCAGTGGTGGGCCTTCGTCCTCACCGGCGTCGCCACGGTCTTCTTCTTTGCCCGCTTGTGGCGCCGCTCCGGCGTGATGACCGACCTGGAGTTTTACGAGCACCGCTACTCGGGCAGGGCCGCCTCCGTCGTGCGTGGCTTCCGCGCACTCTATCTCGGCCTGTTTTTCAACTGCTTCATCATGGGGATGGTGACTCTCGCCGCGTGCAAGATCGCGAACATTCTCTTCGGCCTGCCTCCGTGGCAGACCATCGTTGCCTGCGGCATTCTCAATGTCGTCTTTGCCGCGCACTCCGGGCTCTGGGGCGTGCTGATCATCGACATGCTCCAGTTCTTCATCAAGATGACCGCCGTCTTTGCCGCCGCCTATTTCTCTCTCAAGGAAGTGGGGCGCCGTCTGGTCGGGAATGACAGTGCCTGGCTTGGGTTAAAGGCGCTCGTGGAAAAGCTCGCCGATCAGCAAGTGATCACCGCCAAGGGAGCCGAGCCAGTCATGTCCGCCGTGGACGGGCACGGCCAACCCTTCCTCGACTTACTGCCAAACTTCTCCATGTCCGAGCTGGCGCTGATGATCTTCATCCTCCCCATCGCCATCAGTTGGTGGGCCAACTGGTATCCCGGTGCCGAGCCCGGCGGAGGCTCCTACATCGCGCAGCGCATGCTGGCTTCCAAGTCCGAGAAGGACGCCCTTGGCGGCACCCTGTTCTTTAACGTCGCGCACTATGTCCTCCGCCCCTGGCCGTGGATTGTCACCGGCCTTTGCTCATTGGTCGTTTATCCCGACCTGGCCTCGATCAA
>CAYQBV010000378.1:0-4304 GCA_964415705.1 uncultured Chthoniobacter sp. | reverse complement strand
GGAGAAACTTCTGCACCCACAGTTCTTCCTCGAAGCCCAGCCCGCCCGCGCCGGGAAGGCGCTCCATGTTCGGTTGTTCAGCCATCGGTCAGAGTTTGAGGCCGCGGGCCTTGGCAAAGGTTTCGACGTATTCCCGGTAATGCGGCGCGATCCCGATGGCGTCGCTCGCGCGAATGAACGTCCGGACGTTCACCACCGTGACCACGCAGCCCAGCCACGCGATCGGGTTCAGCCCCTTCGTCGGCACATGCAGCACGCCATCCTTGACGTAGAGCCACAGCGAAGTCGGCCCCTTGCCGATTTGATACAGCCCGTCGGCCAGGGATTGAAGTTGCTCGATCATGCCTTTGTGATCAGCGGCAGCGGAAAGCCGTGTTTCAAAACTCCCCTCCCCAAAATCCAGAGAGAACTTGATGCACCGACAAGTGCTCGGCGGATATTTCGAGGCGCTTTTTGGGAGTTCGATCCCCTTTTCGGTGGTGGCCCCGGTGGTGGACCCGACGCATTTTTTCCCCGCAGGTTGGCGCAGTTCAGCGCGGCCCGATGGCAATCCGGACCACCCGCCGGCCACACTGGATTCGGTTGGTTTTTCAGTCCCGCGCAGTCGCGCGCGGCCCGGTGCGTTTCGGTGCAGAAAAGGCCCTTGTCTGCATGGGGTTCAAGAGGTCGCGAGTTCGAATCTCGCCGGCCCGATTTTGACCTAATCCTTTATGGAGAAGGATTTGCGGACGATGGTTGGTTGAAAAAGTATCGCCATTCTCGCCACCGGTGAGCTGGCCGTCGCCGTTAAGGTCGATCGCGCGGAGCGCGGCGTTGCGGCGGAAGATCAGGAAAGTGTAACCGCCGAAAATCTGGCGGGTGGAGGTGATGCGCCTTCACGGCGCGAATCCCAGATGAGGATGCCGCGATCCCGATTCACCCCGGCCAGCGCCCCGTTGTCGGGAGGAGTGCTTGCCCCGTCAGCCTGCCGCTTGGCGGGCGACATAGACGGTGCTGGCGGAGTCTCGGTCGAGGAGTGGGTTGGGAAAGGTGACGACGTGCGCCTCGGCGGTCGCGAAAACGGCGGAGAGCGACTGAAGAAAGGTGTCGTCCGGCGGGTCGTCGGACCAGAGGGCAAAGACGCCGCCGTGGTGCAGATGCGCGGCGAGCGCGCGGAGTCCGGCGGGTTCGTAAAAGGCGTGGTGGCGCGGGTGGAGGAGGTTGCTCGGCGAGTGGTCGATGTCGAGGAGCACGGCGTGAAAGCGGCGGCTCGGTTGCGTGGGATCGAAGCCGCCGGCGGAGGCGGACAGGGCGAAAAAATCGCCATGGACGAAACGACAGCGCGGGTCGGCGGTGAGTTTTTCGCCGAGCGGGACGAGGCCGCGCTGGTGCCAGTCGATCACCGCGTCGAGGGCGTCCACCACCACGAGCGAGCGCACCGCGGCGTGCGCGAGCGCCGCGACGGCCGTGTAGCCGAGCCCGAGCCCGCCGACCACCACATCCCACTCCCCGGCCCCGAGCGCGCCGAGCCCGAGATCCGCGAGCGCGACCTCAACCTCGTGAAACATGCTCGACATGAGATACGCGTCCCCGAGCTTCACCTCAAAGACCTCCTGCCCGTCGAGCGCGGCGACCCGGCGGCGGCGCAGCGTCAGTTCGCCCAGCGGGGTCGCGCGGAAATCCAGCTCCTCAAAGTCCCGGCTCATGGCCGCGTGCAAAGGAACCGGGTGCCGCGCATTTTCATCGAACCGCCCCCGTCACGGCAGCACCGCCCAGATTTCCACGATGCGGTTCTTCTCGAGGTTCTTTTCGTCGAGCATTTTTGAGCCACCCATGCCGACGGTGTGCATGACGTTTTGCACGCCGCATTTGTCGCGCATCGCCTTGAGCACGACATCGGCGCGGACCTGCGAGACTTCGAGGTTCTTCTTCGGGTCGCCCTTCGGGTCGGCGAAGCCCAGGATGACAAAAACCAGCGTGGGATCGCCGCTCAGTTTGGTGAGTTCGGGTTTGCTGAGTTCGGTCTTTAGCTTCTGCACTTCCGCGGCGCTCAGGTCGCTCTTGCCGGAGCCAAACGGAATCGTCAGGACGATGCCCATGCTCTTGGCGCGTTCGACGGCGGTGTAGAGCTTGTCCTTGTTGGGGTTGGAAACTCTGGGCATCAGGTCCACGCGCTTGAGCACCTCGGCCTTCACGGATTTGTTCGCCGTTTTGGAAACGTCCATGTCGATGCTCGCGGGAGCGGTCATTTCCTTTGGCGGCTCGGCGACGGGCGTGGTCGAGACGGGCTCGCCGTTCGGGCCGGTGAGCGGCTCGGGCTCGGGGGAATTATCCACCACCACCTTCGGCGCGGGCGTGGCGGCGATCTCGGGTTGGCGCGGCTTGATGATCCCCGGAATGGCAAAAAGAGCGACGATCCCCACGCCACCCACGGCCGCGAGACCCGCGAGATATTTCATCCATATCTTTGAGGGCGGCTCTACGGCGGTCAGTGGCTTGCCACACTCCGAGCAGATGAAGGGCTCGCCTTCTTCGATCTCCATTTCCTCGCCACGGTAGGCGATGAGGCAACCTGCTTGATTCTGGCATTTTCCAAATCGGGACATAGGCTGGTTTATATGCCGGGCTTTTCGGGGGTCGCGAGAAAATTCTCCGCCGTCCAGGTGGCGAGGTCGGGCGGCAGCGGCGACTCCCACGCCAGCCCCAGCGCGGGCAGGCGGAGCGCCGTGGAGTGCAGCGCGTGGCGCGGCAGCAGCAGGCGCGCGGCCAGCGCGGGCGTCCAGCCGGTCTCAATGAACTCCAGGTAGCAGCCCTCATCCGGTCCGTAGAGTTTGTCGCCCACGATGGGATGCCCCGCGTGCGCGAGGTGGACGCGGATCTGGTGCGTGCGACCGGTCTCAGGAAAAGCCCGCACCAGCGCGAAGCGGGCGCCCGCCGAGGTCGGACCCGCGAAGCGCCGCTCCACGCGAAACCGCGTCCGCGCCTCGGCACCCTCGGCATGCACCGCCCGCCGCAGATAGATGCGCGTCGGCCCGCGCTCCCCCTGCCGGAGCAGCGGTGCATCGACGGCAAACTCCGTGCGCTCCGGCCAGCCCCAGACCAGCGCGAGGTATTCCTTTTCCACCCGCCGCGCCATCATCTCCAGACTCAGCACCCGCGCCGCGGCGGAACTTTTCGCGATCAGCGTCAGCCCGCTCGTTTCGCGGTCCAGCCGGTTGATGATCGAAGCCTGCCCGCCGTTCGCGATTTCAAACGCGAGCAACTCCCGCACGCCTTCCCACAGCGTGAACCCGCGCCCCGGCTTGCTCGGATGCACCTCCAGATGCGGCGGCTTGTCCACCACGATCCACGCCTCGCTCTCGGCGATAATGGAGAAATCCTTGTTGATCATGTTCACGGATGAACGCGCAATCTTCCCGGTCCGGTGCCGAATGCGAGCCTGACTTCCGCCCTTCCGCGCCGCTGCGGAAAACAGTGCTTCTCAGCGTCTCCCGGCACTGCTAGTCGTCACGCCCTACGGCAACCCAAATTTTCATCCACCCATGAGCACCAGCACCGAAACCCGGGACAAACTGAAGGGCAAATCCCTCTTTGTGGAATTCACCGACGAAGAACTCGACGATTTCCTCGAACTCCTCGACCTCGTGCGCGTGAAAAAAGGCGATATCATCGTCAAACAGGATGATCACGGCGACTGCATGTTCATCCTCGTCGAGGGCGACGCACGCGTGGTCCACCACCGCGACGGCAAAGACATCAACCTCGCCGCCCTGCAACCCGGCGACTTCTTCGGAGAACTCGCCCTCGTGGATTCCGGTGTCCGCTCCGCCGACGTGGAAGCCTCCGCCGACTGCACCCTGCTGCGCCTCACCCAAGCCGTCATCTCTGCCGCCGCGGGCGTCTATCCCACTGCCGCGTTCAAATTTCTCATCGCCATCGGCCGCATCCTCGTCGGCCGCCTCCGCCAAACGAACCAGCGTTATGTCGATACGCTGCTTTTCCCCGCGCAGGGCAAGGACTGAGCGCCGCCCACCGGGCCGGGTGTGATTAAAAGTGGTGCACAAGGAAAAAGCGCGGATTTCATAATTACTGCAATGCGTGCTTTTGGGCGCATCTGTTTAAATACCCGGATCCATGAACCCAAAACATGGAACCCACCCGCGAACCGAACGTGAAAAATTGCTGCTCGAAAGGCTGCGACGCCGCCCGGATTTGTGGGCACGCTTCGAGGCCCTCCTCGCGCTGATGGAGGCCGAAGGCGGAGGGGGAGGGAATGGTGGAGGGAGCCCGTAGGGCGACCGGAACCATTCCCTCCCCCGGCGGTC
>CAYQBV010000377.1:0-4307 GCA_964415705.1 uncultured Chthoniobacter sp. | reverse complement strand
AAGTAATTTCCTGGCAGCTCGCTTTCTGCGCACGTCGCGTTATCGTCCCGCCCAACCCCGTTACTACTCTATTATAATGACCGGCAATCCCACACTCTCCGAAAATACCTTCCACGAAGTCCGACCCACGATCGTCGGCGAATCCCAAGTCATGACCGTGCAGGGCGCGGTCAATAAAACCGCGCTGCTGCTTTGCTTGACCGTCATCGCCGCGGGTTTTACCTGGAACCTCGCTTCGACCAGCGGTCCGGCCGCGGCCCAGGGTTGGATGATCGGCGGCGGCATCGCCGGCTTCGTCATCGCGCTCGTGACCACTTTTAAAAAGTCCTGGTCGCCTTTCACCGCGCCGCTTTACGCGATCGTCGAAGGACTCTTCCTCGGCGCGATCTCGTTCTTCTTCGAGAAGCAGTTTCCCGGGCTCGTGGTGCAAGCGGTGATGCTCACCTTCGGCACGCTCTCGGCGCTGCTTTTTGCCTACACCACGGGGATTATTCGTGCGAGCGCCGGACTGCGCCGCGGCATCGTTGCGGCGACTTTGGGCATCGCGCTGGTCTATCTCGTCTCGCTCGTCCTCGGTTTTTTCGGCATTCAGATCCCCGGCATTTTTGGCAACGGACTGATCGGCATCGGCTTCAGCGTCGTCGTGGTCATCGTCGCGGCGATGAACCTCGTGCTCGACTTCGACATGATCGAAAGCGGCGCCCAATCTGGCGCGCCGAAATACATGGAGTGGTATGCCGGTTTCGCGCTGCTGGTTACGCTGATCTGGCTCTACCTCGAAATCCTCCGCCTGCTCTCGAAGCTGCGCAGCCGCTGACCGCGCGGCCTCCGCGCTGACATCCGAAACCGCGACATCTGCGTCCACTCATCGGTGGACCCGACGCGCGGGTCGTAGCCGGGATCGTTTTTTGGGGAGCAGGCTTATTCACGGATTTCTCCGCTCCGTGATAGAGAAGACGCCATGCACCGACTTCTCGTTCTCCACGGCGCCGTTTTGCTGGCGTGGGGAAACGCGCGGGCGGAAGGGCCGGAGCGGGCGTTTTGGGTGTGGCATCGCGCCGCGCCGCTCACGCCGGAGGAAAGCGCGGAGCTGGCGCGGCAGGAGGTGCGGACGTTGTTTTGGAGCGCGGGCGAGATGCAGCGCGGAGGCTCGGGCTGGCAGTGGAAAGCGCGGCCACCGGCGCTGGGGCAAGTCGCGCCGCAGTTCCGCGTGGTGCCGGTCGTCCGGCTGACGGGCGGGGCCGGGGTGCCTTTTCCGGCAGGGGCGATGCCGGGGTTGATCGAAAAACTCCGCGCCGTGGCGACGCCCGCGGGGGAGTTGCAGCTCGATTTTGACTGCCCGGACCGGCGGCTCGGCGAATACGCGGCGGCGCTCGGCGAAATCCGGCGGACGATTCCGCGTCTTTCCATCACCGCCCTCACGCACTGGCCGCGGCTGCGGGACTTTGCGGCGCTGACCAAAAATGTGACCGAGATCAGCCCGATGTTTTACGACATGCAGGCCGATCCCAAGGGCGTGACTGCGGAAGCGCCCCCCCCGCCGATCCTCGATCCCCTGCCCGTGGCCAGCGCGCTGCGCGCGTGGAGCGCGTGCCCGATTCCGTGGCGCGCGGGGTTGCCGACGTTTGCGCGGCTCACGGTCTTCGACCGCCAAGGTGCCTCGCGCGGACAGATTCCGAATTGGACTTGGGAGGACTTCTGCTTTCACAAAGGACTCAGCACCCTCGCGCCCACGCGGCTGGGTGTGACGCTCTTCCGCGCCGACGCCGACACGCGCGTCGCCTCCGCGCCGGTGGCCGCGGGCGAGATTGTGGCCGCGCGCGGCACCGATCGCGCGGCGCTCGCGCAAGCCGCCGACCAGGCTCGCGAAGCGGGCGCGGCGGGCGTCACCTTTTTCCGCCTGCCGGACGGCACCGATCCCGCGGGCGCCTCGCTGGGCGATCTGGGCAGGCTCGCGACGCCCACCGCGCCGCAGCTCATCCTGCGCCCAGCCGCCGACGGCCGACTCGAACTCCGCAACGACTCGCCCTTTGACCTCGGGCCACGTCTGTCTGGTGAAAAAGGCGACCGCGACCGCGGCTACGCGCTCGAGCTCGACCTGCCCGCGCCCCTTTTCCGCGAAGCATTGGCCGGCGATTTCTGGCGCGTGACCAGCCACCTCCATCCCGACACGAAAATGCAAAAGCCCGTGCTCGTGCCGCTCGCCACGCGCCTGACGTTTTGGTTCACCGACCTGCGCGCGGGCGCGTCGCGGCAAACCGGCTTGTTGCAACTCGCGCCCGGAGCCACGCTCGACGGCGTGCGTTACCGCATTCTCCATGGCGGGGAAGCCTCCGCCTGGCGACCGATCCCCTTCCCTGCCTCACCACCATGAAACCGCATTTCACCCTCCCGCTCACCGCTCTCCTCCTTGCTCTAGCGCAAACTTCCGCACAAGCCACGGGGGGCTTTGACGAGACGCCTATCCAAACCCTTTCCGACTACCTCCGGCTCGATCAGCTCCCGGCGAAAACCTTCGAGCAGGTGTTCGCGGAAACGTCCGCGCCCCGACCGGCGGCGGCCAGGATCAACTTTCAGGCCGAGCTGCTCGCCCTGCCAAAAAAGACCGGCGCGGCGGCGCTCACCGCCATCGACAAAATGATCGCCGCCGCGCGCGCGGAATCCGCCAATCCCTTGCTCAACCTGCTCCACGATCTGCGCGAGGTTTTCGCCGGCCCGGCCACGGCGGAAGAAAGGGCGGCGTATCTCGAGTGGCGTCTGGAACAAATGGACCGCTTCGGTTTGAGCTTCGACCAACCCAAACCCGACGCCGACGAGCGCGAGCGTCCCAAACCCAACGCCGCCTTCAACGCGGAGATCGAGCGGCAGGCGGCCAAAGCCTCGCCAGCGCTGCAGCCGCACTGGCTCTATCTGCGCGGGGCGGCGGACTGGCGGAGCGGGCTGATCGCGGAAAGTCAGACGCGCTTTTTGCAAGTGGCCGCGGACTATCCCAAACATCCGCGCGCCGAAACCGCGCTGCTCATGGCGCTGCGTGGCGCGCTGTGGAAGACGCGCAAGCCGGAATACGAGCAGACCGACCGGCAGCTCGACGATGGCGAGCGGGTGAAGGCCAAAAAACTCTTCGACGAGTACTTCGCGAAGTATCCGCGCGGACGCTTTTACGGCGACGCCCTCGGCTGGCTGGGCGCGCTCGCGTGGGACGGCGGCGACTACGCCACGGCGCTGCGCTGCTACACGCAGCAGCTCGATCTGCCGGATCACCCGGAGCTGGTTCCCGCAGCGGTGGAGATGGTGGAGAAGACTCTCTCGTGGCTCTCCGCCGAACCGCGCGACCAGGCGCTCGCCGAGGTGGCGCGGCACCCCCGCGCCGCGCAGGCGCTCACCTACCTCGTGCTCAATACCAGCGAGTCCGACAACTACGACGGCAAGTTCAATCCCGTGAAAGAGGTGCGCGGCTGGCGGAAAAAGGTGCTGCCGCGGCTGGCGGCGGCGATTTCCGCGGAGCAAAAACTCTACGCCGGGGCGGAGTGGAAACCGCGCTACCTCGCGATGCTCGCCTCGGCGGCCAGCGGCGCGGGCCAGCACGCCCAGGCGCTGAAACTGATCGGGAGCGCGGGCGCGGCACTGGAGAAAAGCGACGACCTGCTGCTCGCGCGGGGCGTCGCGCTGCACCGGATGAAACTTCCCGGCGAGGCGGCCGCCGCGCTGCAAACGCTGCTCGAAAAATTTCCGCAAAGCCCGCTGGCCAAAGGTGCGCGGTTGCGGCTGGGGCTGGCCCTGACCGACGACCACCGCGCCGGTGAGGCGGTCCTCGCGCTGGACAAACTGCTGCCGGTAGCGCGTGCGGAAAACAAGCCCGGCACCGCGGATGAACCGCCGGCCGGGGAAGCGGAGGAGGACGGCTTCGCCAGCGACGGGAAATATCCAATCCTCTCCGGCATCGACGTGATACAGGTGCGCGCGCTGATCGACACGCTGCTGAATTTCGCGCCGATCGAAGAACTCGCCGCGACCGCGCTCGCGCCGGGGCTCGATCCGGTGGCCCGGCTCAGCTTGACCGAGCCCATCGCGCAGCGGTTGCTCGCGAAGGAGCAGTTCGAGGCCACCAGGAAATACCTGACGCCCGCGCAGTGGGAACTCAGCGTCGCCCCGCTGGCGCGACTCACCAGGGCGGCGGCGGACGCCAAAGGCCCCGCGGCCCGCGCGGCGGCCTGCCGCAAGCTCGGCGACGCCTGGGCCGCCGCGCGCGGCAAGCTGCTCACCGCACCGCTCGATACCGAGGAAGCGCGGGGCAGGGTCTTCCGCAG
>CAYQBV010000376.1:0-4323 GCA_964415705.1 uncultured Chthoniobacter sp. | reverse complement strand
GCCGCACCGGAGACGGTCAGAACGGGGATCGGCCTCGGGAGTGAGGGGGTATGATGCTGTAGTGGTGGGAGGGGGCATTCACATCAGAATCTCCTTCACCACATTCCCAAACACATCCGTGAGCCGAAAATCCCGGCCTTCCTGACGCCACGTCAACTGTTCGTGATTGAGGCCGAATTGATGGAGCAGCGTCGCGTTCAAATCGTGGAGATGGACGGGCTTGTCCACGGCGCGGAAACCGAGTTCATCCGTGGCGCCGTAAACCTGGCCGCCGCGAATTCCGCCGCCGGCCAGCCACATGGAGTAGCCGTAGGGACTGTGGTCGCGCCCATTGTTGCCCTCGGTCGTGGGCGTGCGGCCGAACTCGCCGGACCACACGACGAGCGTGTCTTCGAGCAGCCCGCGACTACGCAGATCCCTGAGCAGGCCGGCGCAACCCTGGTCCACCTCGCGCATCCGACGGGTCTGGCCGTTGTGGTTGTCGCCGTGCGTGTCCCAGTCATCGTTGTCGCCGCCGTGGTAAATCTGCACGCAGCGCACGCCTCGCTCCACGAGCCGTCGCGCGACGAGGCATTGCTCGCCAAAGCCCTTTCCGTAGAGGTCGCGCGTCGCCGCGGTTTCGCGCCCGATGTCCACGGCCTCGGGCGCGGCGCTTTGCATGCGGAAGGCGAGTTCGTAGGAAGCGATGCGGGCGTCGAGTTCGCTGTCGTGGCGATCGGCGGCGTGGGTGCGGTTCATTTCCTGCAAATAATCGAGCACCGCGCGCTGGTTGCCGCCGCGCAGTTCGGGCGGCGGGGCGAGATGCGGAATCGGCGTCGATCCCGTGCCGACGGGCGTGGCCTGATAGACGGCGGGCAGGAAGCCGCTGCCCCACACGCCGGGCCCCGGTTTGAGCGGGCGCGAATGCATGACCACGAATGCCGGCAGATTGTCCGACGCGCTGCCGAGGCCATACGAAAGCCACGCGCCGAGCGATGCGCGGCCCGGCAGCGCCGACCCGGTGTTGGCGAGCCAGATGGCCGGCGTGTGGTTGAATACCTCGTGGTGCATGCTGCGGATGACGCACAATTCGTCGGCGCACTTTTGCAAGCGCGGGAGCGAGTCGCAAATCTCCATGCCGCTCCGCCCGCAGCGCGTGAAGGTCTGCCGGCTGCCCATGAGCTTCTGCTTTTTTACGTCGGTGAACTGGAGCTTCAACTGATGGAACTCCTCCGGCGGCGGCTGGCCGTCGAACTTTGTCAGCGCTGGCTTTGGATCGAAAATGTCCACATGGCTGGGGCCGCCGTGCATGAAGAGATAAATCACCGCCTTCGCCTTCGCGGGAAAATGAGGGACTCGCGGTGCGAGCGGATTCGCCGTGGCAGGTTGAGCGGCGTGTAGCCAGCCATCGCGCGCGAGCAGCGAGGCCAGCGCCATGCTGCCGATTCCGCCACCCGCGTGGCGCAACCAATCGCGGCGGGAAATCAATGACGATTTAGGTTCAGTCCACATAGACAAATTCGTTTGAGTTCAGCAAAGCCAGACACCATTCGACCCACGCGGCCCCGCGGGCAGGCGGCATCGGCGAATCGCCGGAGATGCCCGTGGGCAAGGCGGCGCCGGCGGGCGGCGTCTTTGTCCAATCAGCCTCGCGGGCTTGGAGAAAGGCCAGCGCCTGCGCGCTTTCCGCGGACGTGACCGGACGCGCGAACACCCACTGCCACGCCAGTGCCGCGGCCTTGGAAGCATCGCCCTTGCTCTGCGTCCAAAGTCGGCCCGCGAGCGCCCGGGCGTGGGTGAGCGTGTCTCCGCTGTTCAGCAAGGTGAGCGCCTGCGAAGCCACGACCGTGCTGTCGCGTCCGGCGCAACTGCTCACATTGTCGGGAAGATTGAACGCATCGAAGAACGGCAGCTTGATCGAGCGGCGCACGACAAAATACAGGCTGCGCCTCCGCCATTCGCTCTCGTCCTTGGTGACCTCCCAGTTCCGGTTTCGCAGCGGGGCAAGCGCCCACGGTTCCAAGGGCGGCACGACCGGCGGGCCCGACGATTTCGAGTTCAATGCCCCGGACACGGCGAGCAGCGCATCGCGCAATTCCTCGGCCTGCAAACGCCGGCGCGGAAAGCCGGCGAGCAGGCGATTTTCCGGATCCACGTTTCGTGCATCGGGCGGGCGGATGCCCGACTGGCGATAGGTCGCGGACTCGAGGATGAGCCGTTGCAAGTGGCGCAAGTCCCAGTCGCTGGCCATCAGTTCGCTCGCCAGCCAGTCGAGCAATTCCGGATGCGATGGCGCTTCGCCCTGCCGCCCGAAGTCATTCGCGGTGCCCACCAAGCCGCGTCCGAAATGCCATTGCCACACGCGATTCACCAGCACGCGGGCCGTGAGCGGATTGCTCGCCGACGTCAGCCACGTGGCCAAGGCCGCCCGACGATTTTTCGCCGCAGGCAATGCCCCGCCACCCGGCAACACCGCTGGCAATGCAGCCGCGGCCTCACGCAGTGGCAGGTCCACTTCCCCGCGCCGTAAGACCTGGACGATCCCCGGCTGCACGCGCGGCACCGCGCGGATGAAGGCCGGATCGGTTTCCTTGGCCGGCTTGGTCGCGCGTTCCTGCTTCACCTCGCTGTCCGCGAAGATGGCCTGCAATCCGTAATAATCGCCCTGCGTTAGCGGATCAAACTTGTGATCATGGCAGCGTGCGCAGCCCAAGGTCAGGCCGAGAAAAGCCGAGCCCGTGGTGTCGGCGAGATCGGTGAACCATTCGTTTTCGCGGTCCTTCGCGCGCTGGATTCCGCCTTCGAATCGCATCGGCCCGATCGTGAGAAAGAGTGCGCCATCCGCCGCATCGCCATTGCCCGGCCACATCTCGTCCCCTGCGATCTGCTCGTGGATAAAACGATCCATCGGCTTGTTCGACGCCAAGGATCGCACCAGCCAGTCCCGATACCGCGAGGCGTGAGTGAAAAGATAGTCCAGTTCGTAGCCGGCGCTGTCCGCATAACGCGCGAGGTCCATCCAATGCCGCGCCCAGTGCTCGCCGTATTGCGCGGAAGACAGCAGCCGTTCGAGCAGCGCCGCGTAGTCCGCCGCTTCGTGCTTTGTCGAAAACGCCGCCACGTCTTCCATCGAAGGTGGCAGACCAGTCACACCGAAATTCACGCGCCGCAAGAGCGCCTCGGGCGATGCCTCTCTCGCAGGCGCGAGGCTCGCGCGCTCCAGTCGTTCGAGAATGAAAAAGTCGATCGCATTGCGCGCCCACGCCTTGTTTTTCACCACCGGCAACGCAGGCCGTTCGATGGCCGTGAACGCCCAGTGCCCCTCGTAATTCGCGCCCTCCGCGATCCAGCGCCTGAGCAATTCCTTTTGCGCGGCCGTGAGATGCTTGTGGGATTTTGGTGGCGGCATCACCTCATCGCGGTCGGCCGTTTCGATCCGCGCCACGAGTTCGCTCTGCAGCGGCTTGCCGGGCACGATGGGCGTGTCGCCCGACTCCGCCGGTTTCAATGCCTCCTCGCGCACATCCAGCCGCAGCCTCGCCTTGCGCTGCTTCGCATCCGGCCCGTGACATGCAAAACAATTGTCCGAAAGAACCGGCAGCACGTCGCGGTTGAACTCGATCTTCACCGGAATCGACGGTTCGGCTGCGCCAGCCATCGCGGCGGCGAGCGCAATCAGAACGGGCAGGGTGAAAGTCGGACTTAGGGGCATGGAATTCGAATCATAAAGGATGCGTGTTGTGGGGTTGGTCAAGCCGGAGCAGCGTCTCCCGGCACGTGAACGGCGACAGCATGGCTCGCCGCCGTGGCTCACGCTGCCCCCAGTGTGAAACCAAAGCCCGCCCGCGCGGAAGCGCGCTGACGGAATGGGCCGGGCGCTGCACGCACAGGGAGGATTCACGCTGGGGACAGCGTGAGCCACGGGCCTGGGGCCGCGGACCCGACGCATTGCCCACGCCGGACTTTCCGGTGCATCACGCGATCTCTCGATGCGCCTCAATCAGGGTTTTTTCGATAATTGACCTGTCCCTTAGTTTTCATCCCGACTTCACCTGCCGCACCGTGGCCGACAATCTGCGCGAGCTTTTCGAGCGGTCCGAAACCCATGTCGCCCTCGCGCTCAAAGGCGTGCGCCACTTTCGCATCGCCTCCGGTCCCACGCCGCTGCCGACCACCGGCTACCAGACCCGGCTGCTCATCGCCACGGCCCAGCTCCGCTACTTTCGCCCCCACCAATGAGCCGGCAACTCCACCCCGCCGACATCCTCATCGTGACGCTGCGCGTGCCGCGCACCGGCGAGCACGTCCAGCACCTCGCCCGGGTGCTGGAGGTGCGGCCGCTGG
>CAYQBV010000375.1:0-4329 GCA_964415705.1 uncultured Chthoniobacter sp. | reverse complement strand
GCCGACTAGGAACCGGCACCACCGCCCGCGGCCATTGCAGCACCGCCACCATCCCGGCGCAAACCGCCACCGCGAGTCCCAGCCAGACGGGCGCACTTTTCCTCATCGGCTAGGCGCTGAGGAAGCCGAGGTCGGGACTCGCGAAGCGGCTCAGGTTTGGGAACACGTAGGGGAGATTCGTGGGATTCACGCCCAACCATTTGGCGAGCGTGGCGCTGTATTCGTCCACGCTGGTGGTCGGAATCCAACGGCCGGTGCTGGTGTCGTTGGGCCCGTCGATTTGCAACACGGGAAAGCCTCCATAGGTCCGCCGGCCCCGCACGGTTCCAGTCGCCGTGCCGTCACCGCCGAAAATGACATGATGCGAACCCCAGCCGTGATCCGATCCCTGGCCATTGCTCGGAAAGGTGCGGCCAAAATCGCTCGCGGTGAATCCCACCACCTTGTTCACCAAATCGCCGCCGCCAAATGGCCCCGCGGCGATTTGCTCGACCGCCGCCTGAAACGCGCCGATGGCTTCACTCAGCTCATTAAGCAAATTCGCGTGGGAACCGGTGAGCGTATCTGGCGTGCCGCCCACCACGTTCACCTGCGCCGTGTGGGTGTCGTAACCGCTGACCGAGACAAAGAAAATCTGCCGCTTCATCTTCAACGTGTCGCGCCCGGCGATCATCCGTGCGACCATCTTGAGCTGATTGCCGAGCGTGGTGTTGGGAAAGACCGTCGTGAAATAGTTTGCCGCCGCCGTCGGGGCGATGGCCGTGTTCAGCGTATCCGCCAGACCGATGGCCCGGCTCATCACCTCGCCGTAGGCCTGCACCTGCAAGTTGTTGTTGCCCTGATTGAGCATCCCGACCAGCGCGTTTTTGCGATTATTATGGGATGTACCACCCACAGCGTAGGGGCTGCTCAGGGTCACCGCGCCGCTCGTCGAGACATGGTATTGCTGCACGTCATTGCCCACCTCAAAGGTGTTCGCCCCGGCCAGGCTCGTGCAGAGGCCGATCTGCGCCTGATTGGCCACCGAACCCACATAGCTCAGGTCATATTGATAAGGGTGCAGCTTGTCCGCCACCCTTCCGCCCCACCCGGTCTTCGGCGGCTGATCCGGTAGCGAGGTTTGCCAATGGGTCACCTGATCACTGTGACTGAATAACTGCGGCGGAGTGGCGACGAGCTTCCTTTGATACTGGTCGCGCGTGATGGGACTGACCAGCGGACCGGTGTTGAAAAGAGTCGCGAGCTTTCCGGCGTTGAAAAGCGTCGCCAGTTCGATGCAACTCGGATGAAACCCATAGGCATTGCCGTCGTTGTTCGTCGGGGTGATCACATTGAGCGCGCCCTCCGGGATCGCCAGAATCTGCCGCGCGGCGCTGTAGTTCGCGTAACCGGAAAGCCGCGGGACAATGAGGTTGTTCGAGTCATTTCCTCCGCTCAAAAAGATGCAGACGAGCGCCTTGTAGTCCGTGAAAACCCCGCCGCTCTGCGCGAGCGCGGAGTTGATAAAGCGAAAGTCGCGCAACGCATTGCTCACCCCGAGCGTGCCGACCGCGGCACAGGCTGCCTGCCGCAGGAATCCACGGCGCGTCCGGAGAAAATACTGCCGGTCATCTTGCTGGCTGGAACGGGAGCGCATGGTGGTTATTTCTGGATGGTGAATTCGGAGGACACCGCGATGAAATGCAAGATCGCGCGGAACCGGTCCCGCTGCTGGGTTTCCGAAGCGCCCGAGGACGGATAGGTGATGTAACCGCTGGCCGTGTTCGAGACGTAATTATAGATGGCGTCCTCCATTGCCTGACTCATCGAGGAAGCCATGAGCAGCTTGCTCATCTCGCGAATCAGATCGCGGAGGTTGAGGTCATTAGTCCAGTAGTTCGTGCCCCCGACCGTGCCATTGCGATCACCGATCCACGGCCCGAAGTCCATCATGATATCCTGTGCGCCAAAGCTCGTCAGACCCGTGCTGATGTGGATGCCGTAGATTCCGCCGTAGAGGTAGTTGGCCTGCCTCGTGACATTGGTTTCGGAACTCAGCTCGAACTCGGGTGTAATCAGTCCGTTGTTTTGGAGCAGTCCGGGAAACTGATAGTCGGGCAGGAAGAAGTTGAACACCGTGGGCGAGCGCATCGGCGTTTGGGTCAGCGTCGTGTCGGTGCTATTCATACCCCAGTCGCTGTAGCCCGACGTGACGAAATCCGTACCCCCGGTCAAGCTGCCCCGGTCGAGCACC
This sequence comes from uncultured Chthoniobacter sp., assembly GCA_964415705.1. Classification (GTDB taxonomy): domain Bacteria; phylum Verrucomicrobiota; class Verrucomicrobiia; order Chthoniobacterales; family Chthoniobacteraceae; genus Chthoniobacter. The sequence goes on along the minus strand of CAYQBV010000375.1, from coordinate 2,096 downwards.
GGGTTTTGCGCCGCGCCGACGATGGTGCCGCTCAGGCTGGTCGTTACCAGTGTCCCCAAGTCGGGCGTGGCACTGTAGCGCCGCGAATCCGGCAGCGGACTGCCCGAGGGCAGCGGCGCGCCCAAGGTATAAAGCCCACTCGGCACGCCGGTCACCGGAACGCCGGTCTGGCCCACATTTGGGGTGAAAGTCAGATAGACCTTTTGCCCGTAGGCCAACCCCGGATTGCTGTTCAGCGTCAGGCTGAGCGTCGTCACCGAACTCACCGTGCTCAGGGTGTAAGTGCCTTTGACAAAAGAGACATCGCACGTCGCCCCGGCCGTCACGGTGGCACTGTCGGGAGATGTCACCGCAAAGCTATTCGCATCCACCACCGCGACCACGGAGAACAACCCATTGGCCAATCCGCCCGTGGCCGCCGTCCGCCAGCGGATGAAGGCCTGGCTGCCCACCGAAAATCCGTGCGCGGCGTGGGCCACCGTGATGGTGTTCCCCGTCTGCGTCCAGGTGCCGCGATAGATTTCCTTGGCCCGAACGCTGAATTGCGTGGCGGTGGGTGGAACGGCGGTGGTGAGCGCATAAAGACCGCTCTGCGCAGTCAGGTCCGGCACCGGTGCCGCCGTACTGGTAAAGCCCAGCTCCACCGCTGGCGTCCCCGTGAGCCGGTGCGGAGACGGCGAGGTATCCACGGTGATGATCCCTCCATCCTGCCGGTAGGTGCCCGCCAGCGAACCCGCCGGGCGCAAGGCCCGGGCAAAATTGGTGACCCGCAGCACGGGCTCCCGTTGCTTGCCAAAACCCTGCTGATTCTTCGCAGTGATCGACCGCGCTTCGTAGTCGAGCAGGATGGCTTTGACCACGGCCCGCAGGTCGCCGCGCAGGCCGCTGCCATTGTCATTAAACTTTTGCACCACCCGATAGATGTAACCCGGGCTCGGAGAGCTGGTCACCAACCGCTGAATGAGTTGCCGACAGATGAAGGGCCCGCAGTTCGGGTGGTTGAAGAGCTGGTCATGCACCGCGTTGTTCTCCGCCGCAGCCAGTGCCTGAAATGCCGGATCGGCGAGCTGCGCGGCGGTTGGGTTACTCGTCGCGTATGGGTCGAGAGGCAGCCCGGCCGCCGTCGCCAGCCCCGGCAGCACGCGGTTATTCAGCGTTCGCTTCTGCCCGGTGAAATGGCGCGCGGGCACCTCGCGCATCGGCGACAGCCAGTTCGGTGAGGCCCCGAAGCTGGTCCGCAGCGTTCCGGTATAACCAGAGTCACAACCCGTGAAGACGTGCGCGAGACCCACTATGGTCTCCTGATCGTAGGTGGGAATCGGGGCACCCTTGCTGCCCAGCATCAGCGACCCATCCGGGTGCAGGCGGTTCAGTCCAATACTAAAAAGCTGCATGATCTCCCGTGCGTAATTTTCATTCGGAATCAGGCCCGTCAACTTGTTCGGCTTGTCATTGCGCAACATGTCGAGGTAACGACCCATCCCGGCATGCAGTGTCACGGCCTTGAGCAGCGCCCCGAAATTTCCCGGGTAGTTTACCAGGTCGCCATTTACTCCCACGCCATGCTTGACGAGCAGGTCGTAGTAGTTGGACAGCGCCGCCGGCTGGTCATCCAGCGGCCCGCTTTCCGAAGTCACCAGGATCTCACTGAGGGCAAAGGCCACGCGCTGCCGGAGTTGGTCCGGAGCGGTGACGGACGTGCGCCACCAGGAGTTGAACATCAGATTGCCGGAACTCGGGTCGGTCGTGTCATTCCCCTTGCGATACACGTCGGTGTAGGTGTCCGACGGGGGAGCGGCGAACTGCGCATCGATCCATGCCTCGTAGCTGGCCGCGGACTGAAGGGCCGCGAGATCCGCGCCATTGTAGCCATAGGTCGCCTGGGTCAGGAACCGGGCCGCTGCGGCAGTGTTCGTGTGAGCCGCTCCCGCTTCAGCCGTCCAATCCGGCGGAACCGGCGGAACGGTGAAAGTCTGCGAGCCGTCCAACCGCCGAAGGTAGCCTTTGATCTCTCCAATCGGGTAGTTGAGGGAGTGAATGTTAAAGTAACTGTTGATGACACGACCTTGCACGATTTGCGCGGCGGACAGCGCACC
>CAYQBV010000374.1:0-4330 GCA_964415705.1 uncultured Chthoniobacter sp. | reverse complement strand
AATGATCCTCCCACCCTGAGCCCCGTCGGAGCTTTTCTCAAAACTCCATCCGTCGGCAGCGAAAATTCCTCGGCCCGGAGCTTCTACGATGTGGGTCCGAATCAGGGTGTGCTCATCGGCTTTCAATACACGACCGGACAGAATCACCTGGGCGGATCGACCGTCGAATCGCTCACCCCGCTCTACGTCCGCTCCTCGGGGAAAGCGACCGGTATCACCCGGGGGCCCCGCGTCGATAAACCCGCGACCGTCCTGGAAGCGAGACCCGGCTACGCCGTCGGGCGCGTCGATCTCCGCGGCGAAAGCGTCATCGAAGCCATGTGGGTCGTTTTTATGCGTTACGAAAACGGCGTGCTCGACCCGAGCGACAGCTACAAGAGCAACGCCATCGGCGCGAAGGGCGCGCACGAAGCTCAAGCCACCGTCCGCCTCCGCACCGACACCCGACCCTTTGTCGGGATGTATGGCAAAGCCTCCAGCGCCATTAACGAATTGGGTCTCCTCGTCCGCCAAGCAGCTGCCGCCCCGGTCGTGCCGCCCAGTTTCCCCCCCGACCCGCCCGCGCCGCCGACCACGCCAGGCGGCACGGAATTCGTCAAATTCGCCACGCCCGTTCCCCACGCTCCGCCCCCTCCCGTGGCTCCGCTGCCCCCGGGCTCCGTTCAGGTTTTCGCCTGCGGCAATGAGCGCTATACGCTCTACCTCAACGGCCGCGAAATCCTCGCCGGGAGCAGCAGCTACGAAGTCCAGTCCGGCAATTTTCCCATCGTCAAAGGCGATGTTTTTTGCGCGGTCGTGAAAGACAACAGCACCGACGACCTCTGGTTCTCCCTCCGCGTCGTCCGCGACGGCACCACCATCCTCGACGCCGGCGACATGCTTTATCAGACGACCGAGCCGCCCTCGTGGAAGACCTCGCGCCTCACCAGCGGCTTCCGCGAGCCGCGCATCACCACGCACAGCCGGAAACCGATGGGCACCGACTCCCGCCCGCGCGCCGCCCGCCCCGGACCGAAGGATTCCGCCGCGTCCACGCTGTATCTCAAAGGCGTCGTGCAGCAGTGACCGGGAGCCAGTTCGCTCCCAGCGCGGGTCCGCGCGGCAGTCATCGTGCTACCTGACACCATTATGCATTTCATCACGTCTCTCCTAGCCGTCCTCATCCTAGCCAAAGGACTCCCGCTTTCCGCTGCCGAGCCAGCTCCGACGGTCCTCACACCCACCGCTAGGATTCCCGCCGAGTTTGATACGCACGGCCTGCCCTTCAGCACGGTCTTTGTCGGGCGCGACCGCTTTGACTCGCTGCTCGCCCGCGCCGCGCCTGCGGTGGGTCTCCCGATCGGTCAGCGCACGGCCGTCATCGGTCGCGCCCTCATCGGCACACCGTACCGCGGATTCACCCTCGAGATCGACGACCGCATCGAAGCCCCGTCGGTCAATTTCAACGGACTCGACTGCTGGACGTTCTTTGAGGTGGCCCTCGCCTTCGCCCGTATGCTCGACGAGCCACGCGAAGCGTGGACGCCGCAGACCCTGCTGAAATACATCGAACTCGACCGCTACCGCGCCGGCGTCTGCACGGGTAGCTACCTTTCCCGCCTGCACTACCTCGAGGACTGGGCGCAGGACAACGAACGCCGCGGCCTTGTTCGCGACCTGACTCGCGACCTCGGCGGCATCCGCGGCGCTCACGCCGCGGTGGAAATGCAGCGCGGCTGGAAAGGCTACCGCTACATGCGGAACAACCCCGACCTTTTCGCCGGGATCGTCGCCATGGAAAACCGCATCGCCCGCACCCCGCTCTACTACATCCCGAAAGACCGCGTCGCCGCCATCGAGCCCCAACTGCAAAGCGGCGACATTATTTCCATCTGCTCGCACGATGGCGGGATGATCGGCACCTCCCACGTCGGCCTCGCCTACCGCACGCCCGATGGCGTCCTCCATTTCATGCACGCCAGCCACCCGCGCAATTCCGGCAAAGTCATCCTCGACCAGCGCCTCAGCGGTTATCTGAACCACTTCAGCAGCATCGCCGGCATCATGGTCGCGCGTCCGCTGAAGTAAGTGCCGCCCGCGAGTTCGCCGCTTCCACAAAAGAAAACCGCCGCGGTTGCCCGCGGCGGTTCTCGTGAGTTTCTCGCCGGACGTTTCCGCTTAGTAGCGGTAGTGGTTCGGCTTGTAAGGACCTTCGACGGGCACGTCGAGGTAGGCGGCTTGATTCGCGGTGAGCACGGTGAGTTTCACACCGATCTTGGCGAGGTGCAGGCGGGCCACTTCTTCGTCGAGCTTCTTGGGTAGGACATAGACGGCGGGCTTATAGATGTCCTTGTTCTTCCAGAGGTCGAGCTGGGCGAGCGTCTGGTTGGAGAAGCTGTTCGACATCACGAAGGACGGATGCCCGGTGGCGCAGCCGAGGTTCACGAGGCGGCCCTCTGCGAGGAGGAAAATCTCCTGACCGGGCTTGAAGGTGTACTTGTCCACCTGTGGCTTAATGTTGGTGTGTTTGATACCGGGATAGTTCACCAGCTTCTCGACCTGAATCTCATTGTCGAAGTGACCGATGTTACAAATGACCGCCTGGTCTTTCATCTTCGTCATGTGCTCGATGGTGATGACATCCACGTTCCCCGTGGTGGTCACATAGATGTCGCCGCGCCCGAGCGTCTCCTCGATCGTCGTAACCTCGTAACCTTCCATCGCTGCTTGCAGCGCATTGATCGGATCGATCTCCGTCACAATGACCCGCGCACCCTGACCGCGCAGCGATTGCGCGCAGCCCTTGCCCACATCGCCGTAGCCGATGACGACCGCGACCTTGCCGGAAATCATCACGTCGAGCGCGCGATTCAGGCCATCGACGAGCGAATGGCGGCAGCCGTAGAGGTTGTCGAATTTCGACTTGGTCACCGAGTCATTCACGTTGAACGCCGGCACGAGCAGCTTGCCGAGTTCCTGTAGCTTGTAGAGCCGGTGCACACCGGTCGTGGTCTCCTCGGAGACGCCGCGCCAGTCCTTCACCATCTCGTGGAAGATGAACGGATTCTCCGCGTGGACCTTCTTGAGCAGATCCTTGATGACCTTCTCCTCGTGCGAGCCGCTCTCGCTGTCCACCCACTTGTCGCCCTCTTCGAGTTCGTAGCCTTTGTGGATGAAAAGGGTCACGTCGCCGCCGTCATCGACCACGAGTTGCGGGCCTTTCCCGTCGTTGTTCACGATCGCCTTCCAGGTGCAGTCCCAATACTCCTCCAGCGTCTCGCCTTTCCAGGCAAAGACCGGCACGCCCGTCACCGCGATGGCCGCCGCCGCCTGATCCTGCGTCGAGAAAATGTTGCAGCTTGCCCAGCGCACCTCCGCACCCAGCGCCACGAGCGTCTCGATGAGCACCGCCGTCTGGATCGTCATGTGCAGCGAACCGGTGATGCGCACGCCTTTCAGCGGCTGGCTCGGCGCGTATTGATTGCGGATCGAGATCAGGCCCGGCATTTCCTGCTCGGCGATGACGATTTCCTTGCGGCCCCAGTCGGCGAGGCTGATGTCGGCGACTTTGTAGTCGGTGGATTTGGTGGTCTGTGTCGTTGTGCTCATAAGGTGAAGGTTTGCATGTTTGTGAAGGCAGAACGCCGCTGCGAAGCAGCCGGACGCATCTTCCAATCTTGATGGGATGATGCGTTATCCAACGCCTCCGTCAACCGGAAAGATGCCCCGCCCCGGTGCCAGACCCCGGATTCGCGAGCCGCGGCGCAGTTCGAAAAGAACAGCGTGATCCCGAACGGAGGCTCCGGAGAATTGGCGAACCCACCCGAAGTGCGGGATCACTGTCTGCAAGTGGGAGGAGCCGGCGCGGAGCCGGGCGCGCACACCTCACCATTCCACCGCAGTCTGCAAATATCTCGAAGCCCACGAGGGCTGAAGCATCGCCGACCGTCCGTCCCGCTCAGCCGCCGGTTGAAAAACCCCAGCGCGGCGGCGGAAGACGGGCCTCCGGCCGGTCACGGCAGACGGGCCTCTGGCCTGCAAACCAAGCGCTGGCGTGGCTTGACGGGCGGGACGCCCGTTTTCCGTGGCAGCCGGGACGGGCTGATTTCCGCGCACTACCCGAGTATTTCCAAAGGCTGCTAGCGACCCGAGGCGCCCGACTGGAGCAGCACGTTGCAGAAGGTCAGGGCAGCGATCCCATTGGCGCCGTTGAGCAGGTTGTCCTGATTCCAAGCGGCTTCCTTGAGGTAGGTGATCTTGGTCGCGGCGGTGGGTTCTTTGAGTTTCAGGGTGAGGACGTTGCCGGCGACACTGCCGGAGGCGACCTTGTCCTTTTCGCCGTCGAGATAGA
>CAYQBV010000373.1:0-4366 GCA_964415705.1 uncultured Chthoniobacter sp. | reverse complement strand
ACAGCAACAACCCGGTGGGCGCAACGATCCGCGGCAACCTCGCCCTCGGCGGCGTGAACCGGACCTTTACCGTCAACGACAGCACCACGGCGACCTATGACCTGACCATCCCCGCCGTCATCTCCGGCACGGGTGTGGGCCTGACCAAGAACCAAGGCGGCAATCTTCTCCTCACCGGGGCCAACACCTACGACGGCGGGACCGCCGTCACCGCGGGCACGCTGACCTTGGGCAAACGCTCCGCGCTTTACAACGACACTGCCGCCAGTTGGACGACCACGAACATCAACGTGGATGCCAATGCCACCCTCGCTCTCGGCGTCGGGGCCAATGCCTCCGGGTATTTCGACACCACGGACCTCGACACTCTGCTCGATGGCAGCCACCTCGGCGCGAGCACGCCGACCGCTGGGTTGAAATCCAGTTCCATCATCGGTTTCGACACAGCCAGCGCCACCGGCGGGGCTTTCACTTACAACAGCGTCATCGCCGACCCCGGCACGGCGCTGACCGTGGGTGTAGCCAAGCTCGGCACCGGCACGCTGACCCTCAATGGCAATCACAGCTATACCGGCACGACTACCGTCAGCCAAGGCACGCTAGTCCTCAATGGAGCCAACACGGGCACTGGCACCGTAACTGTCAACGGCGGCGTCTTGCGGGCCAATGAGGGTGTCGGCCTGAACACCGGGAGCCTGCTCACGATCACCAGCGGCGTCTTTGAAACCGGAGCCAACCTTGAGCGCGCCGGCGGCGGCGCGGCGGGCAACATGCAGATCACCGGCGGCGGCACCGCTGGCTTCAGCGCCAATGGCGCGCCGGTGCAAGTGGCCTTTGGGACGCTGGCCAGCCCGACGGCCCTGACTTGGAATACAGCGGCGTTTGGAGTGGGTATCCTAAATTTGAACGGACCCACGGCGAATAACACCTTGGAGTTTACGAATGCCGTCAACCTCAATGGGGCCACGCGCACCATCCAGGTGGATGCCAATATCGCCACGATGAGCGGCATCCTCAGCAACGGCGGCGTGAACAAGACCGGCAACGGCACGCTGGTGCTCTCCGCCGCCAACAGCTACACCGGCAGCACGATCGTGGCGGCGGGCACCTTGCAGTTGAGCGGAGCTACTGGCTCGCTCTCTGCAAGCACCGCCTTGACCCTCGGTGTTGGCGGCCTGTTCACTGGCGGCGCGTTCATTTACGACAACGTGGGCGCAGGGGCCGCGACGTCGCAGACGCTGGCTTCACTGAATACCGTCAACTCCAATCCCCATGACAACACGGTGCAGGTGACGCGCACGGCAGCGCAGCCCGTGACTTTAATCTTCACGACGGTGGGTGGGAACAGCAGCGAAAACGGCAACGTCATCAACTTCGTGACCAGTGACGTCGCCACGGGTGGCGTGAACGGCACGGACTACAAGATTGTTCTCGGCAGCGGACTCGGTGCCACGATCGGCAGTGGTGGCTCCGCCTACCGCAATATCACGAGTCAGAACGCTTACTTCAATGGCCGTGACTTCGCCGTCTATGATCCGGCCGGGTTTGTTCGCGGTGTCAACTATGGCGTGGATGCTTTTTCCGCGACAAGTGCCGGCGGGGTGTCGTTTGCCACCTCGGGGATTTCGAATCAGGAGATTACGGGAAATATCACGACCCAACCCAGCGTCAACCTGACCGGGCAGGGCGGTGGCAACGGCACGCTGAAGATCAACGGCGCCGTCAATCTTACGATGGTCGGCGGGGCGACGCTCACTTCCTCGGGCGGCGGCAACACCGGGGCGGGCGGTATTCTCAAGACGGGCGGCGGCACGTCCACGATCAGCGGAGGCACAGCAGTCACTTTGAGCGGCACCCAGGGGGATATCCGCGTGAATTCGGATACGGATGTGTTGGAAATCGCCATGCCACTGACGGTCGCGGGCAATACCCGGCTGTATAAATCCGGCGCAGGCACGCTGATCTTGAGCGGCGGACTCACGTCGCTCACCGATGGCCGGAATAACTTCTACGTCAACGGAGGCGTGTTTGAAATCGGCGGCAGCGCCACCTTCAATCAGATTGCGGCCAGCAACCAGAGGTTTGCCATCGCCCAAGGTGCCTCTTTCAAGCACAGCAGCAGCAGCCTCGCCTCGACCGTGGGCGGCAACAACAGCTCGGGAATCATCGGCCTCGGCGGAGTTAGCGTGACCAATGGCATGCTGACACTCCCGGGCGCTCATTCCTACACCGGCGTCACCACGCTGGACGGTGGCACCCTGAATATCGCGAGCCTCGCCAACGGCGGCAGCGCCAGCGGCATCGGGGCAGCGACCAACGCCGCCGGCAACCTCGTCTTCGGCGGCGGCACGCTGCGCTACGCTGGTGCCACAGCCGCGGTGACGGACCGCCTTTTCGCCATCGGCAACGCCACCGGCAACACCGCGACCATCGACGCCTCGGGCACGACCGTGGCGGCGTTCGCGAATTTCTCGAACACCGGACCCATCGCCTTTGGTAACACCAGCGCCCATACGCTGACCCTGACCGGCTCCAACACCGGAGCCAACACCCTGGCCGCCGCCATCGGCGACAACACCGGCGCGACTTCCGTCGTGAAGAGCGGCGCGGGGACTTGGAATCTCGCCGGCGCGAACACCTACACCGGCGCAACGACCATCTCGGCGGGCACGCTGGAGGTCACGGTCGGTTCAGCGATTGGCGATGCCAGCGCGGTGAGCCTCGCGAGCGTGGCCGGGGCGCGGCTGCTGGTGTCTTCGAGCGAAGCCATCGGATCCCTCAGCGGCGGCACCGGAGCAAACGGCGAAGTGGCGCTCGGCTTCAACACGCTGACCGCGGGCGACGCCTCGACGGCGACCTTCGGTGGAACCATCTCCGGCACCGCAGGCGCCGGCACTTTGGCGAAACAAGGCACCGGCGTGCAGAACCTGGATGCCACCGCCGTGCTGGCCTTCGACAACCTGACGGCCACCGACGGAACCATCAACGTGAACAGCGCGCTTGGCACCGGCTCCGGCACCGCCGTGGTGACCGTCAACGACACCGCCGGCAGCCCGGCCACCAAGCTGCGTTTCGGCACCGTGAGCCAGACGCTTAGTTCGCTGACCATCGGCGCGGGCGCGACGGTCGTCTTCACGAGCGGGGCGGCCAGTGGCGCCTTCAGCGGCGGCGGCGAGGGCAAGGCCGCGGGCTTCGGGACCGCCGCGTCGAGCTTCGGCTCCGGCACGCCCGGTTCCGCCGTGGTCCCTGAGCCCGGCACGCTCGGCCTGCTACTCGTCGGCGCGCTCGGTGTGCTAAACCGCCGGCGCCGGGTATAACCTCACGCCGTCGCGAACCAGAACGCGCCCCCCGCCAGCCCACCGGCCCACGAGCCAGGAACCGTTTGGGCGGAAGCCCAGGCTGCTTGGCCGCGCGCCTCTCCAGCCCTCGGCGGCCAGCGAGTCCTGCTCAATCCATGACAAACGGCGTCGCGTTCCGCATCTCCTCGCTCGTGCGCGCCAGCCATGCCTCGTAATGCGGCGATTGGTAAAAATCGGCGACGCGGCGGAGCCAGTATTCGAAAAATGCATCGCGCGCCATGGGCGGCGGCGGTGGCAGTTCCGCGCCGGTGGGCAGATCGAGATCGAGATCGGGATTCATAGGAAGCCAGCGTGCCGAAGCATTTCCCGAGACTCCGCCGAAGCATAGCGTTCGACAAGCTCCACCAGCTCTTCGACGGTCCATTCGTAATGGCTCAGCAAATACTGAATGTCCTCCCAGTCTTTTCCCAACCGCTTGGGATTCTGTTTCAACGCGTGAAGTTTCAGCGCCACGAGATGCAACGGCTTGGGCGCGTGCAGCACGACCCCGCCCATGTCGATTGCGCGGCTCTGCGCACGCAGTTTTTCAAACGTCGATGCGTTGAGCAGCATCACATCCACGACCGGACGCCGCCCGCCGAGATGAGCGTAGCGCGCAAAATTCGGGAAACGCTCCTTGAACAAATATCCGAGCGGTTGCAGCACCGCTGCCACCAAACGCTCATCTGACGCGATGACTGCACAGTCGCAATCTTGGGTGAGCCGTTCGCTCCCATAGCCGATCATCGCATTTCCGCCGATGAGCAGAAGGCGGTCGCCGCACTTCGCGAAGGCTTCGAACGGCGCTTCGGCGGGCGGCTGGGCGGACATGGCCTCGGGTTAGAAAAAAATCGGGATGATCAGGATCGCCACAATGTTCACGACCTTGATCATCGGGTTGATCGCGGGGCCGCTGGTGTCCTTGTAAGGATCGCCCACGGTGTCGCCGGTGACGGCGGCCTTGTGCGCCTCACTGCCTTTGCCGCCGTGGTGGCCTTCCTCGATGTATTTCTTCGCGTTGTCCCACG
>CAYQBV010000372.1:0-4367 GCA_964415705.1 uncultured Chthoniobacter sp. | reverse complement strand
AACCACCCACACCCCGCCCCCCGCCCGCGTGACCGCTTCGAGCTGCTCAATGAAAGATCCTTGTCTCGCGCGTGCGCAGACTTACGCGGAGCGGCGGCGGTGGCAAAGCGTGAGCAGCCCAGTGATCAGGAGGGCTACGGCGCTGGGTTCCGGGACGGATTCCCCGGCGCCAAAGGCGCTGTTGTGATTGAGCACGGCCCAGACGGTATTGGTCACCTCATCAAGCCCATAATGGCCGAGGGTTAGAACGCCATCGTAGGCACCGGAGACGAAGAACGGGGTGCCGCTGGAGTTGCCTTCCACGGCATTGATCCAGTCGGTGCCATTCCACCACATCAGCCGCACATCGTCCTCGGAACCGAAGAGCCCGAGGGCGGTGGCCGCATCGTAGGAGAGCTCCAGGACGAAGGTATCGCCGTCCGCGCCGGTGAACTCAAAGCGGTCGCTGGCGAGGCGGCTGAGATCCGTGCCGGTGCGGGCGCTGAAGGTCATCGTGAGATCGCGTTCGCCGCTGGTGACGCCATCGAGGAGCTTCATCTCGCTGAGAAGACCCGCGTCGTGCGCCATCCGCGTGCGGTAGGAGTAGCTGCTGCGGCTGTGGTAGCTGCGCGTGTCGGAGACGGGGTAGGCAGCCCAGAGTTCGCCGCCGTGGGTCGCGTCACTGCCGGGGAAATAGAGCACGCCGTTGATCTCGGCGGTGGCACCCCCGCCGCCGCCGAAGCCGCTGCCGCTGGCGGCGAGGATGATGACGACCTCGGCCAGTGATTCGATGCCGTCCATCTCGGTGCAAAACATCGGGACGAGCCTGCTCAGGATATTCGAGTGGCGCGACGCGAGGCGCGTGCCAGACCCCCTCACTCCCCGACGCCGTTCCCCGTTCTCACCATCCCCGGTGCGGCGGGCGTGAAAGCACATTCCCAGTAGCGATTTCTGATAAAAGTCTCTTGACTCAGATTTTTTCTGTGTTTTTTTAAGGGATATGAAAAAACTTTTTACACTTCGGCAAGCACAAGGGGTTTCGGTGGTGGCTTTGGGATTAATGGGCGGGGCAGTAGCTCAGGCGGATCTCCTTGTTTATGAGGGATTTAACTACGCCACCGTAGCGCCAAGCTTATTGTCGGCCGCCAATGGGGGCATCGGGATGACGGGGACTTGGTCGGCGACGTGGACTGGAACGGCAGCGCCGACGATTTATAACCAAGGAATTTCCTCGGGAGTGCACTTGAATACTGGGGCGGACAATCCGTTTCGAGGGGTGGTGTCGAATGTGGTGACCACGGGTGGTTACCTAGGGCCAGTGGCATCGGCGGTCGGTGGAACGAGCACGACTACCGATCATATGTATGGATCGCGGGCCTTGGATCCGAGTGTGACGGCGACTTTTGTGGCTGGGACGACGACTTGGATGAGTTTTGTGTCGACGGCGGCCTTCAACGCCAACGCTAGTGGCCCAAAGTTGGCCATTGGAGCTTCGGATTTCACCACTACACCCTCAGGAGGATCGGCGACGACCAATCGTGGTTTGACGGCGGGAGGCCAGGCGATTGGGTTGGGTGGGGGATTGGGATCGAACACGGGGAGCAATACGGCGAAGGTCTTTGGGCAATTTTGGGCGCAGTCGACTCCTGGGACTGGGGCATATCAGGACTACGATCCGACGGGATTGCAGGCGGTGAACAGTGCATCGACCAAGCCAGTGGTGGTGTTGCCTCCCGTGCTGGAGACAGATCCCGCGCAGCAAGGATTTACGTGGACGACGGCGATTGCCGCCTCGAGCATTTATGGGATTCCCAATATTAACATTGCGAAAATTGTTTGGTCGGATGTGGGGCCCGACGTCATTTCCTTTGCGCGCTTTTTTGAAGCGGACGGGGAATTGACGGAGGCGAAGTTTAATGCGGCGGCGTTTTCCTCGGCGAGTTGGGCGATTCAGCCGAATTTGGATCAGACGCAATTTGACACGCTTTCGTTTACTGGGGGGCGATTCTTCTTGGATGAGTTGCGGGTGGCGACGGACTTTGGGAATGTGGTCAGTGGCACGACCGTGGTCCCTGAGCCCTCGGGGTTGGCGTTGCTGACTTTGGGGAGTTTAGGGCTGCTTCGGCGGCGTCGGGGGGTGTAAGTGGGGGTGGTCGGAATTGGCGGGAGGCTGGGGCGGTGGGGAAGTCGGGAACAACTGACATGTCCTTTTATCTGCGAATACGCGTTCGATTACCACACGCTGAAGGGAAAGCGCGCGGGCAAGACGAAGGCGGATTTCTTCCGCAAGGAGCAGCGGGCGTTGCAGCCGGGGCAGCCGGGGTTGTTCGATGCTTTGGCGGAAAGTTGAGTCGCTCTCTGACCGATAGCGCGCCTCGGTCTGGGTGCGCAACAACCAGACGGGCAAGCTGGTCATAATCAGCGGCGGCGGCGACGGCGCTCCGCGGTCCAATTATGCTACTCGGCATCTTCGCTCTTGCGCGCCGCGGACCGGGATGGGAGAAGTGCCCGCCCCCGCTTTCTGCGGGAAAAGCAACAACCTTCATAAGCGCAAGAACCAATGAATACCCGCACCTCTCCCGTCCTCGCCCTCTGCTCACTCCTCGCCACGACCGTCGGCGCTTTCGCCGCCGATCCGAATGAGGCACTCACACCGCTCCCGTCCGACAAGGCGCTGCCTGCCGCGGCGATCAAGGATCGTTTCATCGTCGAGGTGCAGGCGGGGGTCAATCCGCACCTTGTGGCGCCCGCGCACGGGGTCGCGCCGGATTTCGTGTATCAGCGTGCGGTGAAAGGCTTCGCCGGCCATGTGCCGCCCGGCCGCCTCGCGGCGCTGGCGGCGGACCCGCGCGTGGTCCGCGTGGTGCCGGATCGCGTGGTCACGGCAAACGCCAAGCCAAGCGGCGGCGGTGGCACGGTCGGCCAGGTCGTGCCCGCGGGCGTGCAGCGCATCGGCGCCGCGCCCGGCGGCGTGGCCTACACGGGCGCGGGTGTGGGTGTGGCCGTCGTGGACACCGGCGTGGATTTCAACCACACGGACCTCCGGCCGCTCGGCACCGCGGCGTTCTCCGCGTTTGGCGCGTCGGCGCAGGACGACAACAACCACGGCACGCATGTGGCCGGCATCATCGCGGCGCGCAACAACACGAGCGGCGTCGTGGGCGTGGCCCCGGCCGCCACCATCTACGCGGTGAAAGTGCTCGATGCCGCCGGCAGCGGCAGCGACTCGGCCGTGACCGCCGGCCTCGACTGGGTGGCGGCGAATGCGGCCACCGTCTTCCCGCGCATCCGCGTGGTGAACATGAGCCTCGGCCGCGCGGGCACGCTCGGTGACAACCCCATCATGCGCGCCGCCGTGCAGAATCTCACTGCCAACGGCATCGCGGTCATCGTCGCCGCGGGCAATGACGCCTCGCTCGAAGCCTCGCAGCAGGTGCCCTCGACCTATCCCGAGGTCATCGCCGTCGCCAGCACCACGGCCAAGGCCGGCACGAATGCCTACCGCTACTTCAGCGGGGTCATCGGCGCGGACACCGCCTCATATTTCACGTCCGACGGCGCGTTCAACGCCACCACCGGCATTGGCGTGAGCATCTCCGGCCCCGGCGAAGATCAGGAGAACATCACCAGAGCCGGCTCTATCGAGTCCGTCGGCATCCTGTCCACCAAGCTCGGCGGCGGCACCACGCGCATGTCCGGCACGAGCATGGCGTCGCCGCACACCGCCGGGGTGGCCGCGCTCATCTGGCACAAGGCGCTCAGCTCCGGCCAGAGCGTTTCATCCGAAGGCATCCGCACGCGCATCCGCAACAGCGCGGCCAACGCCGCCGCGCCGCTCGACAGCCCGACGACCGGCTACACCTTCGACGGCGTGCGCGAAGGCGTGCTCTCCGCGCCCGGCGCGCTCGCGCCGTAGAGAGGATACCTAGACAGACAGGAATGGCCTTAACCGCGTGCCATTCGGGGTAGACACTTTATCGCCCCCCGACGCCCGCCCCCGTTCTGACCGTTTCCGGTGCGGCGGGCGTGCAAGCAAATTTCTAGCAGCATGGATTTTAACGATTCGAATGCGAATCATCCTGATCTGAATCCAGCCAGATCCGAGCCACCCCTGGCTTGGACAACCCGCGTGGCGACCTTGCAGGCTGCCACGGTGGTTCAGCTGTTTGAGAAAATCGCAGCCGAAAGCCCGGAAGCGCCCGCCGTGGGGCTGTGCAAGAATTTTTCTGTAAAAAGAGGGATCAGACCAGTGGCCGAGCGCCCCAAAGTCTGCCCCCGCGGCTACGACGTATACGACCCCGTGAACCTCGGCATCATCACCACCGGCCCCGAAGCCGAGCGCGCCGACTGGCGGCACGACGTGACCGTGCGCGGCGACAGCAGCCCCG
>CAYQBV010000371.1:0-4376 GCA_964415705.1 uncultured Chthoniobacter sp. | reverse complement strand
TGGCGGTGGAGTCTTTCGAGCCGTTGGATTTGGGGCGGGCCATGTCACCCCGGATTTATTGCGCCAACGGCTGTTTGTCGATGCGCTTGGCACGGAGGAAATCTCACCTCGGTCCCCAGCACCAGATTGCTACATCCAACAGTCACACGCCCTCGTGGAAACGCCCGGCAACGCCGCCAGGGGCCGGGAGGTTTTCGCCGCTGCCTGCGCCACCTGCCACCGCCTCGCCGGCGCGGGATTCCAGTTCGGCCCCGCACTCGAAGGCATCGGCGCGCACCCCGCCGCCGAGCTGCTCATACACATCGTGGACCCGAACCGCTTCGTGGACGACGAGCACCGCCCCTGGAACATCAAGATGAAGGACGGCACGCAATACTCCGCCCTCATCGCCAGCGAAAACGAGGCCACCGTCAAACTCCGCCAGCCCGCCGGCGCGAGCGTGGAGGGGTGCGCGCGCCGAGCAGCCCGCATTTGCCTACCCCGCAGGGCGTCGGCGGCTGGGGAACGCGGCGCTTGTCGGCCAGCCGGGCGCGCAGTAGCGTCGCGACCCTTTTTCCAAAACTATGAGCCAGCCCCAACAACCACAGACCGCCATCACGCCGCGCCGCGACCAGGATTTTCCGGAGTGGTATCAGCAGGTCGTCAAGGCCGCCGACATGGCGGAGAACTCCGACGTGCGCGGGTGCATGGTCATCAAGCCGTGGGGCTATGGCATCTGGGAAAACATGCAGCGCGCGCTGGACGGGATGTTCAAAGCCACGGGCCACAAGAACGCGTATTTTCCGCTCTTCATTCCGCTCAGCTATCTGGAAAAGGAGGCGTCGCACGTCGAGGGTTTCGCGAAGGAATGCGCGGTCGTCACGCATCACCGGCTGGAGGTCGGCGCGGATGGCAAGATGCGGCCCGCGCCGTCGAGCCAGCTCACGGAGCCGCTGGTCGTGCGGCCCACCAGCGAGACGATCATCGGCGCGAGTTACGCAAAGTGGGTGCAGTCGTGGCGCGACCTGCCGATCCTCATCAATCAATGGGCGAATGTGGTCCGCTGGGAAATGCGTCCGCGCCTTTTCCTGCGCACGGCGGAGTTTCTGTGGCAGGAAGGCCACACCGCGCATGAGTCGTCGGAGCAGGCTTTGGAGGAGACGGACCTGATCCTCGGCATCTACGAGAAATTCGCGCGCGACTGGCTGGCGCTGCCCGTTTTCACCGGCGAGAAAAGCGAGTGCGAGCGCTTCCCCGGCGCGGTGAAGACGCTGTGCATCGAGGCCATGGTGCAGGATCGCAAGGCCATCCAGGCCGGCACGTCGCACTTCCTCGGGCAGAATTTCGCGCACGCCAGCGGCATCAAATTCCAGTCACGCGAGGGCCAGGAGGAGTTCGCGTGGACGACGAGCTGGGGCGTGAGCACGCGGCTCATCGGCACGCTCATCATGGCGCACGCCGACGACGACGGTCTCGTCCTCCCACCGCGCATCGCCCCGGCGCAGATCGTCATTTTGCCCGTCACGCCCAAGCCGGAGACGCGCGACGCCGTGCTCGCCGCCGCCGACCAGCTCGCCGCCGAGCTGCGCGCGCAGACGGCCTTTGGCGAAAAGATCACCGTGGAGGTGGACAAGCGCGACATCGGCGGCGGGACGAAGACATGGGAGTGGATCAAAAAGGGCGTGCCGATCCGCGTGGAGCTGGGGCCACGCGATTTGGAAAAAGGTAGCGTCGCCGTCGCGCGCCGCGACCGCGGGCCGAAGGAGAAGGCGTTTGTCCCGAACGCGGAATTCGTCGGCCAGGCCGCGGCGATCCTCGAAGAAATGCAGGCCGGCCTTTTGGCGAAGGCCACCGCCTACCGCGACGCGAACACCGTGAAGATCGACACGAAGGAAGAGTTCTACGCCTTCTTCACCGCGAAAAACCCGAACAAACCCGAGATCCACGGCGGCTTCGCCCTCGCGCACTGGAACGGCTCGCGCGAGGTCGAGGAGCAGATCAAGGACGACCTCAAAGTCACCATCCGCTGCATCCCCACCAACGCCCCCGAGGAGAATGGCCGGTGCATCCTCACCGGCGAACCCAGCCAGCGCCGCGTGGTCTGGGCGAAGTCCTACTGACGGCCCGCCCGGCGAGTAGCCACGCAGGCGGTCGATCCATTTCCGACCCGCGGCGAGAACGGCCTGGGTCTGCGCGAGGCGACGAGCGCGAGCCTCCTCACGCTTTGCGGTGGTCAGCCAGACGAGGTATTCGCGCGGCCAGGACGGCGCGAGACGGCGAAAGCCGGCAGTGGCGGCGCGGTTCGTCTTCAGCGCCTCGGAGAAAAACTCCGGCACCGACCACGGCTCGCGTTTGCGCTGCGGAGCGCGCGGCACGGCGGGCTCGGCGTCGAGCGCCACCGCGGCCCGCAGCAGCTCCGATCACCGGTGAAGGCGCCGGGCCGGTTGGGCAGAGCCGGGCCGGCTTACAGGCCTTTGCTGACGATGTATTTCACGAGGTCCACGCAGCGGTTGCTGTAGCCCCACTCGTTGTCATACCAGCTCACGAGTTTGAAAAACTTGCTGTTCAGCTCGAGGCCGCTGCCGGCGTCGAAGATGGACGACCGGGCGTCGTGGATAAAGTCGCTGCTGACCACCTCGTCGGCGGTGTAGCCGAGGATGCCCGCCAGATAGGTCTCGCTCGCCATCTTCAGCGCCGCGCAAATCTCCGCGTAGCTCGTTTCCTTCACGGTCTTCACGGTGAGATCGACGACGGAAACCGTCGGCGTCGGGACGCGGAAGGACATGCCCGTGAGCTTGCCTTTGACTTCGGGAATGGCGAGGCCCACGGCCTTGGCCGCGCCGGTCGTCGAGGGGATGATGTTGATCGCTGCCGAGCGTCCGCCCTTCCAGTCCTTCTTGCTCGGTCCGTCCACGGTTTTTTGCGTGGCGGTGTAGCTGTGGATGGTCGTCATGAGGCCTTCCTCGATGCCGAAGCCTTCCTTCAACAGCACATGCACGACCGGGGCGAGGCAGTTCGTGGTGCAGCTCGCGTTCGAGATGATGTGGTGCTTGGCGGCGTCGTATTTCTCGTGGTTCACGCCCATGACGACGGTGATGTCCTCGTTCTTTCCCGGAGCCGAGATGATGACCTTCTTCGCGCCCGCCGTGATGTGACCCCTCGCTTTTTCGGCCTCGGTGAAAAGTCCTGTCGATTCGATGACGATGTCCACTCCGAGCGCTTTCCACGGGAGCGCCGCCGGGCCTTCCTTCACCGCGAGACATTTGATCTCGTGCCCGTCCACCACGAGCACGTCGTCTTCGAGCACCTCGGGCGAGGACTTCTTGCTATACACTTCCTCCTTCGCCTTGCCCTGCGTGGAATCGTATTTCACGAGGTAGGCGAGGTTGTCCGCCGGCACGAGGTCATTGACGGCGACGACGTCGATCTCTTTGCCCAATAAGCCCTGGTCGCAGATGGCGCGAAACACAAGGCGTCCGATGCGTCCGAATCCGTTAATGCCGATTTTGATCATGATGTATTTGGTGTGTTTGTGGTTGGTTGGTGAGTGCGGAAAAAACGGGCGCTACTCAAATCGGGAGCGCCGGAACCGTCAAGGATTCATCCCGCCGATCGCGGCGTCCATTTTCGCCGCGAGCGCCTGGCGCTTCGCGACCGCGCGCCAACACCCACCCTACCCGCGCCCGCGGGGCGGCGGCGAGGGCGAGACTACCGGCCGGGCGTGAGTCCCGGCGCAGTCTTGCCGATGGTCCGTAGATCAGCGGGCTGCGTGGTCGCACCTTCGATGGCTTTGATGGCGTCCTCGACGGCTCCGACGCGGCGGTTGTTCAGGTCGCCGCCGGGATATTCCTTCTTCTCGCATTGCAGGTTGAAAGCGGCAATCACCTCGCGCAATCCCGGTATGGCTCCGCGGGCAGCCGTGCCGTATTTCACGATCTCCTTCATGATTTCAGCGGTGCGACTTTCGCTGCCGTGCCCGCCCTGCGTTTTGGCAAAGAGGACGCCGGCATCAATGGCTTCCTTGAAGCTATATTTGGTGAGCGCTTTGAATCCCCCCATGCGGATCTCATTGCCAAACATGGTGTCGGCCGGAGCGCGGACGTTGACGGCGGCCAGGATATCCGGGGCCAGGACGGTGACATCCTCCAGCGTGAGCTTGCTCTCAAAGAAGCCACGCATTTTCGCGCGGGCCATGCCGTCGGCGTTGCGGGACATCACGCGAATGGCGGGGTAGAGGAGCTTCGGGTCGGCGTCCTTCAGGGCGTCGGTCAGTCCGCCTTCAAACAGGGCGGCGGCGAGCTGGCCGTGGGCGAGCTGGATGGGATCGGCCCAATTGATCGGGTAAAGTGGCTCGGCGGTTTGCACGACAGCTTTGAGGATGTCCGGGAGGGCGGGCT
>CAYQBV010000370.1:0-4378 GCA_964415705.1 uncultured Chthoniobacter sp. | reverse complement strand
GCCTGCATGGCTCCCGGCTGCACGAGGATGCTTTCGCCCTCGGTCATGTCGAGCCGCAGCGTGGAGAAAGCGGGACCGTGAAGGACTTGGTGCTGCATGGATCAAACGCGACGCGCCGCCCGCCGGACGCGGCCTGGCTAGATGTCGGCGTCGGCCTGCCCGCTCATCTTTTTCCGCACGATGTAGCCGACGGCGGCGATGGCGAGCATGATGCCGAGAAAAATGAAGAGCGCGACCATGCGGCTGACGCCCAGAACATCCTGAATGGTCGTGATGCAGATGTCGTAAATGACGATCTGGATGAACCAGCGGACGATGCCGCCGAAACCGCCGCCCGCCACGATGGGGAGATAGGAGAGAGGATTCATAGACCAGGGAGGGTTCGTTTTTCCGCGGAGGGGAGGCAAGAGAAAAGTCGCACCCGAACCGGGCGGCCCGCGCGACTCTCCGGCGCGGGTTACTTTTTGAGCTGGCGGTTTTCCTGAGCGGCCTGCTGGGAGACGATGTTTTCGGGGTAGCGGGCGATGATTTGCTCGTAGATGCGGCCGGCTTCCTCGGTCTTACCTTTCGCTTTGAGCAGCCGCGCCTGCGCCATCAGCGCGATGGGTGCGCTGAAGGAGGCGCCGTAGCTGGTGGAGACTTTCTGGTAGGTGGCGAGGGCTTCGTCGGCTTTGCCCTGGGCTTCGAGGTTTGCTGCGAGGCTGGTCCACGCGCCGCTGAGCAGCGGATACTCGGGATATTTCTCGGTGAAGGTGCGGAGCAGGGCGGAGGATTCGTCGAGCTTGCCGTCCTTGCGGAGTTGCTCGGCGAGAAAGAGGTGGGCGTTGCCGGCGGCGTTGGTCGCGGGGTATTCGGCGATGACTTTGCGGTAGTCGTCCGCCGTTTTCGCGCCGGAGAGAAGCTGCTGCGCGCCCTCCAGGGTTTTGGCGCGGGTCCATTCCGAGACGCCGTAGCTGGCTACGGCCACGAGGAAAATCCCCGTGAAGAGGATGATCTTGGTCCGGTGCTGAATCCAGAAAGCCAGCGGATCGAATCCGGGGTCAATCGGCGGCGTGGTGGTTTCGGCGGGGCTGGACATAGGGCGCGGAAAGTGGCAAAGGCCCGGCGGAAGCGCAAGTCAGCTTTCAAACAAGCCCGGCTCCGGCTCCACGCCGAGGCCCGGGCCGGGCGGCGGGGTGAGGATGCCGCGCGCAAATTGCCAGCCGCGAAAGGGGTCGTCGCCGAGCAGCCACGCGCCGTCGAGATCGGCGTAGCTCGTGCGCTGCGCCACGGCGGCTCCGGCGGCGATCAGGGCGCTGCTTTCCAGCATGCAGCCGACCATCATGGTCTTCCGCATGACTTTGCCCCGGAGGACCATCCGGCGCGCGGGCGTGAGGCCGCCGCATTTCACGAGCTTGATGTTGAACGCGTCGAAGATCGGGCCGACGCGCGGCACGTCCTCCTCGACCACGCAGCTTTCATCGGCGAAGAGCGGCAGCACGGAGCGCGCGCCCGCGATCTCGGCGTCGCGCGCGGGCGGGTAGGGCTGCTCGATGAAGACAACGTGCAGCGCCGCGAGTTCCTGCGAGAGCGCGCGCAGATCGGCGCCGCCCCACGCGCAGTTCGCGTCCACGGCGAGCTGCGCGGCGGTGCGCCCGCGGACGTATTTCACCGTGCTGAGGCTGGCGCTGGCGTCGGACTTGATCTTGATCCGTGGAAACGTCCGCACTTCCTCGACCTTCACGGCCAGCTCCTCCGCGCTGGAAAGGCCGATCGTGCAAAAGGTGGTCACGGGCTGGGGCTGGCGGTCCCACATCAGCTTCGTGACCGACACGCCGCGCCGGCGGGCGAGCCAGTCCCACATCGCCAGATCGAGCGCGCAGAGCGCCGCGCGCGACGGGGCCACGATCTCCCAGATTTTCGCCCACGCCGCCTCGATCCCCGCGACCGTCTGCAGCTCCAGAGTTTCCATGAAAGCACGGGCCGCCTCGATCTTCTCCATCACGTCCTCCCACGTCTCTTGGTAGAAAGCGTTCGGCGACGCCTCGCCATAGCCAGCGAGGCCGTCGCCTTCGAGGCGGACAAAAACATTCCGCACCTCGTCGCGCTGTCCGCGGCTGATGCGGAAAGCATGGCGGGGGTGCAGTTCACGGCTGACGCAGGTGAGCTTCATGGGCGGGCGGCGGGGGAAAAAACCGGGGGTTTGGGGGTTCGGTCTTTTCGCCGGGAGGATTTCTGGAATCCTTACCGGCAAACATTCATGTCCGGTAGCCAAATTTTCATCCGCTCCATCGGCCACTCGCTTGAGGGGCTGGGCATCCCGGCCTACGCGAACTTTGACCTCGCGGCGGCGGCTCCGCCGGAAAACGCGACGCTGCTCATCGGCGGCATGCATGGCAATGAACCGGCCACCGTGGTCCTGCTGGAGAGTTTTTTTCAAAGCGCCGCCTGGGCCGCGCTCGACGGCTGCCCCGTGATCGTGCTGCCGCTCGCGAACCCTGATGGCGGCAAGCGCGGCACGCGTTACAACGCGCGCGGCGTGGACCTGAACCGGAACTGCGACGGCCACTGGCGCGCCTCCAGCGAGGAGCCGTCGGGCGCGGCGCCGTGGTCCGAGCCGGAGTCGCGGGCGTTGCGCGATTTCATCCTCGCCTGGCGTCCGGCGAAGATCGTGAGCCTGCACTGGGCACTCGCGGAACTCGACGCCGACGGCCCGCAATCCACCGGGCTCGCCGAGGCGATGTGGGCGGGGCTCGATGAAATGGCGCGCCGCCCCTACCGGCTGCGCGTATCCGAACTGGGCCGCGGCCAGCGCCGCCTCGCGCCAACCTACGTGGCCTGCCCCGGCTCCTTCGGCCAGTGGTGCGGCTACGGCCTGACCTATCCGGACGGCAGCGCGCCCGCGATGGTCACGCTCGAACTCCCCCACGACCCGCACGCCGCGAACCGCCCCGACGATCTGCACGCCAGCCACCTCGACGAAATCCGCGCGCTTTGGCAGAACGACGCGGCGGGTTACCTCCGCGCCGTCGAGCCGGGCGTCCACGCGATGCTCACCGCCGCGTGCCGTTATCCAAAGTAGCTCGGGCTTCAACCCAAACTTCCCCAACTCATGCCACGGCCGCTTACAACCCGCGGCAAAGCTCATCCCACGAACAGCCCAACGCCCGCCGCAGACGCGCCACCACCAGCAAACTCGGCGCATCCTTGTCCGCCTCCAAAAACTGAACGTAGCGGGTGGAAATATCCGCCCGCTCGGCCAGCCCCTCCTGTGTCAGCCCCGCGGCATTGCGGAGGCGACCGATGTTTCTTCCCAAGCAGATGATGTTGCGCGGCACGGCGCGAAATTCTGCGTGGTTTCACGGACATCGTTACGAAGGGTCATTCGTAAGGTTTCGCTTGCGAGAGGAATTTCGCTTAGCGATGACGAGCTTCAGAGGATCAACGCAGACCCATGAAAAACACCTCCCATCACTCCAGCGCTGCGCTCGCGGCCATTGCGGCAACCGTCCTCATACTTGCCCTCCCACTTTGTTCCCGTGCGGCAGAAATTCCCGCGCCCACGGAGACACAGCCAGCCCTCCGGCTTCAGGTGCTCGAAAGCGTGGAAGTGAAATTCCCCGGCCGCTCGATTTTCTACCAACGCGTGGTGCCGCCCGCCGCCACGGCAGCGCGCGTGCCGGTCGCCGTGCCGGTGGCACCACCGCTGTCGCTCGCCGAGAGCGCCGCCGCCGAAGCCCGCGCGGCGAAAAGGTCCGCGGTGCTGATGCTTTCCGCCACGGTCCATGACCGGCAGGTGACGGAGTTGCGCTGGCGCTCCGGCAATCGCGACATCCGCGTGTGGAGCAACGTGGATTTCAACTACCTCGCAGGACTGGGCGGAATCGAAACGGAAGACTGTGTCTATTTCCTCATCATGGGTCTCGGCAATGAGACACGGGAATCCGCGGCGGAGTCGGAGCGCATGGCTGCGGCGGACGGTCTGGCGGCTCCAGTGGAAACTAGGATCATGCCCGACTTGGCGAAGTTTCCCACCGGACGCTCCACCTATCTGCTGTCCGGCGAGGCCCCCGCCGACGACAGCCTCGCCGCGCTGGATGCGCTCCATCGTTACTTCGACACCCACCGCCTGCGGCTCATCGCCGACTACAACAAACGCGCCGTGGGACGCACCGCCCGCGAGCAGTGGCTCAAGGAACACCCGCCAGTGCCGCAGGATACGGTCATCAATTTCTGGCCGAAAAAGAGCCGCAACTATCCGACTGGCCGTTGAAACGCCTTCCTTTCATGCGGGCTCTGCTCTCCCTCCTTGTCGGGTTCGTGGTTCTCACCACCGCCACGGCACAGACTTCCACCGATCCCAACGAAGGCTCCCGCCTGACTTATGACAGCCTCCTTG
>CAYQBV010000369.1:0-4392 GCA_964415705.1 uncultured Chthoniobacter sp. | reverse complement strand
TTTTTGTAGAGGCTTTTCAGCACGTTGAGACGCGGATCAGCGGCCATGGCGGCCTGATACGAGGCCTCTGCTTCGTCGAAGCGGCGCAATCGATCCAACACCTGGCCTCGCCGGATGAGAAGGTTTTCGTCCTGCGGAAAGATGCGGAGCCCCTGCTGATAGGCGCGATCGGCCTCCTGCCGGTGCGCCTGCCGGTCAGCGTATTTTTCCTCGAGTTCGGCCTGAAGGCGGAACGCCTCACCGCGGTGAAAGCACGTGAACGGATTCCACGGATCCAAGCGGAGACTCCGCGCTGCGGTGGCTCCGGCGAGGAGGTATTCCTCGTCGAGCAACTGCCTCCGGGCGCGCTCGCAGAGAAGCTCGGCGGGCCATGCGGCGAGGGAGATCGCGCAAAGCACGGCCCCGACGAACGGTAAAATGCGGCCAGCCGTGGAGGGCGGGGGTTGGGCGTTCGCTTGGGGCGCATCTTCCGCACGGGAATCGGATTGCGCGAGGATGCCGAAGAGGAAAGCCATGGTCAGGGCGTTGGCCGGGATGTGGAGATTGAAATCCACAATGGAATGGGCGGCCAGCCCGGCGAACGCTGCGAGCGAGCCGATGAGGAGCGCGATTCCACTTTGATCCGGGGCGACGTTTATCTGCAACTCCGTGGCCGCGCGCCGCAGGGCTCGGAATCCGGCCCGGGCGTGCGCGGTGAGAAAGACCGCCATGCCGATGGCTCCGACGACGCCGTATTCCGCCAGCAGTTCGAGGTAATCGCCATGAGCGTGGATCGGATCGAGCTGCAGCTCGGGCTGGCGAAAAAAGCGTCCCAGATAGAGGTGCGTGCCGGCTCCAGTGCCGAAGATCGGCGCGGTTTGAAATTGGGCGAGAGCAGCCATCCAATTTGCCACGCGAATGTCGCGGCTGAGTGCGGTGGCGAGGCGTTCGCGGAGTTCCAGATGCTGCGAAACGAACCAAGCTCCCGCCCCCAGCAGGAGGACGGTGCCGACGAGACCGAAGAGCAGTGCCCGATCCAGATTGCGCGGATTTTTTACGTAGCTGACGTAGATCGTGAGCCCGGCCCAAGCCAAGAGCGAGAAGGCCGCACAGAGTATTCCGCCCCGGCTTTGCGTGAGCAGGAGCGCGATGTAGCACGCCGCGGTGGCATAGCCCAAAAATATCCGCCATCCGGTTTTCCGCGTGCTCCACCAAGTGGCAGACAGTCCTAGCACCCCCGCGACCTGCAGATAACCCGCGAGATGATTGGGCGAGATGAACATCCCGCTGGCCCTGTTTCCCATTGGCGCGCGGATAAATCCGAAGAGCATGAATTCGTCGCCGATCCAAGCTTGGGCAACCGCCATGCCCGCGTGTAACAGCCCAACCGTCAGCAGGACTCCGAACACGATGAGGCGCTGTCGGACTGTCGTGAAAACGCAGACCGTGAGCAGATACGAAACGACGCACCCGAGCATGAGGAAAATGTCGGCCCGGGCGAGATACGGCACTGGTGCGATCGCAGCGCGCACGATGAGATAGGAAAAGAGGATGGCGGTAGCCAGCAGGCAAAAGGGGGACGCAGCGGATGGGGCCCGCCGGCAGCTCCGGAACGTCGCCCAGCCAGCCGCGCCGATCAGGGCAAAGGTAGGCAGGCTGAAAACAGGGCGCCCCCCCCCGATGAGGCAGTGGATCGCGAAAAATCCGATACAGAAAAGGGCGAGGGGGAATTTGTGGGCGAGGGATGGCATTGGGTGTTCGTCCGGAATTGGTGAGCGGCAAGCGACGGACATTATCAGAGCAAGCGTCAACCGAAATATTGTTACGATCTGCGGAACATCATATTCGTTGACATGGTGTGGACATTCCAGAGAGTGTGCGAGCTCATTTCCCACCCAACCCCAACCAATGAAATCAGTAATACAATTCTCAGCAGCTTCTGCTGGTGCTCTCACTCTGGCAGCCACCGTGACCCTCGGCGTCACGTCGTCGAACGCCGCACTACTCGGGGGCTCGGCGGCTTCATCGCAAACCGTGAACGAGCACCTCGCCGCTCCTTGGCCGAAAAGTGACGAGGCTGGGGAGATTTCCGAATTTCTCCGGCATGCGCTGCCGGTCGCTGGGAACAAGGCAGATCTCGAGAATCAAGCCATCGGCTTCTTCCGCGTTCCTGAATTTTCCACGAACGATGCAGGTGTTATTCTCTATGTCGGCCTTCAGCCTGAGCCGGCCCCAGTGGGTGATCAATACATCGCTCCGCTGTTTTCCGGCAGCATCCATAGTTTCCGGCTTGGTGCGTCGGAATCGCGGCCCGCGGCGCAGACCATTGGAGACATCGGTGAAATTCACGACGAGGACGCTCTACCGACCCCGATGGCGTATATCGTCTATCGGTTGGATTTCGGCACGCGCCACGAGCCTGTGTCGCTTTTCAGTACGCCTCTGCTGACTTCCGAGCCTGTGACGATGACGGACACGCCTGCGGCGGTCGTTGCCATCAATGCCGATTTCGCTTGGGAGAGAATTCGTTTCATCATGATGCCGACCGTTGATGAACGGGATGTGGACTGGCATACCGAGAGTTCCCGCGCGAATCGTCTCGTTCCTGAGCCCGCTTCCGCTGCCCTTTTGGCTGCGGGACTCCTCGGATTCGCCGCCCGCCGCCGGCGGGCCTAATGGCCTGCGCGGGCCGCGGCGTAGTGGAGAGGAAAAAATAGCTCCGCCCGCTTCTTGCGCGTCAGTTGGCGGGGATTGCGCGGCTGACGGTGAGACATTTTTTCGGGAACTTTTTGCGCCCGGTGCGGCGTTTGAATAGTAACTCGGAAACATGGAGTTTTCCTACGACGCAGTCATCATCGGTGGTGCTTTTTCCGGTGCGTCGGCCGCATTGCTGCTGAAACGTCGCCGCCCGACCACCCGCATTCTCATCATCGAGAAGGCCGCAGAGTTTGACCGCAAAGTGGGTGAATCGACGACTGAGGTCAGTTCGTGCTTTCTCACGAAAGTGCTCGGTATCTCCACATGGCTGGGGCATCACCAACTCGCGAAGCAAGGCCTGAGGATGTGGTTCGCGCGGACCCCTTCGGAGGACTTCCCAGACTGCGTCGAAATGGGGGCGCGTTACAATTCGCGACTCTCCGGATTTCAAGTGGACCGCGCCACTCTCGACGAACACATCCTCGCGCTGGCCGTCGAGGAGGAATGTGCATTGTGGCGTCCCGCCAAAATCACCTCACTGGAATTGGGTGGTGCCGGGCGCAATGTCGTGACCGTCCAGCTCGCCAACGAGACGCGCACCGTGCGGGCACAGTGGATCATCGACGCCAGCGGACGCGCCGCGGTCGTCGGGCGGAAGCTGGATCTGCTGCGCCCCATGACCGACCTGCCCACCAGTGCGCTCTGGGCGCGCTTCACCGGCGTTCGTGATTGGGACGGCCCGGCGCTCCGCGCGAAATTTCCCGACTGGGCCAGGGCGGCGACCACCAGCCGCTCGTGGGCCACCAATCATCTCATGGGCCTCGGCTGGTGGACCTGGATCATCCCGCTCAAGGGTGGCGACTACAGTATTGGGCTCGTGTATGACACGCGTCTTTTCACCCCGCCTGCCGGAGCCTCGATCGGCGAGCGGCTATGCGCCCATTTTCAAACTCACCCTGTCGGACGCGAACTCCTCGCCGACGCTCAGCCAGTCACCGGCGACCAGCGCGCCTACTCCGCGTTGCCCTATGTCAGCGAGCGCGTGATCGGCGACGGCTGGGCGCTCGCGGGCGACGCCGCCGGGTTTCTCGATCCACTTTACAGCCCCGGCCTTGATTTTTGCGCCTTCACCGCGCACGGCGCGCAGTCCATGATCGCCCGCGCACTCGACGGCGAGGACACCGCCGGGTGCGTGGAGAAATACAACGACCGTTTCACCTTCTGCTACCGCGCCTGGTTCGACGCCATTTACCGCGACAAATATTTCTACATGGGCGACGCCGAACTCATGGCCGCCGCCTTCCTCCTCGACATCGCCCTCTACCACCTCGGCCCCGTCCGGCAGGTCTATGCCGACCCGGCCACCCAGTTCGACTTCTTTCCCTTCGACGGCAAGCCCGGACGCGTCGTCGCCGCCTTCATGGCCTTCTACAATCGCCGCCTCGCCGCTCTTGCGCGTCGCAAAATTGCGGCGGGAACCTACGGCGCGCGCAACGCCCATTGGCGCCTGCTCGTCGGAGGCTTCCTCCCCGACGGCACCTCCGGCAAACTGCTCCTGCGCGGCCTCATCCGCTGGGGCATCGCCGAGTGGCGCAATCTCTTTCTCCCGGTCACCGGCCAGCCCCAGGCAGCGCCCCTCACTACCCAGTCGCAGCGGAACTGACCCTCCCCTCGGTGCTTTTGCCGCGCCACTCGACATTCCCACGCGTGCCGCCT
>CAYQBV010000368.1:0-4398 GCA_964415705.1 uncultured Chthoniobacter sp. | reverse complement strand
GGTTACCCGCACCCGAGGCATCGAGCGCCTGCGACCCCGCATCGAAGGTCCCCGTGAAATTCAACGAGGACGCCGTGTTCGTCAGCAGAGTGCCGCCGCCCGCGCCCAGCGTGACATTGGCCGAGATCGTCGCCGCACCCGTGGTATTGACGGCCCCTTCCAACGTAAAGGCGCTCCCGCCGATCGAGTAGCTCACGCCATTGAAGGTGATCCCGGCGACATTGGTGAGAAACGCGTTATTGGTCGTCGCGGTGACGAGTGTGCCGGTGAGATTGAGGTCACTGAAAACCAAGGGATCGAGCGCAGTGGGCGTGACATCCCAGTTCAGGCCAGACCACAAGCCGTCGACATTGCCATTCCACAGCCCCACGGCGCGTGCGGGTGCGGGTGCGGCGAGGAAACCTGCGGTGACGAGGGCGGCGATGGAGCCCGCGAGGATGCGGGAGTTTTTACGAATGTGCGCGGTGCGGGCGTTGGTCAGTTTGGTCTTCATGGGCGTCGTGGTGCGGGTGTGGTTGTGGGAGTTTGGGGAAAATTTCATGACGTTTTTTGCGGGTTTGGCTGCCGAGGAAAATGCTGAGGAAGATGCTGGAGAGATAATCTGGTTGTTTTATTCGAGCCTTTCGCGCACGAGTCAAAATTTATCTAGCCGGCAGATGGGGCAGAGTTCTCATCATGGAAAAAGCCCTAGCCGACACTCCCCACCACCCAAAAAATATTTTACTTTCCATGGGGCAGGCTATTCCCCATCCTCCAAACCCGCCGTTTCCCATGCCGCTCCGCCGCCTTTCCATCGTCGAGCAAACCGCCCTGCACCTGCGGGATGGCTTGCGCGCAGGGCGCTGGCGGGGGCAGCTCCCTGGGGTAGTCAAGCTCGGCGCGGAACTCGGCGTCTCCACGCACACCCTGCGCGCCGCGCTCCGGATGGTCGAGCGCGAGGGCCTGGTCGTGCTGAGTGCGGATGGGCGCAGCCGCCACGTGCCCGAGGCGTCCACCCCCCGCAAACGTCCGCTGCGCATCGGCATCCTGCTTTACGAGCCGCTGGCCAACGAAGGCGGCCAGAGCCTGGAACTCTACCTCGAACTCCACCACGCCCTCGAGCGTGCGGGATTCACCGTCTTTTTCTCCAAGGAAACACAATGCGGCCTCAGCCACGATCTCGACCGCATCGCCCGCTACGTGCAAAAAGCTCAGGCCGACGCGTGGATCGCCTCCGCCAGCAGTCGCGCCGTTCTGGATTGGTTCACCACCCAGCCGCAGCCCGCCCTGGCCCTCTTCGGCCGCCGGGCCGGCCTGCCTCTCGCCGGGGTCGGGCCGGACAAACTGTCCGCCATTCTCGAGGCCACCCGCGACCTCATCGCCCTCGGCCACCGGCGCATCATTTTCGTCTGCCGATCCAACCTGCGGCTGCCGGAACCCGGCCACACCACGCGCGCCTTCCTCGCCGAACTGGCCCGGCACGGCCTCCCGTCCGGCGAATTCAACCTGCCCGACTGGGAGGAAACCCCCGATGGTCTGCGGGCGCTGCTCAGCGCGCTCTTCCGCACCACCCCGCCGACCGCGCTCATCCTCGATGAAACGCCGCTCTTCATCGCCGCCCAGCAGTTTCTCGTGGGCCGGAACCTGCACGTCCCCGGCCACGTCTCGCTGGTCTGCACGGATTTCGACGCCTCGCTGCGCTGGTGCCAGCCACCCGTGGCGCACCTCCACTGGGAGAGCGCACCGATCATCCGCCGCATCGTGCAATGGGCCAACGCCGTCAGCCGGAACATCACCGACCTGCGCCAGGCGGCGTTCCCGGCGGAGTTCGTCGCCGGCGGGACCATCGGGCCGGTGTGGAAAGGGTGAGCGCCGGGCCTGCGGGAAATTTTCCGACTGCCGCGCCGCGATCCGGTTGGCCTTCGCCCGGGCGCGGCGTTTAATCCCCAGCCACACCCATGCACCACCCTCCCCGCCTGTGAACGATCCCTTGCCCGAAAAGCCCCAGCGCCGTGCGCGCTACGCGGGGAAGAACCCGCGGAAGTTTGCCGAGAAATACAAGGAGCACGCGCCGGAGCGTTACGCGGCGGATGTGGCGAAGGTGCTGGCCGGCGGGAAGACCCCGGCGGGGACGCATCGGCCGATCATGCTGCGCGAAATCCTGGCGGTGCTCGCGCCACAGCCCGGCGAGACGGCGGTGGACGGCACGCTCGGCTACGGCGGGCACGCGCGGGAAATCCTCGCCGCGGTCCAGCCGGGCGGGCGGTTGATCGGCGTGGATGCCGATCCGATCGAGCTGCCGAAAACGGAGGCGCGGCTGCGGGCGCTCGGTTTTCCGGCGGAGGCGCTGCTGGTGCGGCGGATGAACTTCGCCGGCCTCGCGCAACTGCTCGCCACCGCCGCGCCCGGCGGGGCGGATGTGATCCTCGCGGACCTCGGGGTTTCCTCGATGCAGATCGATAACCCGGCGCGCGGTTTCACCTTCAAAGCGGACGGCCCGCTCGATCTCCGCATGAATCCCGAACGCGGCCAGTCCGCCGCCGCGCTGCTCGCGGGAATCTCGGTGGCCAAGCTCGAAAAGCTGCTCATCGAGAACGCCGATGAACCGCACGCCGCGCCGCTCGCCCGTGCGCTCGCCGGCACGTCTCCGCTCACCACGACCGCGCTCGCCGCGCTCATCCGCCGCACGCTCGCTGCCCTCCCCCGCCCTACCGCCAGCGCCGACGCCGAGCTGTCGGTGCGCCGGGTTTTCCAGGCGCTGCGCATCGCGGTGAACGATGAGTTCGGCGCGCTCGACACCTTTCTCCGCCTCCTCCCGCAGTGCCTGAAACCGGGCGGGCGGGTGGCGATTCTCACCTTCCACTCCGGCGAAGACCGCCGGGTGAAGCACGCCTTCAAAGCCGGCGAGCGCGACGGCACCTACGCCGAAATCGCCGACGAAGTCCTGCGACCCAGCGCGGAGGAGCAGCGCGCCAACCCGCGCTCGTCGAGCGCCAAGCTGCGCTGGGCGCGGCGCGCCGTGTGAGGCGGAAAATTCGAAATCCGAATCTCGAAAGCTGAAACAAGCTCGAAGGAATGGAAAAAGTGGCAAAGGGGGATGACGCGCCGCGTTCCTTTCCGCTCTTCACACTTTTCAGATTTGTTTCGGATTTCGATATTCGGATTTCGAGCTTTCCCCCGCCAGCGTCTTTCCTTGCGCGAACTGACATCCGCTTTTAACAAGCCTCCCCGCTCCGATGCCCTACCGTCCGTCCCGACGCCAACCCATGAATTATTACGTCACTTCGTTCATCAACATTCTCCACTTCATCAGCGATGACCTGATCCAGGTGGACTCGACCACGCGCATCGCCGAGATCTTTGGCGACGAGTTTGATGACCTCGATTTCGAACTCGCCCTCTGCTGCTTCGAGGCCACGCACAAGGTCGCCTTTGCCGACCGGCTCTGGGATGCGGAGGACGATGAATACGAGGAGCTGACCATCGAGGAATTCCTCGACACCTTCGTGGACGGTCGCGAGCAGCGCGACGCGCTCTTCGTGACGAAGCGCTTCATGATGTATCAGGACTCGCTGACCAAGGCGCTGACCGAGGAAGCCGATGGCCCGCCGCCCGAGGAATACTGAGCGCGGCTGGCCGGCCAGTCACCCGCGCCCCTCGACGGTCAGCGCGCCTCGCAGACGCCGGGCGCAAATCCCTTTCCCGACCTTCCCCGGCTAAGATCGCCCGCCCGCCTGGGTCTTTCTCCCCGCATTTATGAACCGCTCCCCAATCCTCCTCGCCCTCGCTTTCACCTCGCTCGCCGCGCCGCTTTTTGCGGCCGATCCCGCGCCCGCTGTGCCCGCCGCACCTGCGGTTCCGGTCGCCGCGCCGCTGACTCCGGCGGCGGAGATTTTGAAAAAGGTGACGTTCCCGCCGGAGTTTGAAGCCACGGTTTTCGCGTCGCCGCCGAATATCTCGTATCCGGTGTTTATCAGCGCGGCACCGGATGGGACGCTCTTCGTGGCGTGCGATGAAAATGGATCGCTGGATCGCAAGCCGGATCGCGGGAAGGTCGTGATGTGCAAGGACACGGACGGCGACGGGCAGGCGGATGTTTTCACGACGTTCGCGAAGATGGACAGTCCGCGCGGGGTGATCTGGGACGCGAGCACGCGCACGCTTTTCTGCATGCACCCGCCGAATCTCACGGCCTACACGGATGCCGATGGCGACGGGGTGGCGGAGAAGCAGGAGGACCTGATCACCGGGCTGGGCTTCGGGCTGGATTTCCGCGGGGCGGATCACACGACCAATGGCTGCCGGATGGGCATTGATGGCTGGATCTACATCGCGGTGGGCGACTACGGGGCGGTGCAGGCGAAGGGCAAAGACGGGCGCACGCTGGACATTAGAGAGGTGCCGCCGGTGATGTTTTTC
>CAYQBV010000367.1:0-4420 GCA_964415705.1 uncultured Chthoniobacter sp. | reverse complement strand
CAAACTCAAACTACTCGCTCTACATCACACTCAGCACGCATTAGTCGGATGAACCCAACAACCAGCAACCAAGAACCATAAACATGAAACTCACCGCTCTGCTTGGCTTCGGCATGTCCGCCGCGAGCCTCGCCGCAGAACCGTTTCCGGTGCGGCGGGCGCGAAAGCAAATTCCTTGGAGTAATCTGCTGCCCCGGCTACGCCGTGGCGTGAACGGTTACAACCGGGTCTGATCCCCGTCACACAACGTAGCAAGCCCCCCAAAAACCAAAACCACCAGCCCAAGGATAAACCATGAACTATCTCTCCCAATCCTGGCTGATCGACCGTCGAACCATGAAACGCAATCTCACACTCCTCGCTACCGCCTTGGCCGCGCTTTCGCTCTCGGCCACCATGACCTGCGCGGCTCCGCCGCCGGATGTTGCCATCCCGGTGGCTTACTCAGCTCCGGCTGATGGCTTCCTCAGTCTCACGCTTTCGGACGAGAAGGGACAACTCGTGCGCAGCTTGATGTCTGCGTTGCCGGTGAAGGCGGCCAAGAGTTCGGTCACCTGGGACGGCACCGATGACCTCGGTCGCGTTTGTCCGCCCGGCGATTACAGCGTGAAGGGCCTGTTCTTCGACACGCCGCCCTCGCTCAAATATCGCATGACCGTCGGGCGTTCCGGGAACCCGCCTTACCGAACGCCTGACGGGAAAGGGGACTGGGGTGCGAACCTTGGGGCCGGAACCGGAATCGCCGCCAACCACGACTCCGTGATGATGGTCTTCGGTTGCGTCGAGGACAACAACATCACTGGACTTCAGCGAGTTGACTTGGAGGGCAACATCCTCCGCCGCTACTTCTCCTTTTATCCCTGGGATCAGCGCAGTTC
Organism: uncultured Chthoniobacter sp.; assembly: GCA_964415705.1. Taxonomy (GTDB): domain Bacteria; phylum Verrucomicrobiota; class Verrucomicrobiia; order Chthoniobacterales; family Chthoniobacteraceae; genus Chthoniobacter. The sequence goes on along the minus strand of CAYQBV010000367.1, from coordinate 3,542 downwards.
CGCTGCGATGGATAACAAGCAGATCTATGTCGCCATCTACTACAACGAAAAGCTGGAGCTCGCCGCCTACAACATCGACGAGCCCCGCGGCAAGATCCTCGCCGCCCTGCCCATCACACCGACGACCACGCAGCACGGCCGCTGGCGTCACCGCTCCGTCGCCTACACCGAAGGCATGACGCTCTCCGACACCACGGTTTACGTGTCCGTTCCCCATGACAATGCGTTGTTTCTCGTGAGCCGCGCCGATGGCAAGGTGACGAAAATCGAGATGCCAACTCCCCGAGGGCTCGCCTTCCGCGACGGAAAGTTATTCGTCGTGAGTGGAACGAAACTCCTTCGACTCTCAGCGGAAGGCAAAGTTGAGGCCACGGTGATGGACGGCGGCGAATTAAAGAATCCAAGCTCGCTCGCCGTCGATTCGCAGGGGAACTTCTATATCGGCGATTCCGGTGCGGACATTACTCGCGAAGGAACCCTGGTTGGCGGAACCCGCGTCGCCGATGCAGGCACCCGGCAAATTCACGTCTTCAACCCCGCAGGGAAACCGCTTCGTCGCATCGGCGTCGCGGGCGGATCGCCGTTGGAAGGCCGCTTCAATCAGGATGGCTTCGGCGACATCTCCGGCATCGCCGTCGATTCCAGCGGGCGCGTCTGGGTTAATGACGTCGCCACGGGATTCAAACGTAACAGCGTCTGGTCGCCCGATGGCAAGCTCGTCAAACAGTGGTTCTGCCGGAAAATCCAGCACACCTCCGACGTGATCAATCCCGCGAACCCGAACGAGCTGATTTCTGTCCACGACACCTTCGACGATTCGCCTCCCGGCATCTATGCCTATGAAGTCGATTTCGCTGGCGGGACCTGGAACCCGTCCTGGTTTTACGAACTCACGGTCGAGCGCAGCTACGACCCCGCCCAAGGGACCTATCAAAGCTTCACCCACGGCGGATTTCCGCTGGAGAAGGCCTATCCCGAAAAGAAGGGTCGCTGGCCTGTCTTCAGTTATTCCGACAATCTGGCTGCCATCAACGGACGTCTCTACATGATGCAATCCAGCGGCAACGGTGAGGGCGCGATCTATCTTGTCACGCCGGACGCGCCGCCGAAGCCAGTCGCCATGATCGGCTATCACCACCTTCAAGAGAAGAACGCCGAGGGCGAGTGGCTCGCCAATTATGACCAGACCGGCCCGAACCGCTGGATGACGTGGGCTGACCGCAACGGTGATGGCCAGATGCAGCCCAATGAAATCAAGATCACCGAGAACAACCCCAAGCTTGCGCCCTTCTCCCGTGTTGGCAGCGGCTCGCTTCAACCCGATGGCTCGGTTAGCCTTTCCATTGCGGGTGCGCCGGCTCGCCTCGCCCCGCGCGAGTGGTTGCCGAGCGGTGTTCCCGTCTTCGATTGGTCCGCTGTCGAAATCCTTGGTGCAGACCAACTCCCCAACTTCCTCGGCGGCGACGGCACCAAGAAACCCGGCCACGTCTCGGTCCTGGGATCGGTGAGCAGGGATGGTTCGCGCTACGCGCTCCTCGAGCCCGCAGCTCCGACAGGCTTGCGGTTTCCGGGAATTGATGGCGAAGGCTGGTGGGCCAGTCGCAACTGGCGGAAGAAACTCGCCGCCTGGAACGCCGATGGCACAATCAAGTGGGCCGTCGGACGCCGCGCTCCTGGCCGCGCCCAGCCCGGCCAGATGTATAACCCGATGCATCTCAGCGGCGTTGCCCGCGACTGCCTTTTTGTCTCCGACGCGATGGGCATGACTTGGGTCTGGCACAAGGACGGCTTCTATGTCGGCCGCCTGTTTCACGACGCCGGCGATAGCACCATGGATGAGGATGGCATCTATGTCGAAATGATGGGCAACGGCATCCACGAGGCCGATGGCAAGCTCTACACCCTCGTCAACGACACCGCCTGCGCCGTTCACGAAGTCACCGTTCCCACTTTCAAGCCGATCGCCGCCGCCAAGGTCTCTCTCTCGAAAGCGGATGCGGAACGCGCGAAGCCCTGGGATCCCGATGGCATCGCCCCCACCGAGAAGCCCACCCACATCGCCTGGCCCACCCCCGCCGCAAACACTCCCGGCACTTACAAGGTGAAAGTGAATGGCGAGCTCGATGGTCGTGAAGGCTGGGACGGAGTGGTCGAGAACGGCGTCCGAAGTCGCCCCCTGCTCGTCCTGCTCGACGGCCAGTCGCTCGCCAGCGTGAGCGTGATGTATGACGCCGAGAACCTTTACCTCGGCTACCAGGTCAGCCACCCTGGCGGCCCGGCGAATAGCGGCAGCGAGCTACCGTATGCGCCCTTTGTTAGCGGCGCGTATGTGGACTTCTCCATTGCCCCCGACTGGTCCCAGCCACAACGTCCTGATGTGCGCGAAGGCGACGTCCGTGTCCTGCTCGCCCGAGTCCGCAATGCTGCATCAGCAGAGTCCGATTTTCACCAGGGCTTCTGGCAGAAGAAGACTGGCGGCACCAACCCGCAGACCATCACCTCACCCGCCGCCAAAGTTCACTTTGACCAAATCAGCACCGTCCCCGGCCTGCAAGCCGCCTACAAAGTGGAACCCAGGAACGGCAAGGGCGACATCCGCTACACGGTCGAGGTTTCCGTTCCGCTGGCCAGCCTCGGCCTGAAGGATGTCGCTGGGAAGACCATCGGTTTCGATGTTTCCGTCGGCACCGCCAACGCCGCCGGAGATACTCGCGAACGCGCCGCCCACTGGGCCGGCCTGAGTGAAAGCCGCGTGGTTGACCGTCCCGGCAGCGCCGAACTTCTGCCCCACACCTGGGGCACCCTCAAGTTCGCTCCCGCCGCAAAATGACGTGGGATACCGCCACGACCTTTGAAACACATCCGCACCTCGATCACTCTGCCGAACCAAGAACCAACAACCAAGAACCAAGAACCAAGAACCAAGAACATGAAACTCACTACCCTCACCGCTCTGCTTGGCTTCGGCATGTCCGCCGCGAGCCTCGCCGCAGAACCGTTTCGCGTCTATGCGCCTGCCAGCAAGACGCAAACTCTTTGGATCGTTGACGCCGTCCCCAAGAAGGACGGAGGATTGGAACTCAAGCTGGCCGAGAAGCGGGACCTGGGTTTTAACGGTCTGGTCATCGCCGCGCACCCGAAGAAACCGCTGCTCTACATCGCGGGCGGCGGCAGCGCACCGGGCAAGGTGCCCGGTGCGGTGGTGACGTTGGCGAAAAACGGCACCTATACGAGCCATCAGCGCGTGGACCTGAATGACGATGCTGCCTACCTCAGCCTCGACCGCAGCGGTGCGTTTCTTTTCGGTGTCAGCTATGGAAACGGGCGGCTGAATGTCTATCGCCTGGGTGAAGACGGACTGCCGGGAAAGGCCGTGGCGACGGTCGATGAAGGAAAGCAGGAAGCTCACTGCGTCCTGATTTCGCCGGACAACCAGTTTCTCTACATCCCCTATGTGAAAGGCAACCTGGCACTCTTCCAATACCGCTTCGATGCGACCTCAGGGACTGTCACGCCGCTCGCTCCGGCCAATGCGAATCCAC
>CAYQBV010000366.1:0-4423 GCA_964415705.1 uncultured Chthoniobacter sp. | reverse complement strand
CTCGCTGATCGAGGAACCGCCATCGGAGGTCACACGGCCATTGAGCACAGCGGAATTCGTACTGACGGCAGTCGCTGACAGAGTGCTTACCGCCGGCGTGACGAGCGTCGGCGAGGCGCTCACATTGAATGAACGCTGGCCCGTGGTCTGCCCGTTCGGGTTGATCACCTCCACCGTCCAACTCGCCGCCGAAGTCGAGAAGACCGGGTTGATCGTGATCGCCGTGCTGCTGAAGGAGCTTTGCGTCCGGTTCGCATAGGTCACTCCGCCGGAGCGCAACGTCACGTTGCACCCGGTCACGAAGCCGCTCCCGTTGATCGTAAACGGCTGCGCGCTGCTGGACCCCACCGGCGCTGCCGGACTCACGCTGCTGATCGTCGGCGTGCCAACCGTCGGCGGGGCGGTTACAGTGAAAGGTGTGGTGCGCTGGTTGTTATTCAGCCCGGTGGAGGTTTCGGTCACGGCGGAGTCGGCATTGGCCGTGGCCCCCATGTAACGCGCCCCGGCCGCCGTGCCTGCGGGGACTGCCACCGTGCGGGTGTAACTCAGTGATTGCCCGGCACTGAGCGCACCAACCGTGAAGGAGTCCAGCAGCGGATCGCTGGCCGTGATCGTCGTGGACGAGGCCAGCCGGATGCGGCAGAGCGAGGCCGCGCCGTTGCCCGGCCCGTTGTTGGTCACGGTCACGCTGACCGTAGCCGTGCTGCCGGCATTGCCACTGGTCGGGTTCACGCTGGTTGCCGAAACCACGAAGTCAGGCAACTGCGTAGTCACTTCCACTAGGTTGCTGCCAGACACCCATCCATCGGTCCCGGTCAGGAAGTTTACATTCCACCAAGTGTAGTTCGTTGAACTACCTGAGCCTGAAATTGGAAGGACCGTTGGCCCTCCGGTGACGGTTCCTCTCGCTCCGTTGCTCTGTGTACCGGAAATTGTCGCGCTTCCAGCGGCAGCGCGAACGTAGGTCGATCCAGCAGTGGATTGCACATCCACAGTTTTACCCACAGCAATCGCACTATGAGCGTCTGGCACTGCAGCCCAAATACCGACAGCAGCGGCAACCGCCAAGACCAGCCGCCACACAATGACAATGGAAGTCAGCCGCCGCAAAGAGTGCGGCGGGATCGTAATGGGGTTGAGTAGGAGCGCCTTCGCGTTCTCAGCGATTTGGTTCATCGTCTTCATAAGGGCATTTCTATGCTTATTGCATCTTATCGAAAAATGGTCGCGCCCCTTGGGTTGGTTTCATTCCAGTTGAAGTCCTGCACCCGGCCGTCGCGGCCAAACATGATCGTGCCGGAGTTGCGTCGCTTGAAGGCTTGATGATAGCCGCCGTAGATGGGGATGAAGGCGCGGCCATCGAAGTTGTTGAAGACATAGTGCCAGACTTCGCCGCGGCTGCCGCTGCTGCTGACATTGGTGGGGTCGCCATACATATTGATGACCTGGTCCTTGGTCATGCCGATGCGGGGCGGGCGGGAGCCTTCCTCCTGGTCGTCGGCGGCGGATTCGCGATGCTGCTGCGCGCGGGAGGGTTCACTGGCGGCAGTTCTGGTCCGGGTGCGGTTTTCGGGTTCAGCGGCGCAGGCGGTCAGGAGTGCGGTGGTGAGGGCGAGGAGGAGGGTGGGTTTCATGGATGGTGACTGGGTGGATGAACGGGCTGGCGGCGAGCTTTCGGGGAAAAATGGCTGGGCCGTGGAGCGATGACTGGTGCCGCGCTGGCGAGGTCGCCGAGGGCGGTCTCGATGTTTCGCCGGATTGCCTGGGACGCTGCGGCAACAACCCGCCGAGCGGACCTGTACTCCTGCAAGTCCGGTGGGCTGATTCCAAGAAGGCACGGCAAATCTTTCATTTTTCTCCCCGCTACGCCAGGAATGAAACGGAAATGAGCCGCATCAAGTCAACGCCTATTTTTCTTCGTGCCAAAGTTTCTGCGAGTGAGCGCGGACGCCGATCATGCCGGCAGACACCCCTCCACACAAAGCCCAGCTTTGCTCGCAAGGGCGTTCCAAAGTGCAGCTTGGAAACGAGAGGGCGTTTGAAAAACCTGCCATCACCCCCGCCCGCGCCAGGTCTTCCGCGCATGGTGAAAGAGGTACTGCTGCGCGTAGCCGCCGTATGGGCCGAAGTATTCCGCCGCAAACGCCCGCAGCCGCTGCACCGTCACTTTGCGCTTCCGCTGGAAACACAGCTCCCGCAAGACCCGCTCGATCCACACGTCGATGGGAAACGCCCGCACCCGCTCGAAGCCGAAGAGCAACGCGCAATTCGCCACTTTCTCCCCCACGCCGGGCAGCCGGCACAGCTCGGCCCGCGCCGCGGCGTCGTCGAGCCTCGCCACTTGCGCGAGATCCACCGCGCCTTCCGCGATCATCCGCGCCGCGCCGAGCAGATTTTTCGCGCGGAAACCCAGCGCACACTCGCGCAGCTCCGCCTCACTGAGCCGCGCCAGCGCCGTGGGTGTCGGATAGGCGAAAAGTTCGCGCCCTGCCCATTCCAGCCGCGCGCCAAAGCGCCGCCATCCACCCCACGGGCTGCCGTTTCGACAGGCTCCCGTTCGACTTCGCTCAGGGCCTGCGCCTGTCGAACGGCAAGGCTCCGAGCCTGCCGAGGGGGAAAGCCCGTGTCATTTCCCGCTCAGTCGAGCCAGTTTTCCACGCGCAGGCCGGGGACTTTATCGAAATCCACGAGGTTGCGCGTGAGCAGCGTCGCGTCGTGGGCCATGCAGATGGCGGCGATTTTCAGATCCATCGTGCCGGCGCGAACGCGCGCATCGCGGAGGCGGTGAAAGGCGTCCGCTGCCGCGTCAGCGAAGGGCAGGATCGGGAGTTTGATGAGCGTCTCGATGCTGCGGTGCAACCAGCCGTAGGCGACATCACCATCCTCGTTACCACGCTCGACCGTCGCCGCACGGCGATCGGCTGCGGCTGGCGGCGGCTCCTCGGGACGTGACTTCTGCCCGGCTCTCCGAGCGAACGGCGAAAGCGGGTGTGTCGAGCCTTGCGAAGTCAGAGGGAGTCGGGCATTTTCCCGGCATGGCTGCCACACTTGATTCCTTTACTGCCGATGGGCGCGTCGTGATTTCCTTTTCGGAATCGGCCGTGCCGCCGCGGGAACGCGAGGATTTCATCGCCTTCCTCAAAGCCGAGTGGGCCGCGCGCCAGAGCCGGTTCAGCGAGGCGGACGCGACGGCGCTGGCAGCGGAAGTGGACGCGGGCTGGTGGAGCCGGAATCGCGAGCGCATCCTCCGCAGCATCGGCGCGGCATGAGCCGGTGTGTGGTGGTGGATGCCAACCGCATTTTTTCCGAACTGATCGCGGCGAACGACCGGCTCCGGCGGACGTTTGCGAGGGAGCCGGACACGGAATTTGTCTGCCCGAAATACGTGATGGTCGAATTGTTCAAGCACAAGGAGCGGATCGCGGCGGCCACGGGTCTGGAGGAGGCGGATTTGCTCGCGTTGCTGCACACGCTGCTGGAGCGGGTCCGGTTTTACGATGAGGATGCCATCAGCATCGGGAGCTGGACGGAGGCCTGGCGGCTGTGCCGCGATGTGGATGAGGACGACGTGGCTTACGTCGCTCTGGTGCTGGAGCTAAACGCCGACCTGTGGACGAGCGACGGGGAGTTGGCAGCGGGGCTGCGTCGGAAGGGATTCGCGAAATTTTTCACTCCGGGGAGGCAGGGATAGTTTGCCGAGGGGGAAGCTGTCCTTCCTCAACCCGCCCACGGTACGAAAGATCCAAGCTGGGAGCATCACCATCCTCGTCACCGCCGTATCCGAGCCGCCATCGGCTGCGAATGGCGGCGGTACCGCGAACCAGCCCTGCACCGTTTCCTCCACTGCGACGATGCAGGTGAAAACATCCGCTGCACACTCCTCGATCCGGCGCTGGAGATTTCTCCCGGCGGCGGTGTCCTCCCGCAATTCACGAAAGTGATGCGTGTCGAGGACGACGAGCATCGCATCACTTCCGTTTGTTCTGCTTCGCCCGGTACTCTGCACCGAGCCGTGCGGCCTCGCGATCCAAGTCATCGCCCTTGGAAGTGCCGATGATCTCGCGCCATGCCTGGCTCGGCTTCCGTGCGACCGTCGCCTCGAGTTTCGCGAGCCGTTGCTTCATCTCGGCCAGTTCCTGCTCGATCATCTTCGTGCTCATGGGTGGAGGGTGCCTGTGAAGCGGGTTTCGCGCAAACAGGAATTCCCCTCGCGCGGGCTGGCGCAGCCGGCACTTGCCGCGAAGTGCCAGTTGATGGGATGGGACATCGGACGCGACACGATCGCCAAGATCGAAGGCCAGACGCGCTGGGTCGGCGATGCGGAATTCGTCCACCTCGCACACACCTTCGCCGAGCCGCTCGGTGCGCTTTTTCCCAACGCGATCCGGCGAACTTTGCGGCTAAACGGCAGGTTTTTTTGGCA
>CAYQBV010000365.1:0-4438 GCA_964415705.1 uncultured Chthoniobacter sp. | reverse complement strand
TAGGCGAGCAGTTCGAGCATGGGTTGATAGACCATTTCGGTGAAGGGCCGTCCGGTCTTGGGATGCTTCGCGGTGGCGAGCCAGTCGGTGACGGCTTTCTCAAATTCCTCCGTCGTCAGGCCCGCGTGCGTGGCCATGACCATTTCGAGCAAGGCGCGCTCGCCACCCGCGAGCGCGGACTTCACGTCGCCCTTGAGCACAGACGCGAACGGCTCCTTCGTCTTCCATTCCGGATGTTTTGGCGCGAGCGCCTTGATGCGGTCGAAGACGAAGAACGCCTGAAAATACATCGGCTGCTCCGCCCACAGGCAGCCGTCGTTGTCGAAGGTGGCGATGCGCTCCGCCACCGGCACGAAATCCGGCGAGCCGGATTTCGTCACCTTCTCGACAAAGGCGGTGATGGACTGCTTCGCCGCGGTGTCGTTCCACGAAGGGAGCGGGTCCGCCGCGCGGGCGATGGAGGTGACGAGGGCCGCCGCGCAAAGAAACGCGGCGAGGAGGATGGTTTTTGCTTTCATGGGTTTTCTCGGTTCGCTGGGGAAGGCGCGGGCCGGACCCTATCGGGACAGCCCGCGTGTTTCACGATCGAATCCTAGCGTTGCTCGGATGGTTTGCCGGCCATCAGCGGATAGACCACCCCGGCGAGCGCCGCACCGATGAGAGGTGCGACCCAGAACATCCACAATTGTTGCAGGGCCCAGCCGCCGACGAAAAGCGCTGGACCGGTGCTGCGGGCGGGATTCACCGAGAGATTGGTCACAGGAATTCCAATGAGGTGAATGAGCGTAAGACCGAGTCCGATGGCGATGGGTGCAAAGCCCTGCGGCGCCCTCGAGTCAGTGGACCCAAGGATGATGAGCAGGAAAAAGAAGGTGAGGATCACTTCAGCCACCAAGGCCGAGATCATCGAATACTTCCCGGGCGAATGATCGCCGAAGCCATTGGACGCGAAGCCGCCGTCGAGCGAAAACCCGGCCTGCCCGCTGGCGATAAGGTAGAGCACGGCCGCCCCCGCAGTAGCACCCAGCACCTGTGCGATGATGTAACCCGGCAACTCCGATGCCTTGAAACGGCCTCCGACACAAAGGCCAAGGGAGACTGCGGGATTCAGATGGCATCCGGAGATGTGACCGATGGCATAAGCCATCGTGAGCACGGTCAAGCCGAACGCGAGCGACACACCCACAAGGCCGATTCCCAGATTGAGAGGCGTGGCCCCTTCAGTGGTGATAAACTTTGCGGCGAGGACGGCGCTTCCGCACCCTCCAAATGTAAGCCATAAAGTGCCGAAGAATTCAGCGAGGCATTTGTTTTTCATATGTTTGTTAGTTGGTTGGTTCTTTAAGGCTGGCACGGGATGTGTTGGCCTCACTTGACGCGCTCGATATCGCCAGGCTTCCAAGTCCGGTCGATGGCGGCTTCGGTGGGGCCGTAGAGGCGGATGATGGCGAAGTAGCCTTTCCCCGGGACGGTCGCGAGCCAGCTGCCTTCCTTGCCCTCGGGAGCTTTCGGTCCGAGGAAAAGTTCGGTGTTACCATCGGGATTCAGCGCGGGTTTGTCGCGGGAACCGAGCGAGGGAAACGGCTGGCCGTTGGCGAGGCCGGAGGCGTTTTCGGCTTCGTAAAGAGTGACCGACCAGAAGTTCGCTGCCGGAATATTGGCAGGCAGGCTGAGCTTGTAGTTTCTGCCGCCGGAGAGGGGCGTGCCTTTGCTATCGGTGAAGGAAATCATGTAAGCGGCTCCCTTGCCCGGAATTTTCGACAACATGCCGGGACTCACAGAATAGTAGTTGGTGAAAAACCAGATCCGCGCATCGAGGTCGAGGTAGGCACCGGCGGTATTTTTCCAGGACAGATCGAGATTCTTGAGCGGTCCGGGAGGGGCGATGTTGTCCATCGGGTTGATCCACTGGCGGTCCGGATAGAGTTTCAGCGAACCGGCGGCACTTGCGGTCTGGAAGCCGATGACACGGCTCATTTTATAGGCTGTTTTTGCGGCGCGGTCGAAAATGCCGCGGACCTTTTTCTCCGGTTTGAAGGGTTGGCCTTTGATGATGCCGATGGAGGCTAACAATCCTATCGAATCGGACTCAGCCAGATGGGAGCCCTCGCTATCAACGAGCTTCTTGAGGTCATCGAAGACGCTGCCATCGCTTACGGGAAGCAAGTTGGCCGGGACGCCGGAGGCATCGGGGAACACCATCGGCTTGGCCTCGCCGTTGAGAGGGTGGATTTTCACCTTCTCCACATGCGCCACAGCGGGGGCGAGGTTCTTCGGGTCTTCATAAAAGCCGCGCAGGAAAACGAAGACGTTGTTGGTATCGGAACGATAGACAAAATAGCCCTCGGGTATCGGCCTGTCGTAGCCGGGTGGAAGAATGAGGAACTTGCCGCCTTTCCCCGCATCGGGACCGGGCAGACCCACGTCGCCCGCAAACTTGTCGCCATCGACTGGGATCGGACGCTGCCAGAAATCCAGTAGGATACCCTGAAGTCCGGGAGGCGCATCGAGCACCATCGGGCCGTCCTTGCCGAGGTCCAGATAGCTCATGGCGTAGAGCACATCGGAGTTCGGGGTGGTCACGAGCGTTTTGGCATCGAGACGTTTTTTCCAGATGGGCAGAATGTTGTAACCCGCACCGAAGACTTTCTCGGAGCCGTTCTTCATGCCGAGCGTGTTGATGAGCGGCAAGGCCCAGAGGTAGGTCTGTGTGGCCCGCTGGAAAAGCAGTTCATCGCGCAGCAATGCGGCGGATTCCGCAGTGGGGCGATTTTCTTTAAAGGGTGTGCTGGCCAGCGCGTCGAAGCGTGACGTTTGCGCTCGGGTCAAGCTGGTGGTGAGAACCAATGAGCAGGCGACAGTGACGGTGAGAAAAATTTTCATTTCGATGACTTTCGTTGTGGTTATTTCAACACCTCAATATCCGGCAGCACCCAGGTGCGGTCGAAGTAGGGCTGGGTGGGTCCGTAGAGGCGGAAGTAGGTGAACCAGCCTTTGCCGGGAATGGTTTGAATCCAGTTTGCTTCGGGTTTTCCGGCCGGGGCTTTGGGACCGAAGTAAAAATCCACCGAACCGTCGGCGTTCTTCACAATGTTGTCCCGCGATGAACGGTCGGGCTGCACGCCGGTGTCCACGAAGCAGCGGGTCTCGTTGTCATAAACGGTGAAGGACCAGAACTGCGCCACGGGCGCATTGGGCGGGACGTGGAGCGTGTAGTGCTTGCTGCCATCGAGCCAGTGACCGTCCGCGTCCTTGGATGATTCGAGGTAGACCTGCCCGAAGCCCACGGTGCGGCCCATCATCCCGACGGAGACGCCGACCGCTTCGTAGAACCACGAAGCGCGTTCGTCCAGTTCGGTGTAGTGCGGAGCCTCCTGGTTGGTTTCCTTGAGGAAGAGGGAAATCTCCCACTTCTTTCCGGGCCATACCGTCACCCCCTTGAAGCGTTTTTCATAACCAATCGTGCGCGCCATCACTTCACCCACCTGGGCGGCCTCGGTGAGAATCTGCTTCTGCCGCGCGTCGGGGTTGAAGGGCTTGCCCTTTTCGATTCCCAGCGGCTGCAGCATGCCGAGAATCATGCGGTCCCGTTCATGGGGAGGCTCCTCATTGATGAACTTGGCCACGCCCTGCCAATACGCGATCCCGCGCGGCTGGGTGCCGCTCCACTTGCGTCCGTTGGGCCGGATGTGCGGAGTCGTGGGAGGGTTATCCTTTTGGCTGTAGGGGTAGAGCCGAATCGCAGCCATCAGCGCCAGCGCCTTTGCCTTGTCGGGTTCCAAGACGCGCTGACCGACGAACACATTGACCGTAGGAGAGCGAAAAACGTGGTAACCCTCGGGCTTCATGTCGGGATCATCCGGGCCAAGGATGAGATACTTACCGCCCTTGCCCTTGTCCGGTCCGGTCTGGCCGGTATCCGATACGGGCCGCTGCCAAAAATCCGTGAAGCCACCGGCAGTTGCACCGGCGGGAATTTCCAGCACGAGCGGGCCGGTTTCCTTCACATGGGGAAACGCCATGAGATAGGGCGTCGTGGCATTGGCGGTGAGAAGGCCGAGCTTGTCGGTGAATGTCAGGTAATCGACGAAGTCCAGATTGCCTGCGCCGAACTTGTCGTGCTGTTCCGCCTGCCACTGCACCATGCCCATCATCGGCAGCGCCCAGAGATAAGCCTGACAGCCGCGCTGGAAATCGATGTCGTCATACATTTTCCTGACCGTGGCTTCGGTCGGGTAGCCGTTCTCCAGTTCGAGTTTTCCAAGGCGGGAATCAACGCTGCCGTTGGTGGGCAGTTGCTGGGCTTTGGCGCTGGTAAAGATCAGCGCTGGAATAAGCGCTAGGGCTAGGAGTTTTTCTATTTTCATTTTCATGTTGTCGGTTCGCTGGTGAAGTCGCGGGCCGGCCACTCGGCCAGCCCGCGTGTTTCACAATCGAA
>CAYQBV010000364.1:0-4456 GCA_964415705.1 uncultured Chthoniobacter sp. | reverse complement strand
CCCGTGATGTCGCTCGGCATGAGGTCCGGCGTGAACTGCACGCGGTTGAAGTTCAGCGACATCAGGTCCGCGAGCGAGTGGACGAGCAGCGTCTTCGCCAGGCCCGGCACGCCCATGAGCAGCGCATGGCCGCGGGCGAAAATGCACGTCAGGAGCTGCTCGATGACCGTGTGCTGCCCGACGATGATCTTCCCGAGTTCCGCGCGGATGCGCCCGTTGAGTTCGCGGAGTTGATCAATGGCGATGACATCCGCTTCCTGCGCGGCGTTGGTGTTCTGGGTTTGCATAAAGAGATCACTGAACGGCGCCTTTCCCGCTTTTTTCAAAATACGAATGCCAGGAAGCGCGCGTGGGCGGACATGACAGATGAAGTCCGCGCAATGTTCACGGTAAATATTCGGGACCGGCTAAAGCACCGTCCCGCGCAGGAGCGCGACGGCGGCCGTGAAGTAGATGATCAGGCCGGTGACATCCACGAGCGTGGCCACAAACGGCGCGGAAGATGTGGCAGGATCGAGGCCGATGCGGCGGAGGAGGAGCGGGAGCATCGAGCCCGCCAGACTGCCCCACAGCACCACGCCGACGACCGCCGCGCCGACCGTCGCACCGACGAGCAGATAGTGCGGACCGTAGATCGGGGAGAACTGGCCCCAGATGGCCACCCGGGCGAAACCGAGCAGGCCAAGCAGGAGCCCGAGGCAGAGACCGGACGCCACCTCGCGGCGCAGCACCCGCCACCAGTCGCGGAGCTGCACTTCGCCGAGCGCCATGGAGCGGATGAGCAGGCTGGTGGCCTGCGAGCCGGCATTGCCGCCGCTGGAAATGATCAGCGGGATGAACAGCGCGAGCATCAGCGCGTGCGCCAGTTCGGCTTCGAAAAATCCCATGACCGTGGCCGTGAGCATCTGGCCGATGAAGAGCACGACCAGCCAGACCGCACGCTTTTTCACGAGGTCGAAAATCGGCGCGTCCATGTAAGGCTCCTCCAGCGCCTCGACGCCGCCGAGTTTCTGCATGTCCTCGGTGGTCTCCTCTTCCTGCACGTCGAGCATGTCGTCCACGGTGACGATGCCGAGCAGCTTCTCCTCGCTGTCCACGACCGGGAGGGTGTTGCGGTCGTATTTGCGGAAAACCTCGAGCGCCGTGCCCTCGGCGTCGGTGGCGCGCAGGGCGACGAAACTGCTGTCGCGAAACTCGGCGATGCGCGTGGTCACGGGCCGGATGAGCACTTCGCGGATGCGGATGTCGTCGATCAGCCGCCCGCGCTCATCGGTCACGTAGATCACGTTGAGTGTCTCCATTTCGCTGCCGTGGATGCGGACGTGATCGAGGGTCTGCTGGATCGTCCACTCCTCGCGGACGCTGATGAAAGCAGGGGTCATCAGGCGACCGACGCTGCCCTCGGGGTAGTTGAGCAGCGCCTGCGCGATGGCTTTTTCCTCGGGCGAAAGGAGCTGGATGAGCTGGACCACGGCGGCCCCCGGCAGCTCCTCGAGCAGCGCCGTGCGGTCGTCGGGCGACATGTCATTGAGGATGCGGGCGGCCTCGGCGTGCCCCATCGCTTTCAGGACGATCTGCTGCGCGTCGGCGTCGAGATACTCGAAGACATCCGTGGCCTGCGCGTGCGGGAGCAGGCGGAAGACGACGGCCTGCTCTTCGTCCGGCAGCTCGGTGATGCACTCGGCGATGTCCGCCGGCGACCATTCGGCAAACGCCGCCCGCAGCGCGGAGAAATTCCGCTCCGCGATCAGCTCCTTGATTTCCGGGCCGATGAGATTGCCGAGCATCTGCGTCTTGTGTCGGCGGCGGGCGAGTTTGGGAAGCCGGAAAGCGGGCGAAGCGCAGTCGAGGGAGCCCGTAGCGCGAGCCTCCGGCTTGCCGTATCGCATGCGTCTCGCTTGCCAAGGCGTCGCTGCGGGGACGAGCCACGCGCGTTTTGCCGCCGCGCGGGAGCAGGCGGGACGCGCTGCGATACGGCAAGCCGGAGGCTCGCGCTACGGGCGTCGCCGGCGACCTCACCGGTTCACCCCGCTCCACAGATCAAGCCCGCGTGTTCGGCTTCTCAGGATGACCGCGATTTTGACGGCGCGCTACGGTGCGGGTGCTGCCTTTTCCGCGGCGCGGCGGGCCTGGATTTCGGCGAGCTGTTCGGCGGCGATCTTCTGGCTCTGCAAAGCGGCTCGCTCGCTCGCTTGGGCGCGGTCGCGTTCACGACTGAGCTGGAGGAAAAAGCCGACGACGAGGGCATTGAAGAGCACGAAGAAAATGATGAAGAGCGCGATCTCGGGTTTGTGCCTTCCGGCCCAGAGGGCGGTCTGCTTGAGGAGGCCGGCGCGCTCGGCCTTGGGGGCGAAGCCACCCTGGCACGCGGCGATGTCTTCCTGAAAATCCTCGACGGTCTGGTAACGGTCCGCCGGACCGAGCGCGAGGGCTTTCATGACCACGGCGGAGAGCCCGTCCGGGATGCGCTGGCCGGGGCAGTGCGCCAGGACGTAAAACTCCGCGGCGAGGTCGCGCTGGCGCCGGCGGCTGGATTTTCGGGGTTGATTGTGGACGGAGGGATGCTCGATCCGGCTGCCGAGGATTTTCTCCACGATTTCGGTCACGGAGTCGCCCGCGAAGGGCGTGCGCAGGGTGAGGATGGCGTAGAGAATCTCGCCGAGCACGTAGATGTCCGAGCGACCGTCGATCTGGCCGAGTTCGCCGCGCGCCTGCTCGGGCGAGATGTAGGGCGGGGTGCCAACGATGAGGCCGTGCATGGTCTGGAAGCCGCGCAGATCGTCGGGCGGGGCGCGCATGGCGGCGGCCTCGGCGGCGATGTCGGCTCCGCTCGCCGGGCGCGTTTCGCGGCGGCCACCGGTGATGTTTTTGGCCAGCCCCCAGTCGAGGACCAGCACCTCCCCGAATGCGCCGATCATGATGTTCTCCGGCTTGAGGTCGCGGTGGACGACCCCCTTTGAGTGGGCGAACGCGACGGCGTCGCAGACTTTTTGGAAAATGGTGAGCAGGGCGCTCAGCGGGTATTTCTCGATGACCTTCGCTTTGCTCGTGCGGATGCCGCGGAGCACGTCGTCGAGGGTCGTGCCCTTGACGAATTTCATGGTGTAAAACATCTCGCCCTGCTCATCGATGCCCAGCTCATAGACCGGGATGATGTTCGGGTGCTCGAGCTGGCCGGTGAGCTGAGCTTCGTCGATAAAGCGGAGCGCGTTTTCGCGGGAGAACTGGTGCTTCGAGTTGATGACCTTCATGGCCACGGTGCGGCGGATGCGGAGGTCGCGAGCCTGCAGGATCACCCCCATGCCGCCGCGGTTGATCGTGGTGATGACCTTGTACTTGCGCCCCGCGATCTGGTCGCGCACTTGACCGAGGCCGAGGCCCTCGTCCCACAGCGCCTCGGCGAATTGCCGGGCGGCGGATTCGCGCAGCCGGACGATCAGCCGGGCCTGACCGACCTGGACCTCCTGATCGCGCCGGATGCGCGTGGGGAGTTGGACCTGGACGCCTTCGATGAAGACGCCGTTGCTGCTGCCGAGATCCTCGATGACCAGCTCGAAGGCGTTGAAAATGAGCCGCGCGTGGTGCCGCGAGACATTCTCGGCATCGACGTATATCGGGCACGAGGAGTCGCGCCCGATGAGGTATTCGCCGTGGGCGACGGTGTATTTCGCGATGGCCTCTCCGCCGACGAGGACATCCACTTCAGCTTTGACGCCCTCGGCCTCCGGGACCGGGGTGGAGGCGGATTCAGCCATCGGGTTGGGCGCGTCGGTTCGCCGCGGTGCTCGGAATCTCCCGCAGGAGAAATCCTGCACCCTAGAGGGGCGGCGCGGGGGGTGTGGGAGTGGCGGGAGCGAGCGGATCGACAGCAGGCGGAAGGGCCCCTCCGGGAGGCGGGAGTTCCCCCGGGAGGCCGGGCAGCGGTGGAGGCAAGGGAAGTCCGGCCCCACCGCCCTCGGCACCCGGAGGCGGCGTTTCGGTGGCCTTCATGATTTCTTCGGCCGACTTCCCCTGTTTTTCCGGCGGAGCCACGTAGTAGCTCTTCCGCGGCGAATACATCCGGGCGTAGGGGGTGCTCGTCTGGCAGCCAGCGACACCGAGAGTGAGCAGGACGATGGGGAGAAACAGGAAACGGAAGTTGCGAGACATGATTTCGTGTAGGGGTTGGAACTGCTTTTCGTCAATGACGGGAATTGGCCTCGGGCGATTCTTTTCCGGGCGGCACGCGGCGCAGGGTGAAAATGCCGCGATCGTAGCTCGAATCGTAGTGCGCAGTGAACTGATCGTCGCGGATGCGCGCAGTGTAGCGGTAGGTGCCGCCGAAAATCGCGGGCAGCTCGTGCGTGCCGCGGAAGTCGGTGCGCGAGCCGGGGACGGGCGTGAGCGTCATTGAGTAGCTGCTGGCAAAGGACTTCCAATTGGCGCGGAAGTCGGCGCGGAGTGGTGGGCCGCTCTG
>CAYQBV010000363.1:2541-4464 GCA_964415705.1 uncultured Chthoniobacter sp. | reverse complement strand
CGGCTTCCTGCTCCTGCGCGGTGGGCGGCTGGGGTTGGCCGTTCTGGGGCTTGATGTCGCCCGCGAGTTTCCGGTCGGGCTGATTCGGATCGGGCTTCGGCTGCTCGCCTTTCTCGCCTTTCTTCGCTTCGCCCTGCTGCTGCGGATCGTGCTCGCCCTTCTTGTCGTCCTTCGGCTCGCCCTTGTCGCCTTGCGGCTCTTTCGAGTCGCCCTGTTTACCTTCCTTTTTCTCGCCCTGATCGGGCTGGTCAGACTTCTGCTCGCCGGGTTTGTCCTGATTCTGCGGCTGCGGCTGGTCCCCCTGCGATTTCTCCTCCTGCTTCTGCTGGTCCTGCGGATTTTCCTTTTGTTCGTTTTTGTTGTCGCCGCTTTTCGGCTGCTCCTTGTCCGGGTTATCCTTTTTCTCGTCCTTCTTTTGGTCGGGCTTCTTGTCCTCGGGTTTCGGCGGATCCTTTTTCTCCAGCTCGTCGATCAGCCGCTGCACGAGGTCGCGGTTGTATTTTGCGTCCTTGTTGCCTGGCTCCACATTCAGCGCCTGGTCGTAATGCTGGAGCGCATTCTTCCATTCCTTGACCTTCGGCTCCTTGTCCTTCTGCGCCGCGCCGCGCTGGTAAAGGGTGTTGCCGAGATTGTATTCCGCCGCCGCGCGGAGCTGCGGATTTCGCGAGGTCACGGCTTTGGAGAAAGCCTCCAGCGCCTGGCCATAATCGCGCTGTTTGTAGGCCGTCGCGCCTTTGTTGAAATGCAGCGCCTCCGACCCCGGCATGCGATCGAGCTGCTTCGCAAAAACTTCCGCCGCGCCCTTGTAGTCCTCGCGTTCGTAGGCTTCCACGCCCGCGTTTTTCGCCCGCGCGCTGGTCGGCGCAAAACAGCCTGCCAGCAGCAGCGCAATCACCGCCCCAGACTTCGCCGGTTGTGCGGCGCGCCGCTTCCGCTCGCTGACGAACATCGACGAAGCCAGCAGCACCAACCCGGCGGCGAGCGGCCACTGGTAGCGCTCGATCGGACGGCGCGAAGTCTGGGCGTCGATGTCTTGTTCTTTCATTTGAGCGAGTCCGTCGCGGACGATTTGCAGCGTCTCCGCCGGGCCGGATTCGAGGCGAACATAAAAGCCTCCGGTCGCTTCTGCAATTTTCCTGAGCCGGCTCTCATCGAGCCGCGATTTCACAAACTGCCCGCTCTCGTCCTTCACAAATTCCGTCCCGCCATTCGCCCCCGGCACCGGGATGAGCGACCCGTCGGCCGAGCCGATGCCGACGGTAAAAATGCGCACCGTGCCCTTCAGCGCCTCGGCGGCTTTCACCGCGTCGTCGTCCAACTCCTCGCCATCGGTGAAAAGGATGAGCGCCCGGTGATCGCTCTCGCCTTTGCCAAAGGCCTCGACCGCCGCCTTGATCGCCGCCGTGATATTCGAGCCGCCGAGCGGGATGATCTCGGTGCTGAGTTCCTTCAGCGAATCGAGCACGGCGGTGTAATCCACGGTCAGCG
The DNA here is from genome assembly GCA_964415705.1 of uncultured Chthoniobacter sp. Taxonomy (GTDB): domain Bacteria; phylum Verrucomicrobiota; class Verrucomicrobiia; order Chthoniobacterales; family Chthoniobacteraceae; genus Chthoniobacter. The sequence continues at coordinate 2,976 of CAYQBV010000363.1, read as the reverse complement.
GCGCCTGCAAAAACGCGCTCCCCGCAAACGCGATCAGCCCCGCGCGATCGCCGCCGAGCTGGCCGATCAAATCCTGCGCCGCCAGCCGCGCGCGACCGAGTCGGTTCGGCGCGAGGTCGGTGGCGAGCATGCTTTTTGAGCAGTCGATGGCCAGCAGCACGTCGCGCCCCTTGCGTTCGGCCTTCACAATGGTGAAGCCCATCCGCGGCTGCGCCAGGGCCACGATCACGCCGGCCAGCCCGAGCAGGAGGAGCAGAAACCGGAAGCGTCGCTTGCCCACACTCACGCTCCCGGCGAGGCGATCCTGCAAGCGCGCCGCGACGAGCAGACGGATCAGTTTGCCGCGCCGGGATTCATTGGTGAAAACGAGCGCGATCAGCACCGGAAAAAGTGCGAACGCCCAAAACCAAAGTGGTTGGCCGAAGGTCATGGGTT
>CAYQBV010000363.1:0-2441 GCA_964415705.1 uncultured Chthoniobacter sp. | reverse complement strand
GGGTTTCGGATTTTCCTCACGGCAGTCTCCTTCCCACGCTCTCTGCCAGCACGAGCTGCAGCGCCAGCAGGCCGAAGCCGGACGCCAGCAGCCACGGAAACAGATCGCGATATTGCTTGTACTGCGTCAGCTCGACGGTCGATTTCTCCAGCTTGTCGATCTGCTCGAAAATCTGCTCCAGCGTCTCCGTGTCCGTCGCCCGGTAATACTTTGCGCTCGTTAGGTCAGCGACCTTCTTCAGCGTTTCCTCGTCCACGTTGACCCGGACATTGCGATACACCTTGCGCCCAAAGGGGTCCTGCATCGGCATCGGCGCGACGCCCTTTGTCCCCGCGCCGATCGTGTAAACCTTGATCCCGAGAGCCTTCGCCGCCTCCGCTGCGGTCGCGGGCGTGACCTTGCCGGCGTTGTTGTCGCCGTCGGTCAGCAGCACCACGATGCGACTCTTCGCGTCCTTGTCCTTGAGCCGGTTGGCCGACGACGCGATGGCCGAGCCGATCGCCGTCCCATCCTCGACCATCCCGATTTTCACCCGCTCCAGGTTCTTCAGCAGCCAGTCGTGATCGAGCGTGAGCGGGCTCACGAGGTAGGGCCGGCCCGCGAAACAGGTGATGCCGATGCGGTCGTTCGGGCGCGCTTCGATGAACTTCTGCGTGACCTGTTTCACCACCTCCAGCCGGTTCGCGCGCTCGCCGCCGATGGTGAAATCCTCGGCGTACATCGAGGCCGAAACGTCGAGCGCGAGCATGATGTCGATGCCGCTCGCCTGGACTTTGCTGATCGTCTTTCCCATCTGCGGACGCGCCAGCGCGATGATGAAAAGCGCGAGCGCGAAAAGCAGCAGCGTGGTCAGCCAGCCGCCGATGCGCGAGCGGCGCACGCGGCCCAGCGCCTGCAGCGGACGCAGGGAGGAAAAGACCACCGCCGGCGCCGCCCCGCGCCCGCCCTGCAGGAGCGCGAGGAGCGGCAGCGCGAGCAGGAGCAGGAGCAGCCAGGGATGCGCGAAACTGAAACCTTCGGGCAGCTTCATGCGCGCCCTCCCCGCACGAAGACCACCGCGCTGTCCAGCAGTTGCGCGCTGTCGGCGGAGGTGGCGTCGATGCGCGCGAATTTGATCATGTCGCAATGCACGAGAAACTTCGCCAGCAGGCTGCGGTCTTCGTCGGAGAACCGGCCCGTGCGGGAAATCTCCGAGAGAAATTCCACCGAGGTCTGCTCCCGCGCGTGCAGCCCAAACTGCCCGCCGATGTAGGCGCGGAGCACGTCGGACACGGCGAAGCTGAACGCGTACGGCTCCAGCACCGCCACCTGCGCGCGCAGTTGTTCGAGACTGCCCAGCGCGAGTTCACGAGGTGTGGGCGGCGGTGCTGCGGGACGGTTTTTCCGCCAGCGGACGAACAGCCACACGAGCCCGCCGAGGATGAGGAGCGCGAGCGCGGCGGCGGCCAGCGTCATCCACAGCGGATACGGCCACACGTCCAGCGGCGGGGCGATGTCCTTGATCTCCGGCGGCGGCGGGGCGGCTGGGGGCGCCGGGGCCGCCGACGGTGCGGGCGTCGAGAGGACGGCGAGGATCGACGCGGATGCGGAGGGCAGGAACGCGAAACACGCGGAAGCGGCGAAAAAGTGCGAAACCTCGCGAAGCATCCACCTGCCCGTTCCGCCAACTTTCGCGGCCTTTCGCTTCTTCCGCGTGTTTCGCGTTAAAAAAGTCCGGCGCATCATCGGATTTGCAGCCGGCGCTCGCGGGTGCGGAAAAAAGAGCGGAGTGCGGGGAGATAGTCCTGGTCGGTCTTGAGCGAGATGGCGTCGATGCGCTTGCGCCGGAAATCACGCAGCCGCTCGGCGGTCCGCTGATCGACCGCTTTTAAATAGCCGAGCCTCGTGGCGCGGTCGGAGGTGTTGATCTCGATCTGCTCGCCGGTCTCGGCGTCCTCCAGCGTGAGCCGGCCCACGTCGGGCAGTTCCTCCTCGCGCGGGTCCACGATTGGGATCGCGATGAGGTCGTGCCGCCGGCTCGTGACCGCGAGCTGGCGGGAAAAGTCGGGCGTCAGGAAATCGGAAATCAGGAAGACGACCGAGCGTCGGTGCAGCACCTGATTCAGAAAATCCAGCGCCTCGGCTGGTTCGGTGCCGCGCCCCTTCGGCTCGAAATAGAGAATCTCGCGGATGAGCCGCAGCGTGTGGATGCGGCCCTTTTTCGGCGGGATGAAAAGCTCGACGTGATCCGAGAACAGAATCAGCCCGACCTTGTCGTTGTTCCGAATCGCGCTGAACGCGAACAGGCACGCCACCTCCGCCGCCAACTCCCGCTTGCTCAGATGCACGCTGCCAAATTCCCCCGACGCGCTCACGTCCACCACCAGCATCACCGTCAGCTCCCGCTCCTCGGTGAACTTCTTCACGTAAGCCGCGCCATGCACCTCGCTGTATTTCGCGGT
>CAYQBV010000362.1:0-4468 GCA_964415705.1 uncultured Chthoniobacter sp. | reverse complement strand
ACACCTGCGACCACGCCTTCAACGACGCGGTGCTGCACTGCAATTTGGTGACGCATTGAGAATCGGACACCATCCAGCTAGGCAGATTTCACGATCTCCATTGTTCATGGCTCAATGGGCATCGACAAAACGAGGATCGCCCCGTAAATCGAAGCCCACATGATCTGGATTAGCCCCTCGGAAACGGACCCCGCCGCCGTGCAGGAAAACCACATTTTTCTAGGGGTCTGGTGGTTTTTTAGTCTGTGCATGTGACGGAAACGTCTTCGAGCAGTAGATGGTCGGAGCTTGTCTCCCCCCGGGGGGAGACAAGGCTCGAAACCGTCGGCTTCAAGTTCATGCCTGGAGGGACGCACATCAGCCGCACCATGATGTTGCAGGAAATAGAGCCGCTCCTTCGCGCGTTCCCGCCGGATACGCCAGCCGCGGCTTATGCGAATGCGGTGGTAGTGGAGAACGTCCTCGGCAAAGGCACGGAGTCCACGCGGAAAAAGTCCCTTCGCCATCTTCGTGAGCTGTATGGGCTGGCTCCGGAACTTCCAATTTTTCGCGTCTTTCGGGAGTTTCACGCCTTCGACGCCGTGTCGGAACCATTGCTAGCACTGCTCTGCGCATGGACGCGCGATCCGCTTTTGCGGGCCTCTACTCCACCCGTCTTCAGGGCTGTGCCCGGAGAATCGGTCAGCTCGATCACCCTCGCAGAAGCGGTCGCCGATGCGTTCCCCGATCGGTATTCACTGCTTAACCAGCGAAAGATCGGCCGCAATGCCGCCGCGACGTGGACGCAGTCGGGTCACCTCCTCGGCCATACAAGGAAAGTCCGGGCGCGGGTTGACGCGCGTCCTGCCGCCGTTGCGTTCGCGCTCTGGCTCGGAAGCGTCGCGGGATTCGCCGGTGAGGCCCTCCTGTCTTCGCCTTGGTGCCGCCTGCTCGATCTCACCGCGGAGCAAGCGCGAAGCCGTGCGGGGGAAGCGCACCGGCACGGTTTTTTGAATCTTCGCGCCGCCGGCTCGGTCGTCGAAATCACCTTCCCCCAGATCGAGGCCATCGTTCCATTTCCTAAATGAATCCGGTCACCCACCTCATCGCCAATTTTCGCAACTTTGTCCGCCTTCCATGGCAGTCCAATCTTGCCGGGAAACAGCGCGTCTGGCTCGCGGTTTATCCACCCGTGGAAGAGCGGCGGGTGCGTACTCACTTGCAGGAATTTGAGAACGCCAGCCGTGAGGCAAAGCACGGCTGGAGACTCGTGGATGTGACCCACGTCATGCCCGAGTGGCTCGCTTCGCTGGAGGAAAAGGATGCTTATTTCGCGGAGCCGGAACAACAGTCCAACCATGAGGATCTCGAAGAGAAGGTCATCACTCTCATCCGCGAAGCCTGCGCCGATGCCGATGCCTCCACCCTCGTCTGCGTTCTGGGCGTCGGCACCCTGTTCGACTTCGTCCGAATTTCACGGGTGCTCACGGGGGTGGAGGAGGACGTTCGTGGTCGCCTGCTCGTCTTATTCCCCGGTGAGCGTCAGCAGAACATCTTCCGCTTCATGAATGCGCGCGACGGTTTCAATTACCTCGCCACGCCGATCACCTGCGCCGACAACCCCCTCGCTCGATGATCAACCGCGACCTTTTTCTCCACGACCCGCTCGCCACCGAGTTGCTGAACAACGGGGTCTCGAAAGTCGCCGAACTCGCGGGCGACGAACAGCAACTCCGCACGCTCCGCTTCGAGTTGCAGACATTTGTGTGCGACGGTGAATACGCGCGCGGCCTGGAGCGGATTCTCAATGCCTACCTTGGCGACCTCGGTCGCGGTGAGCAGCGGGCTGGTTGGGTCAGCGGGTTCTTCGGAAGCGGCAAATCGCACCTCGTCAAGATGCTCCGCTATCTCTGGGCGGACTATCATTTCCCAGACGGTGCTTCCGCGCGCTCGCTTGCCCGGCTCCCCCGCAACGTCGCGGATCAATTTGTCGAGCTATCGAATCGCGCCCGTCCTCTCGGCGGGCTGGCGGCGGCTGCGGGAACCCTCGGTGCGGGCACCGCCGACAATGTGCGACTCGCCTTCATCGAGTTGCTGCTGCGTGCCCGGCAGTTTCCGGAAAAGCTCGGGACGGCGCGCTTCCTCCTCTGGCTCGAAAGCGAGAAACTCCGCGCAAAAGTGGAGCAGCATCTTGCCACGAAGAACACCGATCTCGCGCGTGAAATCAAACGCCTCTACGTCTCAACGGTCCTGGCTGACGCCCTCGTGGCAGCCGATGCGCGTTTCGGTTCCGCCAAGGATGCCCAGGCCGCTTTGCGCGCCCAATTCCCGGATGCCACGTCACCCACCATCGCCGAAACCCTGGCGCTGATTCGTCAGCTCTACGCCGCCGAAGGCCAGCTTCCCTGCCTGCTGCTCGTCGTCGATGAGGTGCAGCAGTTCATCGGTGACAAAATGCAGCGGGCGCACGACGTCCAAGAAATCGCCGAGCACCTCTGCACCGATCTTGATAGCCGGGTCCTCTTGGTCGCCACGGGCCAATCCGCGTTAAACACGACGCCCAGTCTCCAGCGGTTGCAAGCCCGCTTTGCCATCAAGGTGCCGCTCTCCGACACCGACGTGGAAAACGTCATCCGCCAGACCGTGCTCGCGAAAAAGCCCGAGTGCGTGGAAACCATCCGCGCCGAACTCGACAGGAACCAGGGTGAGATCAGCCGACACCTCCAGAATACGCGCCTCGCCGCGCGCAGCACAGACGACGCGGTGCTGGTGGAGGACTATCCACTGCTGCCGACGCGCCGGCGTTTTTGGGAAAAGGTCCTGCGCAACACCGACAGCTCGGGCACCACGGCGCAGTTGCGCACCCAGCTCAAGATCGTCTTTGATGCCGCGCGCGCGACCGCGAACCGAACCCTTGGCACCGTCGTAGCCGCCGACTTCATCTACGATCAGGTTTCGTCCGATCTGCTCAACACCGGGACTCTCCAACGCGAATACCACGAAATTATCCTGCGGCAGCGCGACGGCACCGACGAAGGCAAGCTGCGGTCCAGTCTCTGCGCGCTGATTTACCTCATCAGCCGCCTGCCCCGCGAAGCGGGAGCCGACGATGGCGTTCGCGCCACCGCCGAGACGCTCGCCGATCTGCTGGTCGAAGACCTCGCCCGCGACAGTGCGGGGCTGCGGCAGAGCATCCCTCCACTTCTCGCCGTCCTCGTTGCTCGGGGAGACTTGATGACTGTCGAGACAGAATATCGTCTTCAGACTCCCGAGAGCGCGAGCTGGACGCACGATTTCGCCAGCAGAAAAACCCGCCTGCTCGGCGATGAAGCGCGTCTGAATACCAAACGCGAAGAGCTGCTGACCGAAGCCGTTGGAGCAAAACTCAAGGCTCTCATCCTTCAGCAGGGCGCCTCACGGGAAACCCGCAAGCTTGCCCGCCATCTCTCGCAAGCCCGCCCGGTGCAAAGCGCGGACGACGTCACCCTCTGGCTCCGTCACGGCTGGGCGGAAGACGAGAAAGCCGTGCGGGCCGACGCCCAAGCTGCCGGGACCGACAGCCCCATGCTCTTCGGTTACATCCCCCGCGAGCGGCACGAAGACTTGCGGGACGCCATCGCCTCCCACGGCGCCGCCGTTGAAACCTTGGAGTCTCATTCCCGCGCCGCCGGAGATCCGGCCGTCGAGGCGCGCAAGTCAGTTGAGACGCAACGCGATGTCGCGGCCCTCAGCATCCAGCAGGCACTCGACTACATCCTCGGTCGCGGCAAGATCTTCCTCGGTGGCGGAGAAGAGACCAACGGGGTCGAGCTCGCCGACAAAGTCGAAGACGCGGCCAAGGCTGCGCTCCATCGCCTGTTCCCGAGCTTTGCGGATGCCGATGACTCGCGCTGGCCGCAGGTCGTCGCCAAGGCGCGTGCGGGCGATGTGGGAGCCCTCGGTGTTCTCGGCTATCAGGGCGAGGTTGATCGCCATCCCGTCTGCCGGGCCGTGCGCGACTTCATCGGTGCGGGTCGCAAAGGTCGCGAAGTCCGCGAGCACTTCCGCGGCGGACCATTCGGCTGGCCCCAGGACGCCATCGACGGCGCCCTCTACATCCTCACCGCCGCGGGCAACGTCCGGGCGACCGTCAACGGGAACCCCACCACCGTCGCCGCCCTGCCGCAGAATCAGGTCGGATCCGCTGTCTTCCATGTCGATGTCCCACCGCTGAATACCTCCCAGCGACTGGCCCTCCGCGGTCTTTTTCAGAAACTCGAAGTCACCGCGCGCAACAACGAAGAGTCCCCGGCCGCGGCGAGCTTTCTTCTAAAGCTTATCGCGCTCGCCGAGACCGCGGGCGGCGAGCCCCCGCTACCGGCCACGCCTTCTGCCGACATCCGCTCCATTCGCGAACTCGCCGCATCCAGCGGTAATGCCCAGCTCCTCGCCATCCACGAACGCAAAGCGGAGCTCGAAGCGTGGATCGGAGCCTGGAAAGGAACAGCCG